>JBKPRS010000101.1:0-6133 GCA_046734695.1 Actinomycetota bacterium | reverse complement strand
GGGGATGGTGATCTCCCGCTTGAGGATCTTGCCGGAGGGTCCCTTGGGCAGCGAGTCCACGATGCAGACGTGCCGGGGGTACTTGTAGGCGGCGACCCGCTCCCGGACGAACGCGATCAGCTCCTCCGGCGCGGCCGGCGTCCCCGGCCGCAGCGTGACCGCCGCGGCCACCTCTTCGCCCAGGCGAACGTCGGCCACGCCGACCACCGCGGCCTCGGCCACCGCGGGGTGCTCGTACAGCACCTCCTCGATCTCGCGGGGGTACACGTTGTAGCCGCCCCGGATGATCATGTCCTTGAGCCGGTCGACGATGAAGACGTAGCCGTCCTCGTCGATCGTGGCGAGGTCACCGGTGTGGAACCATCCGCCGGCCATCGCCTCGGCCGTCGCCTCCGGCCGGTTCCAGTAGCCCTTCATCACGTTGTGGCCGCGGATGAAGATCTCGCCCACCTCGCCGGGGGGCAACGGCATGCCGGTCCGGTCCACGACCGCCATCTCGACGCCGGGCACCGGGACCCCGACGCTCCCCGGCTTGCGCCGCCCGGCCGGGTTGAAGGAGGCGACGGGCGAGGTCTCGGACAGGCCGTAGCCCTCGAGGATCACGCAGCCGAACGCCTGCTCGAAGCCGCGGATCACCTCCAGCGGAAGGGCGGCACCACCCGACACGCAGCGACGCAGGCTCCCGGTGTCGTGGCCGGCGGCGGGGTGGTCGAGCAGTGCGCTGTACATGGTCGGAACGCCCTGGAAGACCGTCACGCGGTGACGGCAGAACAGGGCCAGTGCCTGGGCGGGGTCGAACCGGGGCAGCAGGGTCAGGCACGCGCCCACCCGGACACAGGTGTTCAGCCCGCAGGTCTGCCCGAACGAGTGGAACAGCGGCAACGCGCCGAACACGACGTCCGTCTCGGTGAGGTCGAACAGGGACACGCACACCTCGACATTGGTGCCGAGGTTCCCGTGCGTGAGCTCGGCGCCCTTGGGCGTGCCGGTCGTGCCCGACGTGTAGAGGATGACCGCGGTGTCGCTCGCGGCGCGCCCGACGACCGAGTCGCCGTGGTCGAGGGGCTCGGGCTGGGCGTCGGAGAGGTCCGGCGTGACGGCCACGAGCTCCGCGCCGCCCTGCGCCGACCCGGCGGCCGCCTCCTCCAACTCGTGCCAGGCGAGCAGCACCTGTGCCCCCGAGTCGGTGAGGTAGTAGGCGACCTCCCGCTCCTTGAGCAGGACGTTCATCGGCACGACGACGGCGCCGGCGCGGAGGATGCCGTAGTAGCACTCGGCGAAGGCCGGGACGTTCGGCACCATCAGCCCGACGCGGTCGCCGGCCCCCACCCCTTTGGCCCTCAGCAACCCGGCCACACGGCGGGAGCGGTGCTCGAGCTCGGCGTAGCTGACGACCTGGTCGCGCAGTCGGAGTGCGTGGCGACTGCCATGACGCGATGCGGTCGCCACGAGGTTGTCGGCGAGGTTCATGGGGCGACGGTAAGGACCGCGACGCGGGTGGTCATCGGGTCCGGCCCTCAATCGTGGCGGCCCCGCCTTGTGGTCGACACACAAGGCCTACGATCCACGCATGGCGGCGTTGGCGCCCGAACGGATCCTGCAGGAGTTCGAGCGGCGACGGGACCAGCTGTCCGACGACATCGCGGCGATCCTGATGGACGAGATCCCCGCCTATGCCGCGCTCAGCAGCCCCGACTTCGATGCGGACCTGCGGCGCAGCATCGGCGAGCACCAGGACGCCTTGGCCGGCCACGTCCGCCGCGGCCGCCCTCTGGAGCCGGAGGACGTCGAGTACGTGCGCCGGTCGGCCACTTCTCGCGCCCGGGCCGGCCTGCCCATCGCCGACTACCTGCGCGCCCTGCGCCTCGGCCAGCGACGGCTGTGGGAGGAGTTCCTCGCCATCGCAGGCTCACGTTCCGCCGAGTTCGTGGCCGAGGCGACCCGCAACATCATGGACTACATCGACTTCGCGGCCGTGGTCGCCTCCGAGGCCTACCTGGAGGAGCAGCAGGCGCTGGTCGCCGCCGCCGATCGTGTCCGCCGTGACCTGCTCGAAGAGCTGCTCCTCGGGCGGGAGCCGGCGCCCGGACCCGCTCGCACCGTCGCTCGTGCGGCCGGGCTGCACCCGTCCGCGCGCTGCCTCGTGATCCTGGCCATGATCGACGGCGCGGACCTCGGGGAGCGGGCCCTGCGCTCGACCGCGAGCATCCTCGAGCGGAGCGTCGCCGGGCGGGTGAGACCGCTCGTCGTTGTGCGCCGGCACGAGATCATCATCGTCCGCGCCGTGCCGTCCGAGCCGCCCCCGCTCACGAAGCCCCTGCACCGGGCGCTCCGCCGGCTGCGGTCCGAGGGAACCCAGGTCACGATCGGCGTCAGCACCGTCCAGGACAGTCCCGCCGACCTTCCGGCCGCGTACGCAGAGGCGACCGCGGCCGTCGAGGCGGCACGCCGGCGTGACGGGCTGCTCGCCCTCGCCGACCTGCGTAGCTTCGCCTACCTCACCTTGCACCCGGACGACACCGTCCACCGCCTCGTCCGCCCCGCGATCCGCGAGTTCGCCCGCGAAGACGCCGAGACCGGAGGCATCTACGCGGCGACCCTGCGTGCCTACGTGGCCGCCGACCTCAGCACCAAGGGTGCGGCCGAGCGGCTCCACCTCCACGTCAACACCGCGCACTACCGCCTCGGCCGCATCGCGCAGAAGACCGGCTGCGATCTCCGCAGCCTCGACGACATCGTCGACCTGATCGTCGCCGTCGAGCACGCGACATCCGCCTCGCCTCCCGTCAGCGGACGGCCAACCTGACAGGCGCCGACCCGGCCGCCGCGAGCAGGCAACGGTGGCGCGAAGGTCGCGGCTTCCTCTTCGACCAGATCACGGTCCGCCGGACCGTGACCCAGGCCCCGATGCAAGCCGCAGGCGCCGCCGCCCTGGGACTCGCCTGGCAGCACCGGGCGACGCTGCTGCCAGGCACGGACTGACCCGGATCAGCCACCGACGTCGGAGCGGTTGGCCTCCATGCGGTCGCGGTGCTCGTCCTGCGGGCCGATGTAGCCGGCGGCGACGTTGGCGAGGCCGGCGGCCTTGACCATGTCGGCGTAGGCGTCGTGGCTCGGGTACATCTGGTCCAGGGTGGCGGCGTCGAAGGGGATGTAGGTGCCGAACAGGCGGCAGAAGCCGGAGCCGCTGTTCTCGCCGGTGTTGAGCGCCGTCGGGACCTGGACCTGGGACAGGCGGATGCCGCCCTGGGCGATCCCCAGCGCGTCACGGGACTTCGTGCCGTCCGGGTTGAACGCCAGGGGCTCGGCCGTGGGCGGCGGGGTGCCGTCGTCGATCCAGCGGACCAGGTGGTCGTAGGCCGCGCCCAGGACGTCCTGGAGGGGGACGTGGCTGAGCGGCGGCTGGTCGCAGGTCACCGGGGCCGCGGCCCCCAGGTCCCGCGCGACCAGCGGGGCACGGTAGGCGTTGCCGTGGAAGCCCGAGTGGGCGGCGCCGGCCACCTCCCAGCGCCGGAAGTGGTCGGTGTCGGCCGGGCGGACCGGGGACCGGACGTCGGTCTCCGACAGGATCTGGAACACCGGCTCAGGCCCGACACGGGTCGGCGCCGCGCCGACGACGAACCCGTAGCCGTCGAACACGGGGGAGATCTGGGGCAGGACCGACTGGTAGTAGATCGCCATCCGCCCGGCGGACTGAGACGCCCCGACGGCCAGCAGGTTGTTCACCCGCAGGTTGCCCAGCGGGGAGACGCCCTCGGGGGCCCGCAGCGCCCGGGCCGCCTGGCTGAAGATGTCGTACGACATCTCGTCGGCCATGAAGCGGCCGCCCCCGGTGACGTCGAGGGTGCCGTAGCGGGCCGGGCTCCACCCGGCCAGCTGGGAGACCCCGACGCGCTGGGCCGACACGCCCACCCACGCGTAGCCGCGATCGATGATCTGCTGTGGGCTCCACAGCGCGTCCAGGTCATACCCGGCGGTGACGTTCTGCCACTCCACCAGGACGTTGCCGTTGAACTGCACGTTGCGCTGGGGCCGGCGCACGATGATGCGGGTCCGGTAGGGAACGTCCTCGGCCAGCAGCGCGCCGGTGGCCGAATAGGCGTCGGCGTTCCCCGACAGGATGAACTCCTGCTCCACGTACCCGGCGCCCGCCAGGTCGACCGTGGTCGAGAACCAGGGGTAGGTGTCCTCGATGTCGGGCGCCAGCCGATCGCCGGGAACGGTGCCGGGCAGCGGGCCCTCGACCATGGCAGCCGGCGCGGCCTGCGCTCCGACGGGCGCGGCAGGGGCGGCGGGGAAGGTCCCACCCACCAACACGGCCGCGATCACACCCGCCAGGAGCGCGCCCCTCGTTCGCGAGCCAGGACGGAACATCGCAGTCATCAGGTGAACCCCCCTCCACCGCCCCCTTCGCTACCTGTACCCAGTCCTACGACGAGCGACACCAGATCCGAGACATTCGCTTTAGGACTGCAACAATCCCGCGCTCTACGCTGCGCGGTCGTGCCGGCTCGACCAGGGACGTGGGGGCCGACCGCCCTGATCACGATCGACGTGCAGGCCGACACGCTCGACGGCCAGCCGCTGGAGATCGCAGGCACGTCCGCGGCCCTGCCCCGGATGGCCGAGCTGTGCTCGGCTTTCTACACCGTGGTCCTGGCCGACGACGCCATCTCCGGCCTCTACGACCGCGGCCGCGAGGAGCTGACCGGGATAGGCGTCGAATGCCTGCCCACACAGGCGATCCTCGAACGGGTTGCTACCGGGTAGTCGAGTCCAGAAGCGCGACGACCTCGTCGGCGCAGGGCCAGGAGAGGGTGACGCCGGCGCCGCCGTGGCCGTAGTTGTGGATGATCGTCTGGGGGCCGCGGTGGTCGGATTCCAGGCGGACTTCGGGGCGGGTGGGGCGGAGGCCGACCTTGTGGGCGAGGATCGGGGCGGCGGCGAGCGCGGGGACCAGGGCCGTGGCGCGGGTGAGGATCGCGTCTGCGGTGGCGGGGTCGGGGGTCAGGTCCCAGGAGTCGTCGTCGGCCGTGCCGCCGACGACGATGTCGTCGCGGCGGGGGACGATGTAGGTGAGGACGTGGTCGTCGAGGTCGTCGCTCAGCCACTCGTCGATGCCGATCTGGGCGACCACTACCACCTGGCCTCGGACGGGGGTCACAGAAGGGTCGGGGACCAGGTTCCGGGCGCCCAGGCCGGTGCAGTCGACCACGACCGGGCCGAGGCCGGCGAGGTCGGCGAGGTCTGACAGTGAGACCGCTGACGGGTCGATCGTGGCGCCGGCGGCGGTGGCGCGGGCGGCCAGCCACGGGAGGTAGCGGGGCATGTCGATCACCGGGGCGAGGAAGCGCCAGCCGCATGTGTACGGGGGCGGGACGTCGCGGGTCACCGTCAGGTCGGGGACGGCGGAGGCCCACCACGGGTCGGGCGGGTCCGAGCGGAGCAGCTCGGTGCCCCAGCGGAGCTCCACGCCGGACTCAGGCGCGTCGACGGCGAGGCGGGAGAACGTCAGGTACGACTGGCGGGACCAGGCCAGCACCCGGTCGTAGGGCAGCACGCGGTACGGGAACCACAGGGCGGCGGCGACGGCGGACGTGGTGGCCAGCGGGCGGTCCCGGGCCACGAGGGTGACCTCGTGGCCCGCCTCGGCCAGCCGGACCGCCGTTGTCAGGCCGATCACGCCCGCCCCCACCACCGTCACCCGCATCAGTACGGCGCTCGCAGGCCCGGGAACATCGGGAAGTGGCGGGGATTGCGGGTCCACAGCTCGCCGCCCACGTGCAGGGCGGTGGCACCGATGAGGATCTCGGGCAGGCCGAGCCCTGGGAACGCGGTTCGGAACTCCCGGGCCAGGGTGCCGGCCAGGTCGGCGATGTCCTCGCTGACCGCCGCCCAGTCGAGACTGTCGATCAGGGCCCGGGTCACTTCGTGCTCGCGGGCCCCCACGCCCGCCAGGAGCTCGGCCCGGCTGATCACCGAGGCGTACAGGTGGTCGCCGCGCTCCTGGGCGCGGTCGAGCGCCACGACGGCGCCGGGGTGGTCCCGCAGGTTGTCGATGAGGATCGACGTGTCGACGACGATCAGTCCCATCCCAGCCCGCGGAGGCGGTCGTTGAGCGACTGGCTGCGGA
>JBKPRS010000100.1:0-6269 GCA_046734695.1 Actinomycetota bacterium | reverse complement strand
CCCAGGCGTCGCTGATCGAGGAGATCGTCGAGGTCGACCACACTCTGGAGCGCATGGCCGGCGGGGTCGGCAGCGTCCGGGGGAGTGGCGGGATGGCGTCCAAGCTGGCCGCGGCCAAGATCGCCGCCTGGTCGGGGGTGCGCGCCGTCATCGCCCAGGCCGACCGCGAGAACGTGCTGGTGGAGGCCGTGGCCGGCCGCACCGGCGTGGGCACTGTCGTGGTGCCCCGCGGCCGGCGGCTGCCCGCCCGCAAGCTGTGGATCGCGTTCGCGGTGGGCTCGATGGGGATCGTCCTGGTGGACGAGGGCGCCAAGAGGGCGCTGCTGGACCGGGGCGTCTCGCTGCTGCCGGCCGGCGTCACCGGGGTGAAGGGCAGCTTCGAGGCCGACGACGCCGTGGAGATCGCGGGGCCCGACGGCGTCGTGTTCGCCAAGGGCCTGTGCCGCCTGGACGCCGCGGGGCTGCGGGAGGTGGCGGGCATGCGCACGTCCGAGCTGCCCGAGGGGGTCGCCCACGAGGTGGTCCACCGGGACGACCTCGTGGTCCTGCCCTGAGCCAGAATCATGGCCGATGACCGACCCGGTCGCGCCGACCCAGGACCCGGAGGCCGCGCCGCCTTCAGCGGCAGCGCCGCTGCTGCGGCCCGGGCTGGTGTTCGGGGCCGCCACCGTGGTCGGCGGGTTGGTGCGGTGGTGGCAGGTGCACGGCGCCACCACGCTGAAGTGGAACGACACGGCCGACTTCCTGACCAGCTCGCGGGCGCCGTGGTTCAGCCAGGAGCTGTGGGTCGGCCCCCGCACGCCGTTCGCGCCCGTGATCCTCAAGCTGGTCGGCGGCGACCTCCGGCTGTTCATCGCCTTCCAGTGCGTGGTGGCCGCGCTGTGCTGGGCCGCGCTCGTCGCCTCGGTGTGGACGGTGGTGGGCGGGCACCGGGGGCGCGGGCTGGCCGCCGGGCTGATCCTCGCCTTCTCGCTGACTGTCCCGGTGGTGATGTGGGACCAGTCGGCCCTGTCCGAGTCGCTCGCCGTCTCGCTGCTGGCCCTGGCCGTGGCCGCCGGCGTCCAGGTCGCGGCCCAGGCGTCCCGCGGGGCGGTGATCAACCTGCTGGCGGTGGTGGCCCTGTGGCTCCTCGTGCGCGACAGCCCGGCGGCCGTGGCCCTGCTGGGCGGCGTTGCTCTGCTGGGTCTGCTGGCGGTCCGGCACGTGCGCGCCCGCCGCCGGGGCGAGCCGGGACCGGCGCTGCGCACCCCGGTCACCGCCCTGGCCGTGGGCGTGCTGGCTCTCGGGCTGGCGGCCACCGCCGCGTCCAGCCACGCCCACCGCCACGTGTACCCGCTGCGCAACGTGTTCGAGGTGCGGGTCCTGCCCTACCCGGACCGGGTGCGCTGGTTCGCCGACCACGGCATGCCCCAGGCCGGCGAGTTCCTCGGCGACGGCTCCCACCAGCCGGTCGAGGAGCCGGGCCGGGCGCCGGTCGTCTTCATCGCCGACGAGGACACGACCATGCGCCCGTGGTTCGCCTGGCTGGCCCATGACGGGCGGGCCACGTTCGTGCGGTGGGTGGCGACGCATCCGTGGTACGTCGTGGACGAGCCGTTCCGCACGCCCGAGCGCACGTTCAACAACGCGGACGGCGACCGGAGCTTCTACGCCGCGGTCGACCAGCGCCGGGTGCCGCTGGTCGACCGCCTGCTGGCCCAGCGCACCTGGGTCGTCGGCGCGGTGGCGCTGCTGGCCGCGGGCTACGCCATCGGCCGGCGACGGGTCACGCCCGCGTTGGTCACGGGGATGGTGACCGCGGCGCTGGCCCTGCCCCACGGGTTGCTGGCCTGGCACCTCGACGGCATGGAGACGGCCCGGCACCTGGTGGTGCCCGTGCTGCAGTTCCACCTCGGCGTGCTGCTGGTCGTGATCGGGCTGTTGCCGGCTGCGGTACGGTCCGGGGATGCCTGACGAGACGCCGCTGTCGATCTACCACCCGGAGCGACCCGCCGTGGGAGGCGTGGTCGTGATCCAGGAGATCTTCGGTGTGAGCGACCACATCGAGGACGTGTGCCAGCGCATCGCCCACTTCGGCTGGCTGGCCGTGGCGCCCCACCTCTTCTGGCGGACGGGCGATCCCGTGGTGGCCACCGACGACTTCGGCACTGCGCTGGAGCACACCGGCAAGCTGACCCCTGAGGGCATCCTGGCCGACGTGGACGCGGCTCTGGCCTACATCCAGGACGCCGGGCTGCCGCTCGACGCCACCGGCATCGTCGGCTTCTGCGCCGGCGGCACCATCGCCTTCGCGGTGGCGACCCAGCGGCCGATCGGCGCCGCGGTCACGTACTACGGCGGCGGCATCACCGAGTCCCGCTTCGGCTTCCCACCCATGGCCGAGGCCGCCCCCGCCCTGACCGTGCCGTGGTTGGGCCTGTACGGCGACCTCGACCAGAGCATCCCCACCGACCAGGTCGACCTGCTCGCCGACGCGGCCGCCCAGGCCGAGGTCAACACCGAGGTGATCCGCTACGCCGACGCCGGGCACGCCTTCAACCGTGACGGCGGCCCCTCCTACGAGCCGGCGTCGGCCGAGGATGCCTGGCGCCGCATGCTCGACTGGTTCGCCGACAACCTCACCACCGGCGCCACCGAGACGATCTAGCTGTCCACCTCGGGGTCGGGGATGCCGAGGTCGAGGTTGGGCTGGTCGAGGCCGCCGTCGGCCTCGATGACCTTGCCGGTGAGGTAGGCGCTCGCGTCGGAGGCCAGGAACAGCACGGTGGCGGCGATGTCGTCGACGTCGCCCAGGCGGCGTAGGGGAGTGGCGTCCTCCATCGTCGTGCGGGTGGAGTCGTCGGCCAGCACGAACTCGAGCGCGGAGGTGGCGACCGAGCCGACCGCGATGGCGTTGACCCGCACCGTGGGGGCGAGGTCGCGGGCGGCGAGGCGGGTGTAGTGCGACAGCGCGGCCTTGGCCGTGCCGTAGGCGAGGTAGCCCCGGCCGCTCACCCGGCCCATGACCGAGGAGATGTTGACCACCGCGCCCGACCCGCCGGCCAGCAGCAGGGGCAGGGCGGCGCGGGTGAGGGCGTGGGCGGTGGAGACGTTGAAGTGGAACGCCTCCTCCATGTAGCGGGGCGAGGTGTGGGCGAACGGCCGGGGGATGGTCCCGCCCACGTTGTTGACGACGATGTCGAGGCGGCCGAAGGCGTCGGATGCGGCCTCGGCCAGGCCGGCGACGGCGTCGAGGTCGGACAGGTCCGCCTCCACCGCTACGGCCCGGCGGCCCGTGTCCTCGATGCGCTTGGCCACCTCGGCCAGCTGGGATCCCGTGCGGGACGACACGACCACGTCGGCCCCCGCCTCGGCCAGCGCCACGGCGGTGGCAGCACCGATGCCCCGCCCTCCCCCGGTCACGACGGCGGCGCGCCCGTCGAGCCGGAACCTGTCCCAGATCATCCGGTCACCCTAATCAGAGCGCGTGCTGGCGGACCCAGGCGTGCATGGCGATGCCCGACGCGACGCCCGCGTTGATCGAGCGGGTGGACCCGAACATGGCGATGGAGCAGACCAGCGCGGCGGCGTCCCGGGCGGCGTCGGACAGGCCGGGGCCCTCCTGGCCGAACAGCAGCACGCAGCGGCGGGGGAGCGCGGTGGTCTCCAGCGGGACCGACCCGGGCAGGTTGTCCACCCCCACCAGCGGCAGGTCCTCGGCCGCGGCCCAGGCCACCAGGTCCTCGATCGTGGCGTGGTGCTCGACGTGCTGGTAACGCTCGGTGACCATGGCACCGCGCCGGTTCCAGCGCCGCCGCCCCACGATGTGGACCGCGGCGGCGCCGAACGCGTTGGCGTTGCGGACCACGGTGCCGATGTTGAGGTCGTGGCGCCAGTTCTCCACCGCCACGTGGAACGGGTGCCGCCGGCGGTCGAGGTCGGCGACGATGGCCTCGACCGTCCAGTAGCGGTAGCGGTCGACGACGTTGCGCCGGTCGCCCCGGGCCAACAGCTCGGGATCGAGGCGGTCGTCGTCGGGCCACGGCCGGGGGTGGGGGCCGACGCCGATCCTGTCGACGCCGTCGGCCCCCGCGGCCCCGTCCTCGACTTCGCGCTCGCTCTCGTGCTCGCGCTCGACCGGGCCCTCGGCCTCGTCGGTCAGTCAGGCTCCCGTCGTGGGGGTCTCGCCCGCCGTCGTCGCCGTCCCCGGGGTCTGCGTCGGGGTGGTGGCGTCGGCCGGCGCCGAGGCGATCTGGCCCTGCTCGGCCGGGGCGGCCAGCCCGAGCTGGGAGCGGATCTGGGCCAGGCGGGCCTGGGCCTCGCTGTTGATCGAGGCCTGCTCGACCTCCAGCATGCGGGACTCCACCGAGCTCTCGGTGAGCTCGGCCATCCCCTTGGCCTTGGCGTAGCGCGCCTCGATCTTGTCGCGCACCTCGTTGAGCGTGGGCACGTCCTGGCCCACGGTCTCCGACAGCGAGGTCATCGCCTTGTTCATCTGCTCCTGCATCTTGGCCTGGTCGAGCTGGGAGAGGAGCTTCTGGCGCTCCGCCAGCTTGGCCTGCAGGGCGGCCGAGTTCTGCTGCACCGCGGACTTGGCCTGGTTGGCCGCCTCGGTGGACTGGAGGTGGAGCGACTTGAGGTCCTCGACCTCGCGCTCGAGGGCGATCAGCCGGTTGGCGAAGCTCTCGGCCGTCACCGTGTACTGGGTGGCCTTGGCCTGGTCGCCGGACTTGGACGCCTCGTCGGCCATGAGCACGGCCTGGCGGGCGTTGGCGCCGACCTTCTCCAGCTCGCCCATGGAGCGGTTGAGACGCATCTCCGTCTGCTTCTGGTGGGCGATGACGTTCGCGGCCTGCTCCTTGAGGCGCCGCTGCTGCTCCTGCGCCTCGGTGATGGCCTGCTCGAGCTGGATCTTGGGATCAGCCCGCTCGTTGAAGTCGGAGTTCAACTTCGCTGTCAGGTATGCCCACCACCGTCGAAAGACCTTGAACATGCCCTGCACCCTATTCCCACCACGGGCCCATGAGAACGGCGACCCCCCTTTGAGGGGTCTGGGTCGCTAGCGGCGGGTGCGGGCGAGGAGGCCCTGGAGGCGCTGCACGGTGGCCACGGACTCGGGCACCTGCTGCCACCAGGTCACCGCCACGTAGGTGGCTGCGGCCGGGCCGCAGACGAACACCGCGGCGATCAGGTTGGGGAGGCCGCCGAACAACAGCTCGCACACGAACGCCACCGCGGCCGTGGCCAGGCAGCCGAGCGCGATCTGGTTCAGCCAGCGCCCGGCCATGTGCGTGCGCCCGACCCGCCAGGCCAGGGCGGTGCTGAGCAATCGGTACTCGATCCAGTCCGAGATCGTGGCGCCCAGGGCCAGGCCCACGATGCCCAGGTGGGGGATGTCGGCCGCGTTCTGCCGCACCGCGTCCGGCAGGGGGCCCCAGGTGAAGAAGTCGCCCCAGCCCTCGATGCCGTTCGGCCCCACGAACAACCGGTCGAACGGGAACATGAACAGCAGCCCGATGGCGGCGGCCAGCACGACGCCGATGACGCCCAACCGGGCGGGGGTGCGGGCATCGTCGAGCGCGTAGAGCCCGTTCTGCAGCAGCCGGGCGGCGGTGATCGGCAGCAGGCCCATGGACAGGAACGCCAGCGTCAGCCAAACCGCGATGGTGTCGGCCGAGTTGAAGCTGCCGCGCTCGAACACGGCCGCCACGATCACGTCCCCGACCACGATGAACAGCGTGGCGGTGGGGGCCACGTACCAGGCGATGCGGGCCATGCTGTCCTCCAGCCGCAGCCGGAAGCGCCGCCGGGTGTCGGGGTCGTGCACCTCGACCTGGGACAGGTCGGGCAGCTCGGCCGCGGCCACGCTCACGCCGAACAGGCTGACGGGCAGCAGGTAGAGCACCATGGCGTAGGTCAGCGACGAGACCGCACCGGTCACCAGCAGGCTGGCCAGCAGCAGGTCGACCCAACCCATGATCTGGATGGCGCCTCGCCCGAGCAGCACCGGCACGAAGCGCGACAGGACGCTGCGCACCCAGGCATCGGCGGTGTCCAGGCTGAGGTGGATCTCCCCGAGGAGCCGCCGCACCGGCCCGATCTGCACGCCGAATTGCAGGATGCCGCCCGCCAGCACGCCCCAGGCCAGCGCGACCGCCAGGCTCTCCTTCTGGTCCAGCGTCTTGTAGCCGCCCACGACCAGCACCGCGGCCAGCAGCGCCACGATCTGGGCCACGTTCCACAGGACCGGCGCCACGTAGGACAGGAAGAACTGCCGGTGGCTGTTGAGC
>JBKPRS010000099.1:0-2690 GCA_046734695.1 Actinomycetota bacterium | reverse complement strand
ATGCTGGTCCTCCGGCTGGCGTCGGCGCGTGTCCCGCCGGACCCCTTGGTGGTGGTCCAGCCGAGTTCCCAGTCGCCGCAGGCGGAAATCACCGCGACGGCGATGACTACTACCGGCGCGGCAATGACGACCGTTCGTCGTCTCCCGGTCGATCCCATGGACATGATGACAACAAACCCCCAGTTCACCATCTGATAGTGCTCAAAACCCCTCGATAGGTCCTTGAACCACCTACAGGGGTCACAATAGCACCGGCCTGTGACAGTCCCGGGCGTGGGGCGACGACGCGAGCGGGTGTCGGGGCCTTACGCTGTGCCCATGGCGCAGCCCGTTGAACCCCGTGGGAGCAGCTTCCTCACCCGGTTGGCCATCGGCGTCCTCGTACTGGTGGCGCTGTGGCTCGTCGTGGGCTTCGTGGTGGGCTTCGTCTTCTCGCTCCTGCGAAGCCTGGTGTTCCTCGCGCTGATCGGGCTGGTGGCGTGGATCGTGCTCGTGGGCCCGCCCGGTGGGCGACGGTCCTAGGCGCGAAAACCCCTCGAATTACTGCTCGAAACCGCACTCCCGGTCCCTCCCCGCGGAGTAGCCTGTCGGCCGTTCGAGACCGGCTGGGAAGGCTTCGCAGGTGCCGCGAGATCTCAACACTCACGCAACGGGTCCGTCATCCGCCGGCCGGTACCGTCCGCCGGTCGTGCGTGCTCGCTCCCGCTCCCACAACTCCCGCGTCGCGCTGCTCCTCCTCGGGGTGCTGGCAACCCTGCTCGCGCTCAGCGGGGGCGCACAGCAGAACGGGGCCGATGCGGCCGAGGCTGCGCCCGCGGGCGATCCCGTGCGTGACGTGGACTTCTCCTCCCTCGCCCAGCCCGGAACCGCTTGTGCCGAGGGCCTGCGCATCGCTCCTCCTCGACGCATCTCGGTGGACGAGGGTCACAGCGGTCTGCTCGACCTGGGCCGGCTGACCCGGCTCGAGGTCGACGATGCCGTCGTGTACGCCGACTTGGACGGTGACGGGTCGGACGAGGCCGTCGTCCACGCCCTGTGCACCTACGGGGCGAACGGGTCGCAGGACACGATCCAGGTGTGGTCGGTCAACAGCGACGATGATCCGACGCTGGTCGACTCGCTGTCCGAGCCGCCGGCGCGGGTGACCGGGCCCTTCCCGCCTGCGGTGAAGGCCATCGCCGTCCGCAACGGCCAGCTGCTGGTGACCTGGACGCACTACCGGGACGGCGATCCCAACTGCTGCCCCTCGCAGCAGACGGTGCTGCGGTACGAGCTCGACGACGGCGCGCTGGACCAGGTCGGGCGCGCCGCCACCTCCGACGCCGACTAGCGAAACCGCGCGCCGACGGGCGCGGGCGAGGGGTGGGCCGGGCGGCCAGTACCATCCGACCCCTATGGCGAAGGTCCTCACGGCGCAGGCCGACGACTTCCCCCGCTGGTACCAGGACGTGCTGTCCAAGGCTCAGCTGGCGGAGAACGGGCCGGTGCGCGGCACCATGGTCATCCGCCCCTACGGCTACGCCATCTGGGAGCGCGTGCAGGCCGAGGTCGACGCCCGCATCAAGGCGGCGGGGGCGGAGAACGCCTACTTCCCGCTCTTCATCCCCGAGAGCTACCTCCGCCGCGAGGCCGAGCACGTCGAGGGGTTCAGCCCCGAGCTGGCCGTCGTCACCCATGGCGGCGGCAAGGAGCTGGAAGAGCCCATCGTGGTCCGCCCGACCAGCGAGACGGTCGTAGGCGAGTACATGGCGAAGTGGACCCAGAGCTACCGGGACCTGCCGCTCCTGCTCAACAGCTGGAACAACGTCGTGCGCTGGGAGCTCCGTCCCCGCATCTTCCTGCGCACCACCGAGTTCCTGTGGCAGGAGGGCCACACCGCCCACGCCACCCGGGAGGACGCGGAGGCGTACGCGGTGCGCATCCTCCACGACGTGTACGAGGACTTCATGGTCAACGTCCTCGCCATCCCCGTCCTGGTCGGGCGCAAGACCGCCGGGGAGCGATTCGCCGGGGCCATCAACACCCTGACCTGCGAAGCCATGATGCGGGACGGCAAGGCGCTGCAGATGGGCACCAGCCACGAGCTCGGCCAGAACTTCGCCAAGGCCTTCGACATCAGCTACCTGGACGCGGACGGTGCAACCCAGTACTGCTGGACCACCTCCTGGGGCTCGTCGACCCGGATGGTGGGCGGGTTGATCATGGCGCACGGCGACGACGACGGGCTCGTGGTGCCGCCGGTGCTGGCGCCGACGCAGGCCGTCGTGCTGCTGGTGAAGGACGACGGCGGGGCGGGGGAGCACGCCGCAGGCCTCCGGGACGACCTGGCCGCCGCCGGGCTGCGCGTCCGCCTCGATGACCAGGTGTCGCAGAGCTTCGGCCGCCGGGCGACCGACTGGGAGCTGAAGGGCGTGCCCCTCCGGGTCGAGGTCGGGCCCCGCGACCTGGCCGAAGGGAACGTGACGGTCGTGCGCCGGGACACGGGCGACAAGAGCCAGGTCCCGGTCGGCCAGGCCGTGGCGCACGTGCGGGATCTGGTGGGCACGGTTCCGGCCGACATGCTCGCTGCCGCCATCGCCCGGCGCGACGCGGCGATCACCGACGTGGGCGGGATCGACGAGGCGGTCGACGCCTCCCAGTCCGGCTTTGCCCGCCTCCCGTGGCCGCTGGTGCGGGGCGACGGTGAGGCG
>JBKPRS010000098.1:0-2555 GCA_046734695.1 Actinomycetota bacterium | reverse complement strand
TCGGCCCGGAAGCGCTCCAGCTCGGCCAGCAGCTCGGCCCGGTCGTCGTAGCCCGCGGCGTGGGCGTCGGCCTCGCTGACCTGGTCCGCGTCCATGCGGTCGACGGCGTCGATGGCCAGCTCGCCGCCGCCCGGCGTGCGCTGGCGTCCGCCGGCCTTGGCCGCGGGACGCCGCCACCACCGGAACGCGACGGTGACCGATCCGTCCTCCAGCCCGGCCCAGAACCGCTGCGGGAACAGCACGGTCCGTTTCTACTCGATCTCGACCCGATCAAGCGCTTGATTGATAGGGTGCGGCTCATGCCGGCGGCAACGTCAACGAGCCAGCGGGACCGGATCCTTGCCGCCGCGCTCGAGCTCATCGCTGCCCACGGCGTCGAGGGCATGACCATGCGCCAGCTGGCCGCCGCCTGCGACCTGAACATCGCCACCCTGTACCACTACGTCGGCTCCAAGTCCGACCTGCTCGGCGCCATCGTCGCCGAGCGCCGCTACGACGAGGGCCTGCGCCGGGTCACGCTCCCGGTCGATGTGGCCCTGCCGCCCCGGGCCCGCTTCGAGCAGTTCTTCGGCGCGCTCGCCACCCAGTCGCTGGGCGAGCTGCGGATCTGGCGGCTGCTCATCGGCGAGAGCCTGCGCGACGACGAGGTGGCGCTGGCCGAGGCCCGGCGCCTGGCCGCCCTGCTGGAGACGGCGGTGGACCGCTGGCTCGCCGACCTGTTCCCCGAGCTGCCGGGCGACCTGGCCGCCGCAGGCTCGGTCGTGACCGGCCAGCTCATGGCCGTGTTCCTGGAGGCGTTGCTGGTGGACGCCGACCCCGGCCGGCTGGCGGCCCGGGGCGCGGCCCTGGCCCTGATCCTGTTCCCCGAAACGACCTGACCTGGGAGAGCGACCGTGCGCACCGAGATCTGCGAGAAGCTGGGCATCGAGTTCCCGATCTTCGCCTTCAGCCACTGCCGTGACGTCGTGGCGGCGGTGTCCAAGGCCGGCGGCCTCGGCGTGCTCGGCGCCGTCGGCTTCAGCCCCGAGGACCTGGAGATCGAGCTCACGTGGCTGGACGAGAACGTGGGCGACCGGCCCTACGGCGTCGACATCGTGATCCCGTCGAAGTACGAGGGCATGGACCTCGACGACATGTCGCCCGAGGAGCTCGAGGCCGAGATGGCCAAGCACGTGCCCGACGGGCACCGGGCGTTCGGGCGCAAGGTGCTGGCCGACCATGGCGTCCCCGAGCTGCCCGAGGAGGAGCGCCACCACGAGCTGCTGGGCTGGACCGCGGTGACCGCCGGTCCCCAGGTCGACGTCATCCTCCGGCACGACAAGGCCCGGCTGGTCGCCAACGCGCTGGGGACGCCGCCCGCCGACGTGGTGTCCCGCATCCAGGAGAGCGGCCGGCTCGTGGGCGCGCTGTGCGGGTCGGTGCGCCACGCGGTGCGCCACCAGGAGGCGGGGCTCGACTTCGTCGTCTGCCAGGGCACCGAGGGCGGCGGGCACTGCGGCGAGGTCGCGTCCGTCGTGCTGTGGCCCCAGGTCATCGACGCCGTGGCGCCCATGCCGGTGCTGGCCGCGGGCGGCATCGGCGACGGGCGCCAGGTGGCGGCCGCGCTGGCCATGGGCGCCCAAGGGGCGTGGACCGGCTCGCTGTGGCTCACGGTCACCGAGGCCGACGTGCCGCCGGCGCAGATGCAGACCTACCTCGACGCCACCAGCCACGACACCGTCCGGTCCCGGTCGTTCACCGGCAAGCCCTGCCGCATGCTGCGCAACGACTGGACCGACGCGTGGGAGGGCCCCGAATCGCCCGGACCGCTGCCGATGCCGCTGCAGATGATGGTGGCGCTCGACGCGGTCCAGCGCGGCCACCGCTATCCGGAGGCGGCCAAGGACGTGAACTTCAACCCGGTCGGCCAGGTCGTGGGGCAGATGAACCACATCGAGCGGACCGCCGACGTGGTGGCCCGGCTGGTGTCCGAGTACGTGGACGCGTGCGACCGGCTCACGGCCCTCAACAGCCGCGCCCTGGCGTGACCGCCGATCCGGTCCCCTCGCTGGTCCATCCCAGCGGGGTGATCCCCCAGGCGTTGGTGGACAAGATCGTGGCCCGGCGGGGCGGCCACCTGCACATGTACCCGACGCTGGACGGGACTCGCACGGCCCTTGTCGTGGTGGACCTGGACGAGCACTCGTGCGAGCGCTCCGAGAGCGCGGCCAGCCTGTTCGACCCGGTGAACAGGGTGGCGGCCGCGGTCCGGGCGGCCGGCGGGATCGTGGCCTTCGTGACCACGCCCATCGCCGACCCCTCGGGGCTGGCGGCCGCGCTCGGCGAGACGCTGGCGGCCACGTACCACGCCGCGACCGAAGCGGGCGCCGCCACCCGCCTGGCCGCCGGGCTGGACGTGCGGCCCGCGGACCTGAGGGCGACCAAGGCCAGGGCCAGCGCCTTCTTCCCCGGCCACTGCGACCTGCCCGACCGGCTGGCGGCGCTCGGCGTCGAGCACGTCCTCATCACCGGCCTGGTCACCAACGTGTGCTGCGAGTCGTCGGCCCGGGACGCCC
>JBKPRS010000097.1:0-8055 GCA_046734695.1 Actinomycetota bacterium | reverse complement strand
CCGTAGACGGATCCCGGCCTGCGGGGCGATTCCATGGCCGCGGCGTCGTGGTTCGACCCCAGGTCGACCGGCTCGAAGCCGGCGTCCTCGATCAGCTGGGCGATGGTGGCCTTGGCCGTCGGGTAATCGCCGCAGATGAAGTGGACGGCCCGCTCGTCTCGGGGGCGGGCCGAGGCTTCGGCCTGGAAGCCGGACGTGAGGGTGTTGTAGCCCCGGACGTAGCGGGCGCCGGGCATGCGCGCCGAGTTGAACTCGGCCACCGTCTGGCCCGCGGCCGGCGTCGGGGCGGTGCCGTACGGGTTGGTGGCGTCGAGCACGACCTTGCCGGCCAGGGGGCCGGCTTCGCCCAGCGCCTGGTCGATCGCATCCCAGGGCACCGCCAGCATCACCACGTCAGCGCCGGCCACGGCGTAGCCCGGGGTGGCGGCGGTCACATGGTCGCCGAGCTCGGAGGCCCGGGCCTGGAGCTGTCCGGGATCCCGAGAGAAGCAGATCATGACGTCGTGGCCGGCCCGGGACCACAGCCGCGCGGCGTTGCCCCCTATGTGGCCGGCGCCCACGATCGCGATGTGCACCGGTCCGGTGTAAACCGAGCCGGGCCCGGCGTCCAACATCGATTCGCCTGGCCGGCCACAAGCTCGGCTTGTCGCACCGGCGACGGCCCCGGTGGCGGCGGGGGAGTGATACTGGTCGGGATGGCGACGCCCGACCTGCGCCAGATGCGCTACGTGGTGGAGGTCGCCCGGGAGGGCGGCTTCACCCGCGCCGCCGCCAATCTCCACGTCGCCCAGCAGGCCGTGTCTCAGCAGGTCCGGGCGGTCGAGGCGGCGCTGGGTGTGAAGCTCTTCGAGCGGACCAGCCGGGGCGTGGACCTGACCGCGGCCGGGGCGGTGTTCGTCCAGGAGGCGAGGCGGGCGCTCAACGCCGCGGACCGGGTGGCGCAGAGGGCCCAGGCCGCCGCCCGCGGCGAGGTGGGATCCCTGCGGCTGGGGTACACCCTCGCCACGGTCTACGAGACGCTTCCGGTCCTGGTCGACGCGCTGGCGGCGGAGCATCCCGAGCTGAGGGTGAGGCCGCGGGAGGTCTTCGCCGAGGACATCGCCGGCCTGCTCGCCGACGAGCGCATCGATCTGGCCCTGGCACCGCACGTCGGCCACCGCCGAGGGCTCGACCAGCGCCCCGTCCGGGTGGAGCCCTTCGTGGCCGCCGTGCCGCAGGACCATCCGCTCGCGGCGGAGGACCAGGTGCCGCTCCCGGCGCTGGCGGACGAGACGATCGAGCTGTGGCCGCAGGCGATGTCGCCCGGCTACTACGACGCCGTCGTCGCCGCCTGCCGTGAGGCCGGGTTCGAGCCGCGGCTGGACGAGCAGGCCGCCGGGTCCACGGTCTGGGGCGACATCGCCCGCGGTCGCGGCGTGGGCCTCGTCGTCGGATCGCTCCGCCACCAGCTGCCGCGGGGCCTGACGCTCCGCCCGCTCGTGCCGCCCGCCCCCACCCTGGCCGTCGACCTCGTCTGGCCGACCGAGCGGATCACGCCGGCCGCCCTCCGGCTCATCGACGTCGCCGACCGGCTCGCCCGGGACCGCGCCTGGCTGGAGCCCCGCGGCGCCCTGTCCTGACCGTCAGGCCGCTGCGGCCGGCTCGAACGTGGCCTGGTCGAAGGCGTAGTAGGCGGCGCTGACACCGTGGATCGCCAGCGCGGCGAAGGGCACGACGAAGGCGAGGCCCACGGCCACGCCGTAGGCGGCGAGCCCCAGCCCGAAGCGGATGCGGGCCGCGATCACCGCGTGACGGGGTGGTAGGGCGTGGACCAGCCGGTCGTCGTGGGTGATCCACGCGTACAGGGCGGTGAACGCGACGGAGGTGAGGAACAGCGCGCCGCTGAACACCGCCACCGCGGTGCTGGTGGCCTCGCCGCCGCCCCGCAGGTGCTCGGCGACGAGCGCCGTCGGGAACGGGATCAGCGAGATCCACATCAGCAGGTTGAGGTTGAGCAGGAGGAGCTTCCCGTCGACCACCCGCACCTGCTCGAACAGCCGGTGATGGTTCAGCCAGATCACCCCGATCTGTGCGAACGCCAGCACGTAGGCGAGGTAGCTCGGCCACTGCTCCCCCAGAGCACGCGCCAGGGTCTGGCCCGGTTCGACCTCGGGCGGCCTCAGCTCGAGGGCGAGCAGCGTGATCACGATGGCCAGGACGCCGTCGGAGAACGCCTCCAGCCGGGACTTCGTGATGCCCGACAGGTTGCGCGGGCCGGGCTCGACTGTTGTGGTCACGGGCACTTCCTGTCCTCGGGTCGCCACTTGCGGGGTCAGCTTCGCGGGTAGAGCCAGCCGCGCAGGGCACGGGTGACCCGCGGCATCACGATCCAGGTCATGATCGGCACGGTCACCGCGGTCGTGATGCCCAGCCGGGGGACCAGGGCGAAGCCTTTGATCCAGGGACCGATGACGAGGACCACGAGCGTGATCAGGGGGAAGATCGTGGCCCAGGTGACGAGCGCCATCTTGTAGGGAGGCGGCGGCCGGGTCCCCGGCTGGCCCGGGAGCGTGAACCAGGTCTCCAGCCCGGTCACGAACGTGGTCCGCATGGGGCCGATCACGTGGGGCTCGGCCCGCCGGAGCCAGGCCGCGCGCTCGTCCGACTCGAGCCAGGCCCGCAGGTGCTCCCCGCTGTCGAAGCGGTACACGACCCGGTACTCACCCCCGGGCCCGCTGCCGGGCCGGAACACCTCGGCGCCCAGGTGACCGGGACACTGGCTGGCGGCGGCGAGGATCCCCTCCAGGAACTGCTCGTAGGCGGCCTCGTGACCGGGCCTCACCCGCCGGGTCACGGTGGTCGTGACGGGGGCATCAGCGCCCTCGGGAAGCGGGTTGGCGTCGCTCAACCAGGCCCCTGGTCCTCGAGGGAGAAGCGCTTGGCGGCAGCGAGATCGGTCGCGGTGATCATCACGTCGATCGGGTGCTCAGCGAGCATGTCACTCCTCCCGGTCCGGCCGTCCGATCGTGCGACCGTCGCTGCGTCAACGCAAACAACGATTCGGTTCGGGCCTCACAAGGTGACCTTGTGGACACCTGGTGAGCGGGCCCGCTAGGCGGGCGCTCCGACGCGATAGGTGAGGTGGAGGCGGCCGGTGGGCGTGGGCGTGGCCGACACGAGCTCCAGTGCCCGGCCCTCGACGACACCCCGGAAGACGGCTTGTCCTGCTCCCACCACGACCGGGTGCACGATGAGGCGGAGCTCGTCGAGCAGGCCCTCGTTGATGAGGCTTGTCAGCAGTCCTGGGCCGCCCACGACGTAGACCGCCTTGCCGGGCTGCTGCTTCAACGCCCGGATCTCGCCGATGTCGTCGACGATCCGCGCGGTCGGCCAGGTCAGGTCGGTCAGCGTCTTGGAGAGCACCAGATGCGGGGTCTCCGCCGCGAGGCGGGCATAGGCGACCTCGCGGGGGTAGACGTCCCGGCCGAGCCACTCGGCGGCGGTGGCGGGATCGTCGCGGATCATGGCCCAGAACCGCTCGTAGTCCGGGAACATGCCGCCGCCCAGCACGAAGGCGTCCACCGGCGGGAGCAGTCCGAGCCCGTCGGCCCACGAGTCGACCCATTCGGCGTCGCCTTCTGAGCTGTAGCCGTCCAGCGTCACCTGCATCGCGGAGATCAGGGGTCGGGATGTCGTCATGTCAGCCTCCAGGTCCGGGGCCCGGGTCGGTCGTCCGGGTCATCGGGTGCAACTTCGACCCCGCTCGAAAGTCGTCGCCCGGCGACGAGTTTCGGCGGGCCGCGCAGTTCCACCTGCGGCGGGGATCGACTCCGCCCAGCCAGAAGGAGGCCTCGACATGACCACTTCGGACCTGACCGGCTCCACCGCCCTGATCACGGGAGCGAGCCGGGGCTTCGGCCGTGCCATCGCCTCGGCGCTCCACGCCGAAGGCTCCGATGTGGTCGCCGTCGCGCGCAGCGCCGATCTGCTCACGTCGCTGCGCGAGGAGCTCGGTGGCGACCGGCTTACGACGGTGGTGGCGGATGCTGCCGACCCGGTCGTGGCCGGGATCCTGATCGAGAAGCACCGGCCGGACACGCTCGTGCTCAACGCCGGCGCCGCGCCGTTGCTCCGTCCGCTGCAGCAGCAGACCTGGGAGACCTTCAGCCGCACCTGGGATGTCGACGTGCGCCATGCGTTCGGTTGGATCCGGGAGGCGCTGCTGCTGCCACTCCGCCCTGGGAGCACGGTCGTCGCCCTGTCCAGCGGCGCGGCGGTGGCGGGTTCGCCCCTGAGCGGCGGCTACGCAGGGGCCAAGGCGGCGATCCGGTTCATCACCGGCTATGCCGCGGACGAGTCGGAGCGAGCCGGGCTGGGCATCCGCTTCGTGTCCCTGCTGCCGAGGTTGACGCCCGCGACCGGGCTGGGGTCCGAGGCGGTGGCGGCGTACGCCCGCCGCGCCGGCGTCGAGGTCGGCGTGTTCCTCGAGGGCTTCGGCCCGACCCTCACGCCAGAGGATGTCGGCAAGGCGACCGTCGGCCTGGTGACCTCGACGGAGCACGAGCCGGGGCCCTACCTCCTGACCGCCGCCGGGCTGGCCCCGCTCGGATGAGCACTGACCGGCCTACGCTGACGTGGTGAGCGGCGACACCGCGACGGGCGCGGTCGCGGCCGAGGAGCTGGAGCAGTACCGCCGCGAGCTGGTCGGCTACTGCTACCGGATGCTCGGGTCGATCCACGAGGCCGAGGACGCCGTGCAGGACACGATGCTGCGCGCCTGGCGGGCCCTGGCGAGGCTCGAGGACCGCGCGGGGCTGCGCCCTTGGCTCTACCGGATCGCCACGAACGTATGCATCGACATGCTCAAGGGGCGGTCGCGGCGCGCCCTGCCCATGGACGTCGCGCCGGTCGCCTCCGGTGAGCTGCGCCGCGGCGATCCGTGGCCGGAGGCGACCTGGATCCAGCCCGCACCCGACAGCCTGATCTTGCCGCTGGGCGACGATCCCGCCGACCAAGCCGTGGCCCGGGAGTCGGTGAGGCTGGCGTTCGTCGCCGCGCTCCAGCACCTCGCTCCCCGGCAGCGGGCCGTGCTGATCCTCCGCGACGTGCTGCGCTGGCGTGCTGCCGAGGTCGCCGTGCTCCTGGAGACGACGCCCGACGCGGTCAACAGCGCGCTTCGCCGGGCCCGCGCCGCGCTCCCCGCCGGCGACCGCGACGCCGGCGCGAGCAAACCCGGCCCGGGCGATCGTGACGTCCTGGCCGCCTACCTGGACGCGTTCGCCCGCCACGACGTGGACGCGCTGGTCGCCCTGCTGCGCGACGACGCGATCCTCGAGATGCCGCCGTTCTCGCTCTGGATGCGCGGTCCGGCCGACATCCGGCGCTGGCTCGTCGCGGCCGACGCCTTCTCCCAGGAGCGCTTCATCCCGGTCGGGGCGAACGGCGCACCGGCGGTCGCCGCCTACCGGCCCCAGGTGCCCGGAGGCCGGCTCCGGGCCTTCGCCATCCAGGTGCTCGACGTCGTCGACGGGCGGATCGGCGCCATCCACGTCTTCCTGGACCCGACGCTGTTCGCACTGTTCGGCGTCCCCCTGGACCATCCCGGCTAGGACGGCCCGCCGCGCCCGATCGCACTGCAGCCCGGGCACAGGTGCACGACCTCGCCCAGGCCGACCAGCTCGACGAGCTCGGCCAGGCCTCCGTCCGCGCGGTGGAGCTGCAGCCGCCACCCGCGCCGCGAGGCCACGGCCTGCAGCCGGGCCAGGGCATCGACGGCGGCGAGATCGGCAGGCACGAGCCACGAGATGTCGAGCCCGACCACCCGGTCACCGGTCGAACAACATCTCTCCTGGGTGTCGTCCATGCAGAGACCCAACTTGGCGGGAGGGCGAAACTCGTCGCAGCTAGGGCGCCCCGCCGTGCTGCTCCAGGATCGCCACGATCTCGGCCTGCTGGGCTTTCGCCTCGGGGGATCCGCTGCCGCCACGGCCGGTGGGCCGGGTGGCGAGCTTCAGCGGGGTCGAGCCCGACCTGTTCGGCTGCCTCGGGTCGGCGCCGCCGTCGAGCAGCGCCCGGACTGCCCCGCTGCAGCGGGTCCGCACCGCACGGTGGAGGGGCGCGACGCCGCTGGTGTCGGTCGCGTTCGGATCGGCGCCGGCGGCGATGAGCGCAGCGATCACCGCGGCCTGTGCGGCCGGGTTCCAGGAGTCCGAGCCGGGGCTGCCGTCCGCGGCGTAGTGCAGCGGCTCGGCGCCCCGGCGGTTCCGGGCGTCGACGCCGGCGCCCATCGCCAGCAAGGTGTGGACCAAGCTCGCGTCGTAGGCCGCCGCGGCGATGTGCAGCGCGGTGTCCCCGGCGTAGACGTAGTGGCCGATCGCGTCGAGGTAGTAGTGCGTCGCCTCCTGCCGGGTGGCGCCCGAGGCGACAGGCGAGGTCGCCAGCGCCGGCGATGCCTGCAGCAACCGTGCCACCTCGTCCTCATCGCGGGCTGCGATGGCGCGAAGCAGGTCGAGCATGTGACCAGCGTCGCGCAGGCACCGCGGTAGCGTTCGTGGTGATGGGTGCGCTGGTCGCCATCGAGGAACGCAAGAAGCTCCTCAGCGATGTCTGGCTGTTCCACGGGGCGACCGACGAGGAGCTCACGATGCTCGCCGAGCGGGCGTACGAGGTGTCCGTCGGACCCGAGGTCGACATCGTCACCCAGGACGAGTTCGGCGACGAGCTGTTCCTGGTCGTCGAGGGCCATGCCGCGGTCAGCCGGGACCAGGTCGACCTCGGCGTCGTGAACGCCGGCGACTTCTTCGGCGAGATGGCGCTGCTCGGCACCGGGGTGAGGACCTCGACGGTGCGCTCGATCGTCTCGATGACCCTGCTGGGCCTGCGGGCCGAGCACCTCGACGAGGTCCTGGCCTCCGACGCCCTGATCGCCCGGCGGGTGCTCAGCGTGGTGGTCGCACGACTCGACGCCACCAACCAGCGCCTCGCCCAGCTCCAGGGCGGGACGCCCCGATCCCTGGGCTGACCTGGCGGACCGCGTCACGGGCCGCGGTTTCGATCCCACGCGTAGGGGTAGCCACTTGGGAATGGATGCCATCACCTTCCTCAAGGACGACCACAAGACCGTGGAGCAGCTGTTCAAGCGCTTCGAGAAAGCCGGGGACCGGGCCCACGCCGAGAAGCGCAACATCGTGGAGCGCTTCACCGAGGCGCTGTCCGTCCACGCGGCATTAGAGGAGCAGCTCTTCTATCCCGTGGTACGGGCGACCGTGCCCCGAACCGAGGACATCGCCCTCGAGAGCCTCGAGGAGCACCACATCGTGAAGTGGGTGCTCTCCGAGCTCGAGCACATGGACCCCGCGGACGAGCGCTTCGACGCGAAGGTCACCGTGCTCATCGAGAACGTCCGCCACCACGTGCGGGAGGAAGAGCAGGATCTCTTCCCCCGGGTCCGTGACGAGCTGGGGCGGGATGCCCTGAACGATCTCGGCGACGCCATGGCGGAGGCCCGGAAGACCGCTCCCACCCACCCGCACCCCCGTTCTCCCGACTCGCCTCCCGCCAACGTCGTCGTCGGGGCGGCGGCGGCCGTCGCCGACCGCGTCGGCGACACGGTGAGCGGGATCGCCCAGGGCAGCGTGACCGCCATCGGCGACCTCGTGGCCACCGTGCTGCGGCAGAAGAAGCCCCGACGGGCACCTCGCGGCTCGTCACAGGCCCGGGAGACGGCCAGGCGGACGCGCGCCGCCTCCAGCGAGGCCACCGAGGCTGCGATCGAGGCCACCCGCAGGGCGAAGGAAGCTGCCGATCGTGCCGGCCAACGGGCTCGGGCGACGGCCGGGTCCGCCAAGGCCGGCGGCCGACGCACCGCCCGGACGGCCAAGCGCGGCGCCGCCGGGACCGCCCGCACGGCCAAGGCCAACGCCCAGAGCACCGCCCGGACGGCCGGCCGAAGCGTCAAGAGCACCGCGAAGACCGCGAGCGGCTCCGCCCGCTGACCCGGGCAGGCCGCTAGGTCGGCGCCGGGGCGGCTGGCCGAGGCGGTCAGGTGCACCGCGAGGACCGCGAGCGGCTCCGCCC
>JBKPRS010000096.1:0-5652 GCA_046734695.1 Actinomycetota bacterium | reverse complement strand
GTGTGGTGGTCGGGGCGCCGGGCTGGGTGTCGGTTGGAGCGCTGGTCGGGGGCGAAGCGATGGTCGGTGCGAGCGCGGACTTGGTGGGTGTGGTGGTCGGGGCGCCGGGCTGGGTGTCGGTTGGAGCGCTGGTCGGGGGCGGAGCGATGGTCGGACCGGGCGCGGACTTGGTGGGTGTGGTGGTTGGGGTTGGACCAGCGGGGGTGGTGATCGTCATGGGGTCGTCGGGACGGGGGCGCCGGCGGCGGCGAGGCGGCGGACTTCGGCGACCGCTTCTGGCAGGTCGGGGAGTGAGCGCTCGGCGGGGCCCGTGGGGGTGAGGAAGGCGAAGACCATGCCGACCACTGGTTCGCCGGTGGCGTCGGCCACTGCCAGGGCGTAGGAGGCTCCCTGGGCGCGGTAGCGGTCCACCAGTGGGTCGAGGTCGGTGTCGGGGCTCGCTGGGCCAGTCTTGTAGTCGACGACCACGAGGCCTTCGTCGCTGCGGTACAGCAGGTCGATGTAGCCCTCCAGCGTGCGGCCGCCGCCCAGGGGAACACCCACGTAGAGTTCGCGCCAGTGGGGGCGGGACGCGGCTGCGATGACGCTGGGGGAGGCGAGGGCGGCACGGACCAGGGCATCGATGTGGGCTTCGTGGCCGATCACGCCCTCGGCGGCGGCTTGGGCGGCCACCGCTTCGGCTCGGCCGGCGCCCGCGGCCAGGTCGATGGTCTGGAGCACGGCGTGGACCGCCCGGCCGATGGCCGTGCCGTAGCGACCCTTCTGCCACGGGGGTAGGTCCAGGTCGCGGGGTCGCTTGTGCAGGCCGGGGTCGACCAGGGCTTCGGGCCGGCCCTCCGGGGTGAGTGCGGTGGCCGCGACCGTGCGCGGGATGCGGCTGGTGGCGAGCGCCGTCTCGCGGTGGTGGCGCCACTCCTCCAGCGGGGGTAGGTCGCCGGGCGGGCGGGGACGGTCGGCTTCGACGGGAGATGAAGGCGTGACGGCCTCGCCGGCGGCAGTCGTCGGGAGGCCGGGGACGAGGTCGTCGAGTGCGCTGGCCAGCAGCTCGGCGCTGGTGAGCTTCGATGCGGTGTCGGCCGGGGTGGCCCGGGTCTTGCGGTGCAGCGAGAGCACGAGGTGGTCCTGCGCCCGGGTGCAGGCCACGTAGAGCAGGCGAATGCGCTCGTCGTGCGACATCTGCTCGTCGATGGGGATGTGCTGCTCGAACGCCTCGGAGACCACCGTGGTGCCGACCCGGATGAGGCACTGCTGGCCGGGTGGCCACACCACCTCGGCGCCGGCCCGCCGGCTCTGGGGCTGGGTGGAGAGGCCCGACACGATCGTCACTGGGAACTCCAGGCCCTTGGCCGCGTGCACCGTCATGATCCGCACCGCGTCGTCGTCGGTCTCGGGCAGGACCGCCTCGGACACCCGGCTGCCCTCAGCGGTCTGCTGGCGGATCCACGCCAGGTACTGGCGCAGCGTGCCGTCCGTCGTGTCGGTCCAGGCTCGGGCCTGGTCGAGCACGAAGCGGATGCGCCGCCACAGGTCGCGGGCGCGGCCCTCGGCCTCGCCCAGCTCCAGCGCCCGCCGGTCCCGCACGATCCGGTCGGCGAGCTCGCTGGGCGACAGCCAGCGCCGGGCGTCGTGCAGCGTGCGGAAGTAGTCGAGCGCCTCGCCCACCGGGTCGTCGGCCGGTAGCTCGTCGGGCGGGGGCAGCGTGTAGTCGAAGCGGCCCCGGTGCACCCGCCGGTAGCGGAACAGGTCGTCGTCGCCGCAGGCGAACAACGGCGAGCGCAGGGCGGCCATGACCGCCAGCTCGTCGCTCGGGTCGTCGACGGCCCGCAGTGTCAGCAGCAGGTCACGCACCAGCCGGCTGGCGTAGACCAGCGATGCGGACTCGGCGCGGTACGAGACGCCCGCGCGGGAAAGGGCGTCCTCCAGGGCGGGGAGGGACGTGCGGGTCGGGACCAGGATGGTGATGTCGCCGGCCCGCGCCGGGTGCCAGTCGGGCGCCGGGCCGTGGGGCGCCCGGTCGATCAGCCAGCCCTCCTCCAGCACTTGGCGCACGCTGGCGGCCACGTCGGCGGCCTCCCGAGCCCGCAGCTCGGCGGCACTGGGCTTGTCGTCGTGGGCCTCGGGCCCGAGGATCGTCACCGGCGGTCCCACCGGCGCGTCGGGCCGCACCGCGACCAGCGATTCGTAGCCCGGCTGGGACGGCACGCCGTCGTGGTCCTGGGCGTGGATCAGCTCTCCGAACACCTCGTTGACCAGCGCCACCACGCCGTCGCCGGTGCGGAAGTTGGTGGTGAGCGACAGCCGCCGCCCGTCGTGGCCGAAGCGCTCGGCCGCCTGCAGGAACAGGGAGATGTCGGCCCGGCGGAAGCGGTAGATCGACTGCTTGGGATCTCCCACGAAGAACAGGTGGCCCTCGCGGGTGGCGACGGCGTCCCAGTGGGCGCCGGGGGTGGCCGGGTCGGGGCTGGCGATCAGCACGGCCAGGTCGATCTGGATGGGATCGGTGTCCTGGAACTCGTCGATCAGGAGGTGGCGGTACCGCCGGTGCAGCGCGGCCCGGACCGCCCGGCCGTTCTCGGCGTCGCGCAGGGTGTCGCGGGCCAGCACCAGCAGGTCGTGGAACTCGAGCTCGCCGGACCGGCGGCGCTCGTCGGCGGCGTCGAGGGTGAACCGGCGCAGGTCGACCGCGAGCCGGTTGACCGCTTCGGACGCGATCCTGCTGTGCAGCGCCAGGGCGCGGGGCCGGATGTCCTTGAAGCGCTCCTTGAGCGCCGCGAGGTCGTAGCCGGGCCAGTTCTCCTTGCGCCCATAGGGCTGCCCGCGCGGCACGGCCCCGAGCGCGCCGAGCCGGGTGTACTCGTCGCTGGCCGAGCCCAGGCGCCGGGCCCACGTTTCGAGCTTGGCGAACTGCGCCAGCAACTTGTCGTCCTCGTCGCAGCAGTGATCGCACTCGGCGCACGCCGCGGCGACGTCGGCCAGCAGCGTCTCGACCTCGGCCGACCACTCGCTCACCTCGACCGGCTCGGACGGGGCGAAGCTGCGGGCGAGGTCCCAGTTCTCGTTGAAGGCCAGGGCGATGAGGCGCAGGTGGCGCAGGTACACGCCGGCGGCCGTGGCCAGCAGCAGCGGTCGCTCGACGCTGGGGTCGGCGAGCAGCTGGTCCACGAAGCGGGCCCAGCGGTCGTCGAAGGCGACGGCCGAGCCCACCTCGTCGAGCACCTCGATGCGGGGCGGGATGCCCGCCTCGATCGGGTGCTCACCGAGGATGCGCCGGGCGAAGCTGTGGAGGGTGCCGATCGCCGCGCTGTCGAGGTCGTCGAGGGCGGCGCGGCAGCGCTGGGCCCGCTCACCGTCGCCTTCGGCCGCGGCAGCAGCGGCCTCGCCGTCGAGCCGCTGGCGCACCCGGTCGCGCAGCTCGGCGGCCGCCTTCTCGGTGAAGGTGATGGCCGCCAGCTCGTCGACGCCCGCGGTGCCGGTAGTGACGAGGCGGACGATGCGGTCGACCAGTGCCCGGGTCTTGCCCGAGCCCGCTCCCGCCTCCACGAAGAGCGTGGTGTCCAGGCGGTCGGTGATGTCGTCGCGGGCTCGCTGGTCGGGTGGGAGGGCGACGGCCGGGGCGAATGTGCTGCTCACGGACGGACCCCCTCGGCCAGCAGGGCATAGGCCGCCACCGCCGGGTCGTCGCGCTTGCGCTCCCACTGGCGCCGCAGCTCGGCGACGCCCATGCCGTCCGGGTCGCAGTACGGGCACAGGACGAAGGGCCGGAACTGGTCGTCGGGGTGGGGCGGGAACGCGCCCTGCTCGATGCCTCCGACGATGGTCCCGAGCGTGGCTGTGACCTTGGCGAGCACCGCGTCGTCGACGGCGTAGCCGTAGCGCTCGAAGCCGCCCCGCTCGGACACGAACCAGTACTCGGACCGCACGGGCGCGTCGGGCCGCCCGACCGCGGCCCGCGCCGCCTGGGCGTACACCGCGAGCTGGAGGCGGGTGCCACCCTCGTCGGGGTTGTCGGGACTGAGGCGGCGGTACTCGTCGGCCCGGCCGGTCTTGTAGTCGAGCACGAGCAGCCCGCCGTCCGGGCCCTCGTCGATGCGATCGGCCGAGCCACGGAACCGCAGCGCCCGCCCGTCGTCCAGCCGGATCTCCACCGCGTCGTCCTCGCCCTGGCCGAAGCTGTGCTCGGCCGCCAGCGGCCGGGTGCCGTCGCGCCGGCGGCGGGCGGCGTCCTCGTCGAGGAAGCGCTCGACCAGCGCCAGGATCTGGGGCCGGTCCCGGCGCCAGAACACCGGGCGGCCTGTCGCCCCCCGGGCCTCGAACTCGTCGCACAGGTCCTCGGCGATGCGGCGGATCAGGGCGTGATCCTCGGCTGTCCAGTCGTCACCGGGCCCGGGGCGGCCCTCCGGCGGCCGTTCGAGCACGCTGAGCACGAAGCGTTCGAGCACGGCGTGGACCAGCGAGCCGCGGTCGAGGGCGGACATCTGGAGCTGGTGCTCGGGGTCTTCCACCGGCTCCACCCGCAGGAGGCGCCGGGCGAAGTAGGCGAACGGGCAGGTCGCCCACGACTCGAGCCGGGTCGAGGACACGACCTCGTCGACGGGAGAGGGGACCCCGACTCCCGCCAGGTTGCCGTCGAAGCGGGTGAACGCTGCGCTGCGCCGGGCGCGGATGACCTCGGCACCCCGATCGACCTGAGGATCGTGGACCCCGGCGGCGCCGGCCCGCAGCCGGTACTCCTGGTCGGTGGCGGGGACGGCCGTGTGGGTGACCGCGTGGGCGAAGGACGGCACCACCTCCAGCGCCGGGAGCGGTGTCGCCAGCAGGGCGCCCGACGCCACGGGCGCGCCGGCCAGGGTGGCGGCGACGTCGAGCAGCCAGCGCGACGGCACCCGCTCGCTGCTGGCCCGCAGGTCGCCGCGGGGCAGGCACAGCAGGTGGCGGTCGGCCGCAGCCAGCGCCGCCAGGAGCCGGCGGTGGTCGCGGCCCACCCGCTCGCGTCGCAGGGGGAGCTGGTCGCCGGTCCGGGCCCGCTCGGCGTCGGGGAGCAGCGAGTCGTCGTGGACCGTCGCGGGCAGCGTGCCCTCGGCCATGCCCAGCACCACCACCAGGTCGAGGTCCAGGCCGACGGCGAAGGACAGCGGACCGACGAGGACCCCCTCGCCCAGGCGGCCCATCCGCCCCAGGTCGGCGTCGAGCTCGAGCTCCAGGGTGCGGCGGAAGACCTCGAGCGAGGGTGGGTGGTCCACGGCATCGAGGGCCGCGAGGCGGTCGAGGGCGGCGTCGATGCTGTCGGCGGCCCGCACCTCGTCGGGCGGCCACTCGTCGCGGCGCTCGGGGCGGCCGCCGACGACCTCGCCCGCCAGGGTGCGCAGCCACGCCACTCGCTCGGACCAGGGCGCGGGCCGGGAGCGGGCGTCGTCCACGGCATCGACGATGGCCAGCGCCACGCGGCGCAGCTCGTGCGCCCGGTCGGCCAGCCGGCGCTCGCGGCGGACACCACTAGGGGGTACAGCGGGTTCCGCCTCGCCTCCGGCTGCAGCCTCGGCGACCGCGTCGGCGCTGGGTGAGGTGTCGCCGGGATCGTCGTCGGGCTCCAACTCGGCTGTGTACTGGTCGTAGGACTCCTGCAGCAGGTCGGCTCGGTGGTCGTGCTCGCGG
>JBKPRS010000095.1:0-7720 GCA_046734695.1 Actinomycetota bacterium | reverse complement strand
GAAGGGCTTCGACGTCGGGATGCCCGACCTGTTCCACGTCCCGGTCACCCGCCAGCGGGTGGTGAACGCCGACGGCGCCACCGCCGCGATCGTGATCGCCAACGGCAAGAACATCGAGCACCTGCGTGAGCAGCCGGGCGCCATAGAGGTGGCGCACGTCGACCCCCGTGACGACGCGGGCCGGGCCGAGTACACCCGCGTCCGGGCCGCGCTCATGAGCGAGCTGGAGCGCGACGGCCTGGACGAGCTGCTACCCCACGTCGACGGCAACCTCTACGCCCTGGCCATCGACCCCCGCGTGTCGGAGAGCGTCCTGCACAAGACCGCCCGGCTCCTGGAGCTGGGCTCGCCGACCGCGGTGTTCGTGGCCCCGGCGGACGTGGCGGTCTGATCAGTCAGAGTCGAGCGTTCATTCCCACTCGATCGTGCCCGGCGGCTTGGAGGTGACGTCGTAGGCCACCCGGTTGATCCCGGGCACCTCGTTGATGATCCGGCTCGACATCGTCTCCAGGACGTCGTACGGCAGCCGCGCCCAGTCGGCGGTCATGGCGTCCTCGCTGGTCACGGCGCGGATGATGATCGGATGCGCGTAGGTGCGCTCGTCGCCCATCACCCCCACCGAGCGGATGTCGGGCAGCACGGCGAACGACTGCCAGATCTCCCGCTCCAGGCCGGCCCGCCGCAGCTCCTCCCGCACGATGGCGTCGGCGTGCTGGAGCATCGCCACCTTCTCCGGCGTGACCTCGCCGATGATGCGCACCGCCAGGCCCGGCCCGGGGAACGGCTGGCGCCACACGATCTCGGGCGGCAGGCCCAGCTCCTCACCCACCCGGCGGACCTCGTCCTTGAACAGCGCCCGCAGCGGCTCGACCAGCTCGAAGGTCATGTCCTCGGGGAGGCCGCCCACGTTGTGGTGGGACTTGATCGTGGCCGCCCCCGTGCCGCCGCCCGACTCGATCACGTCGGGGTACAGCGTGCCCTGGACCAGGTAGCGGGCGTCCTCCAGGCCGCCGGCCGTCTCCTCGAAGATGCGGATGAACAGCTCGCCCACGGTCTTGCGCTTGTCCTCGGGATCGACGACCCCGGCCAGGCGCTCGAAGTAGCGGTCGGCCGCCCGCACGTGGATCAGCTCGATGCGCTGGTGGCGCTGGAACGTCTCCACCACCTGCTCGCCCTCGCCCTGGCGCAGCAGCCCGGTGTCGACGAAGACGCAGGTGAGCTGGGGGCCGATGGCCTTGTGGACCAGCGCGGCGGCCACGGCCGAGTCGACCCCGCCCGACAGCGCGCAGATCACCCGGGCGCTCCCGACCTGGGCCCGGACCGCGGCCACCTGCTGCTCGATGATCGAGGTCATCGTCCAGGTGGGCGGGACCCCGGCGAGGTGGTGCAGGAACTGGCGGATCACCTGCTGGCCGTGGGGCGTGTGCGACACCTCGGGGTGGTACTGCACTCCCCAGATGCGCCGCTCGGGCGACTCCAGCGCCGCGACCGGCGCCCCGGCCGAGGTGGCCGTGGCGACGAAGCCGTCGGGCACCCGGGTGATGCCGTCGAAGTGGCTCATCCACACGGTCTGCTCGTCGGGCTGGTCCACCAGCAGCCCACCGGCGGGGCTGCCCGTGACCTGCAGGGCCGTGCGGCCGTACTCGCCCTTCCCGCCCCGCGAGACCTCGCCGCCCAGCTGCTGGGCGATGAGCTGGGCGCCGTAGCACAGGCCGAGGATCGGGATGCCGAGGCCGTAGATCTCGGGGTCGAGGAGGGGTGCGCCCTCGACGTGGACCGACTTGGGCCCGCCGGACAGGATCAGCGCCACCGGCGCCCGCTCCCGCACCTCGGCCGCCGTGATGCTGTGGGGGACGATCTCGGAGTAGACGTGCGCCTCGCGCACCCGCCGGGCGATGAGCTGGGCGTACTGGGCGCCGAAGTCCACCACCAGGCAGGTGTCGAACTCGCCGGCCGGCAGCTCGCTCATGTCACGACCCGCCGACCACGACGAGCTCGGCCTTCTGCAGGTCCTTGAGCGTGTCGAAGCCGCACAGGGCCATGGCGCGGCGCAGGGCGCCGGTGAGGTTGACCCCGCCGGTGGCGTCGTGGGCCGGGCCGTGGAGGATCTGCTCCAACGTGCCCTGGGGCTCCACCCGGATCCGCTCACCGCGCGGCAGGCTGGCGTGCACCGCGGGCATGCTCCAGTGGTAGCCCCGGCCCGGCGCCTCGGCCGCCGCCGCCAGCGGGGTGCCGATCATCACCGCATCGGCGCCGCAGGCCACGGCGCGGGCGATGTCGCCGCCGGTGTCCACGCCGCCGTCGGCGATGACGTAGCAGTACACGCCGGTCTCGTCCAGGTGGCGCATGCGGGCGCCGCGGGCGTCGGCCAGGGCGGTGGCCAGCGGCACACCCACGCCCAGCACCTCCCGGGTGACCTTGGCCGCCCCCGAGCCGGCGCCGACCAGGACGCCCGCCGCACCGGTCCGCATCAGGTGCAGCGCGGCCTGGTACGACGTGCACCCGCCCACGAGCACCGGCAGCTCGTAGTGGCGGATGAAGTCCTTGAGGTTGAGCGGCTCGACGGTGCGGGCCACGTGCTCGGCCGACACGATGGCGGCCTGGATGACGAGCAGGTCGGGCTCGGCCCGCAGGACATGCTCGGCCAGCTCCAGGGTGCGGTGCGGAGTGACCGCCACCGCGCACAGCACACCGGCGTCCTTGATCTGGGCGATGCGGGTGCCGATCAGCTCGGGGCGGACCGGCTCGGCGTAGATCTCCTGGAGCCGCCTCGTGGCCTTGGCCGCGGGCAGCTCGGCGATCTCCTCGAAGATCTTCTCGGGGAACTCGTAGCGGGTCCACAGCCCCTCGAGGTGGAGCACGCCCGCCGCCCCCAGGCGCCCGAGCTCGATGGCCGTGGCCGGCGACGTCACGCTGTCGCTCGGCGCGCCCAGCACCGGGACCTCGAGGTGGTAGGCGTCGATCTCACAGGAGATGTCGACGTCCTCGGGGTCGCGGGTGCGGCGGCTCGGCACGATGGCGACGTCGTCGAGCCGGTAGGCCCGCCGCGCCGTCTTGCCGATCCCTATCTCGACTTCGGCCATGCCGAGCCCACTCTACTGGTGAGGGGATTCAGGCCAGATCATCGATCAGGCCCCACAGAGCGTCCACGTGGCGCTCCTCGGTGGTCCACGCGCCGATCGAGGCCCGGATGACATAGCGGCCGTCGAGCCGCGTGTGGGTGAGATAGACCCGGCCGGTGGCGTTGAGCGCCCGGTGCAGCGCCTCGGTGGCCTCGTCGCCGTCGCGGTGGCGCAGGCAGACCAGGTTGAGCCACGCGGGCGCGGCCAGCACCAGCCGGGGATCGGCCTCGACCCGGGCGGCCAGGCCCGCGGCCAGCCGGACGTGCTCGCGCACGTGGTGGCGCAGGCCCTCGGCCCCGTACCAGCGCAGCACGAACCACAGCTTGAGCGCCCGGAACCGCCGACCGAGCGCCACCTGCCAGTCCCGGTAGTCGATGACCAGGCCGGACTCGCTGGCCGGGTTGCGCAGGTACTCGGGCACGATCGACAGGGCGTCGGTGAGCGCCCGGCGGTCGGCCACCCAGAAGCACGAGCAGTCGAAGGTGGTGAACAGCCACTTGTGGGGGTCGACCACGTAGCTGTCGGCGTGCTCCAGTCCCGCCTGGGCGGCCCGCAGCTCGGGGCACACCCCCGCGGTCCCGGCCATGGCCGCGTCCACATGGAGCCAGGCGCCCGCGTCCGCCACGATCGGCGCGACCGCCGGCAACGGGTCGACCGCCAGCGAGCTGGTCGTGCCCAGCGTGGCCATGACCAGGGACGGGACTCTCCCGGCGGCGCGATCCTCGGCGACCGCGTCGGCCAGGGCGTCGGGACGCAGGGCGAACGTGCCGTCCACGTCCACCAGCCGCACCGCGTCCGGCTGCAGGCCCGCCACCCTGGCGCCCTTCTCCAGCGACGAGTGGGACTGGGTCGAGCCGTAGACGACCAGGTCAGCCAGGTCGGCACCGGCCCGCAGGGAGCGCTCCCGGGCGGCCACGACCGCGCACAGCGTGGCGTCCGAGGCGGAGTCGGCAATGGTCCCGCCGCCCTCGCCCGACGAGCGGAAGCGGTCCGGCAGGCCCAGCAGGTCGACCATCCAGTCCAGCATCCGGGTCTCGACCTCGGTGCAGGCCGGACCGGTCTGCCACAGCATGCCCTGGGTGCCCAGGCCGCCCGCCACCAGGTCGGCCAGCACCGCCGGTCCCGAGGTGTTGGCCGGGAAGTAGGCGTGGAACCCAGGGTGCTGCCAGTGGGTGGTTCCCGGCACCACGATGCGGTCCAGGTCGGCCAGCACGTCGGCGAACGGCTCGGGCTGCTCGGGCGGGGCCGGGGGCAGCCACGACCGCACCTCGCCCGGCTCGACCGGCGGCACGACCGGGTGGCCCTCGACCGACGACCAGTAGTCCGCCACCCAGTCGACCACGCGGTAGCCCCATTCCCGCAGCTCGTCGGGGGTCATGTGATAAGGCACGAAAGCGACCGTAGCCATCCTCGGAACGAGCGGAAGTCGCTACTAGACTCCCGCCATGGGAGCCGAAGACAGCGCCGCCGACCGCTACCCGCCCAAGTTCGCCAAAGAAGGCCTGACGTTCGACGACGTCCTGCTGGTCCCGGGCGAGTCCTCCGTCCTGCCCGCCGAGGTGTCCACCGCGACCCGGCTGACCCCCGGCATCGAGCTGGCCATCCCCATCGTGTCCGCCGCCATGGACACCGTCACCGAGGCCCGCCTGGCCATCGCCATCGCCCGTGCCGGCGGCATCGGCATCGTCCACCGCAACCTGGCCATCGACGAGCAGGTCGGCGAGGTCGACAAGGTCAAGCGCAGCCAGTCCGGCATGATCGTCGACCCGGTCACGCTCAGCCCCGACTCCCTGGTCACCGACGCCCTGGCGGTGATGGAGCGCTACCACATCTCGGGCGTGCCGATCACCGACGCCGACGGCCGCCTGGTGGGCCTGCTCACCAACCGTGACCTGCGCTTCATCGACCAGGTCCACCAGCCCATCGCCAACGTGATGCGCCAGCCCCCGCTGATCACCGCTCCCCTGGGCACGACGCTGGAGGGGGCCAAGGACATCCTGTGGCAGCACCGCATCGAGAAGCTGCCCATCGTGGACGGCGACGGCTTCCTGCGGGGCCTCATCACGGTCAAGGACATCAAGAAGCAGACCGACCACCCCCACGCCACCAAGGACGAGAAGGGCCGGCTGCGGGTCGGCGCCGCGGTGGGCGTGGGGCCCGACGCCCTGGAGCGGGCCGAGCGCCTGGTGGACGCGGGTGTCGACGTGCTCGTGGTCGACACCGCACACGGCCACAGCCTGTCGGTCCTCGACGTCGTGAAGCAGATCAAGGGCGCGTTCGAGGTCGAGGTCATCGCCGGCAACGTCGCCACCGCCGAGGCGGTCGACGCCCTGGCCGGGGTGGGCGCCGACGCCGTCAAGCTGGGCGTTGGCCCGGGCTCGATCTGCACCACCCGGGTGGTGGCGGGCGTCGGCGTGCCCCAGCTCACCGCCATCTGCGACGGCGCCGAGGCCGCCGCCCGGCACGGCGTGACGCTGGTGGCCGACGGCGGCATCCAGTTCTCGGGCGACATCGCCAAGGCGATCGCCGCCGGGGCCCACTCAGTCATGCTCGGCAGCCTGCTGGCCGGGGTGGACGAGTCACCGGGCGAGGTCGTGCTCCACCAGGGCGAGCGCTACAAGGAGTACCGGGGCATGGGCTCGATGGGCGCCATGAAGTCCCGCTCGTTCTCCAAGGACCGCTACTTCCAGGGCGAGATCGTCGACACCGACAAGCTGGTCCCCGAGGGCATCGAGGGCCGGGTGGCCTACAAGGGCCCGGTCGGCAACGTGATCTACCAGCTCATCGGGGGCCTGCGGGCGGCCATGGGCTACGTGGGCGCCGCCACCGTGGCCGACATGCAGGCCCACGCCCGCTTCGTGCGCATCACGAACGCAGGCCTGCGCGAGTCGCACCCGCACGACATCACGATCACGAAGGAAGCGCCGAACTACGGGCGCTGGTGATCCCGGCAAGGAACTCCTCCCAGGTGCGGCGGCCCACGGCCCGTCCAGGGGCCAGGACGGCGCCCTCGCGCACGGCTCGGGCGGCCTGGCCTGGTAGCGGCAGCGGGACGAGGAGGCGGTGCTTACCGGTCGCCTCCAGGTAGCTGCGGACCAGGTCGGCCAGCGGGTACACCTTCGGCCCCGCCATGTCCGGCACGGGGCCTGCGGGCGAGTCCAGCGCCAGCTCGACCAGGCGGTCCGCCACCTCGCCGCTGTCGACCGGCTGGAACCGGAACCCGGACGGCACCGGGATCACCGGCAGCTTGGCCATGCCGCTGGCCACCTTGAGCACGAGATCGTGGAACTGGCTGGCGCGCAGCGTCGTCCACGGCAGGCCGGACTCGGCCACCACCCGCTCGGCGGCGTACTTGGCGCCGAAGTAGCCGAACATGGCCCGGTCGATGCGCCCGTCCTGGGGGACGCGATCGGCGCCCACCACCGACACGTACACGATGTGCGGCGTCCCGGCCCGGGCGGCCGCGGCCACCAGGTGGCGGGCCTTGTCCTCGTCGCCCTTGGAGCTGCCGGCGAGGTGCAGGATCACCCGGGCGCCGGCCACCGCCGCGCCGACGCCCTTGCCGGTGGTGAGGTCGCCGGTGACGTACCCGATGCCCTCGGCCGGGTCGTGGGCGTGCCGGCTGAGAACCCGCACGTCGAGCCCCGTGCCGCGCAGGCGGTCGAGGACGTGGCGGCCCAGGGTGCCCGTGCCGCCCGTGACCAGGATGGGGGTGTTCTGGGTGGGTGTCATGCCTTGATGACACCGCCCGCCCGGCAGATGTGACAGCCGCTAGGGGTGGTCGAGGTCGCCGCGGCCGAGCGTGCCGGTGGCGATCCCCAGAAGCTGGCGGAGCAGGGCGGCCGTGGCGCCCCACACGGTGTCGCCGACCAGCTCGAAGAATGTGATCGGCTGCACCCGGCCGCCGGGGAAGGTCCACACCTCTTCCCGGAACACGTCGGGGTCGGCCAGTTCGGCCAGCGGCACGTGCAGCACCGCCTCGACCTCGTGGGGGTTGGGCTCGGTGGTGGGCCGGCCGCCGAGCACGCCCACGAACGGGGCGATGAACGATCCGCTGGAGATGGTGGCCAGGTGGTCGAGCTCGCCGATGACCTCGATGGCGGCGGGGTCGAGGGCGATCTCCTCCTGGGCCTCGCGCAGGGCGCCGTCCATCGGCGCCTCGCCGGGCTCGATCCGGCCGCCGGGAAAGCTGACCTCGCCCTGGTGGGTGCGCAGGCCCCAGGTGCGGCGCGTGAGCACCACGCACGCCCGGCCGTCCTCGTCGTCGTAGAGCGGGACCAGCACGGCAGACGGCCGGCCACCGGGGCTCGCGGGGCCGTCGATCAGCTCGCGCTCGGAGGGCCGGGGCGGTCCCAGCCCGGACAGCGCGGCCCGGACGGCCGCCACCGAGGGCCGGCGCATCTCGGCGGGCAGGTCACCCCAGGGCGCAGGAGCGCCGGCCCGGGCGTTGGTGGGCCGGGGGATGCGCTGGTTGCCGCCCCGTCCCGGTGGGATCGGGCGGGGAGGCGGCGCCGGCTCCTCGCCGGGCCGGGGCCAGCCGGGCAGGCCCTGCTCGACCGCCTGGCGGGCCGAGATGCGGGCCGTCGGCGACGGGGAGG
>JBKPRS010000094.1:0-6870 GCA_046734695.1 Actinomycetota bacterium | reverse complement strand
GCACTGGGCCCCGGAGGCGGGGTCACCGTCCTGCTGCGCCGGGCGGCCGCGCTGGCCGCGGAGCTGGGCGAGGCGGCGCCGCCGGTGGACCTGGAGCTGGCGGACGACCCCGGGCTGGCCAGCTTCCAGGCCGTGGCCGTCGCCCCGCTGGGCCCGGCCGACCGCCAGGCCCTGCTGGCCACACCGACCGTGGCCGCCCGCGCCACCCTCCTGGGGGAGCTGCTGGAGGGCACGATCGAGCTGCTGTCCGCCCGCCTGGCAGCCGGTTGACGGCGGCATGAGACCCACGCATCGGAGCATCGTCGGGCGGGCAGGTAACGCGTGGTACAACGTGGCCGTCTGATCCGACGAGGAGCTACACGCCGGTGTCCGAGCCTTCCCCGAAGTCCGTGCCCGAGGTCGCAGCCGAGCTGTGGGCGCTCACGAAGGACTACGCGCTCCAGGAGACCGTGCAGCCGGTCAAGGATCTCGGCCGCTACCTGGGCTACGGGGTCGCGGGCGCGCTGCTCGGCGGCTTCGGCGTCGTGATGCTCCTACTGGCGGCCCTGAGGGCCCTGCAGACCGAGACGGGCGACTTCTTCGCGGGCGACCGGTCCTGGTACCCGTACCTGATCGTGGTCGTGACGGCGTTCGCGATGGTGCTCACGGCCGCCCTCCGCATCGGCGCGGTCCGGCGCAAGCAACAGAAGCAGCGAAACAGGTGACACCCATGGCAGCCGCAGACACCACCGACGACCGCATCAGCCGGGACGATCTCGAGTCCAAGTTCCGCGAGCTGGAGGGCGGTGCCCGCGACCAGGTCGCCTCCGCCCGCTCCACGGCCATCACCGCCGGGATCATCGGGCTCGTCGTGCTGCTCCTGCTGGCCTTCCTGCTGGGCCGGCGCCGGGGCAAGCTGCGCAGCACCGTCGTCGAGATCCGGCGGGTCTGAGCCCGGCATGGCCCGTAGCGCGCTGCGGCGCAGCCGCATCGACCGCAACCTGGGACGGCTCCAGCGCCGGGGAACCCGCAAGGGCATCTACGGGAGCTCGCGCTTCTGGTTCTGGGTGGCGGTGACGGCCTGGGGCCTGCGCAAGTTCCGCAACGCGACCGGGGCGGTCCCCTCGCTCGTCTTCCGGGACGAGCTGCGCCCGGGCGAGTCCATCCAGGTCTCCCACGGGACGGAGACCTACGCGGGCAGGCGGGTCCGGTCCCGGCGCCGCAAGCCGGTCGCCTGAGCGGCCACCGAGTGCGGCCCGCGCGGTCCGGCACGCGACAATGGGCACGCCATGCGCGTGCTTCTCCGCAACCCTCGCCGTGAGCTGGACGTCTCCGGTCCGGTCTCCGTCACCGCCCTGCTCGCCCGGCTGGAGCTGAACCGCGAGTCGGTCCTGGTCATCCGGGGCGACACGTTGATACCCGGCGACGCCGTGCTGGCCGACGAGGACGAGGTGGAGATCCGCCCGGTCATCTCCGGGGGCGCAGCGTGAAGTGCACCGTCTGCAAGGGGCCGGCGGTCATCGACCTGCGGCGCCACAACGCCAACTTCTGCCCCGAGCACTTCACGAAGTTCTGCCGTGACCAGGTCACCAAGGCGATCGACGACCACGGGATGATCGCCCCGGGGGAGCGGGTGCTGGTGGCCGTGTCGGGCGGCAAGGACAGCCTGGCCCTGTGGGACCTGCTCCTGGCGCTGGGCTACGAGGCCGAGGGGATGACCATCGGCCTGGGCATCGGCGACTACAGCGAGGCCAGCACGGCCGCGGCCGTCGCCTACGCCGAGTCGCGGGACCTGCCGCTGCGCCGCATCGACCTGCGGGACGAGTACGGCTACGACATCCCCACCGCGGCCGCCGTGACCCGCCGGGTGCCGTGCTCGTCGTGCGGCATGTCCAAGCGCCACCTGATCGACAAGGCGGCGCTGGAGGGCGGCTTCGACGTGGTGGCCACCGGCCACAACCTCGACGACGAGGCCGCGGTCCTGCTGGGCAACGTGCTGCACTGGCAGACCGAGTACCTGGGCCGCCAGGTGCCGGTGCTGCCCGCCCGCGACGGGTTCCCCCGCAAGGTCAAGCCCCTCGTGCGGCTGTCGGAGCGGGAGACCGCCGCCTACTGCGTGGTGCAGGGCATCGACTACATCGTGGAGGAGTGCCCGATGGCGGCCGGGAACCGCCACCTGCGCTACAAGGACGCCCTCAACGCCATCGAGGCCGGCTCCCCGGGCACCAAGCACGCGTTCTACTTCGAGTTCCTGGCCAAGGCGGCCGGCCACTTCCAGCCCGAGGCCGCCACGGCCCAGGACGGCCTGCGCCCCTGCACGTCGTGCGGGGCGCCGACCACCGGCGAGGTCTGCGCCTTCTGCCGCCTGGTGGAACGGGTGGACGGCGCCGCCCCGGTCCCCGTCGAGCTCGTCCGCAATGGGAGGCGGCGATGAGGGAGCTCAGCGACCGAATCAGGGACTCAGTGTCCTACTCGGCACGCAGTGCCGATGGCTCACTGGGTGCAGCCCGAAGGGCGCACCAGTGAGTCGCCTCTTCGCTCCGGGTGAGCAGGTGCTGCTGATCGACGCCAAGAAGCGGCGCTATCTGGTCACGCTCGAGCCCGGCGGCGAGTTCCACACCCACGCGGGCGTGGTGGCCCACGACGAGCTGATCGGCCAGCCCGAGGGGTCGTCGTTCCGGTCGAGCCGGGGGGCGGCCATGCTCGCCATCCGGCCCACGCTGGCCGAGTTCGTGCTCAAGATGCCCCGCGGCGCCCAGGTCATCTACCCCAAGGACCTGGGCCCGCTGCTCATGCTGGCCGACATCTTCCCCGGCGCCCGGGTGCTGGAGTCGGGGGTGGGCTCGGGCGCGCTGTCCATGACGCTGGTGCGGGCGGGCGCGATCGTGTCGGGCTACGAGCTGCGCGAGGACTTCGCCAACCGCGCCACCAAGAACGTGGCCACGTTCCTCGGCCCCGAGGCGCTGGCGCGATACAGCGTCACGTGCCGCGACGTATACGAGGGCATCGACGAGACCGACCTCGACCGGGTGGTGCTCGACCTGCCCGAGCCGTGGCAGGTCGTGAAGCACGCGGCCCGCGCCCTGCACCGGGGCGGGATCCTGGTCGCCTACACCCCCCAGATCACCCAGGCGGTCCAGCTGCGCGACGAGCTGGCCGGGCACGGCTTCGGCATGGTCGACACGCTCGAGGTCCTCAACCGCGGCTGGCACATCGAGGGCCAGTCCGTCCGGCCCGACCACCGCATGGTGGCCCACACCGGGTTCCTCACCCATGCGCGGTCGCTGAGCTGAGCGGGCGGGCAGCCGGATGAACGTGCTGGACGTCCTGCTCGTGATGCTCGCGGCCAGCGCCGCCACGGGCGGCTACCGCCTGGGGTTCCTGGCGCGCGCATCGTCGTGGCTGGGGCTGGCCTTGGGCGTCACCCTCGGCGCCCTGCTCCTGCCCGAGGTGCTGCCGCGGCTGGAGGGCGCGAGCGACGTCACCATCGCCCTGGTCGCGGTGGGGACGCTGGTGGGCACCGCACTGATCGGCCAGGCGCTGGGACTGCTGCTCGGGGCCCGGCTCCACGCCGAGCTGCCCGAGGGGCCCGCCCGGACGACCGACCAGGTGGCGGGGGGCGTGTTCGGGGTGATCGGCGTGCTGGTGGCGCTGTGGATCCTGCTGCCGACCCTGGCGCACGTGCAGGGCTGGACGGCCGAGCAGGCCCGCTCGTCGCGCATCGCCCGCGAGGTCTCCGACCACTTCCCCAACCCGCCCGACACGCTCGAGGCGCTGCGCCGGATCGTGGGCGACGACCCGTTCCCCGAGGTGTTCGACGCGCTGCGCCCCGCCCCCGACGTGGGCGCCACGCCGGGCGAGAGCGGCCTGTCGGCGGACACGGCGGCGGCGGTGAAGAGCTCGACCGTGAAGGTGGAGGGCGAGGCGTGCGGCCGGATCCAGGAGGGCAGCGGGTTCTTCGTCGGCCCCCGCCTGGTGGTGACCAACGCCCACGTGGTGGCGGGGGAGAGCGAGACGAAGCTCGAGCTGGCGGACGGCGACGTCGTCCGCGCCACGGTGGTGGCGTTCGATCCGAACCGCGACCTGGCGGTGCTGCGCACCGACGACACCGGGATCACGCCCCTGCCCCTGCGCCACGCCGAGGAGGGCGACACCGGCGGCGTGTTCGGCCACCCCGGCGGCGGCCCGCTGGAGATCAGCCCGTTCCGGGTCAGCGACCAGATCCCGGCGGTCGGCCGCAACATCTACGACCGGGGCCAGACGCGGCGCCAGGTCCTGGTGCTCGCGTCCGAGCTGGCCCCCGGTGACTCGGGCAGCGCCCTCGTCGACCCGCAGGGCGAGGTGGTCGGCGTCGCGTTCGCAGTGGCGCCGGACAAGCCCGGCGTGGCCTACGCCCTGGCGATCGAGGAGCTGGAGCCGGTCCTGGCCGGGGACCTCAGCCGGGCGCGCGATACGGGCGACTGCCTGGTCTGACCCAGCTTTGGCGGCCCAGCGGCCGGCTGAACCGGCTGGGTGGGCCTACCGAGGGCTCAGTCGACCTCGATGAAGATGCACTCGCCGGGGCACTCCTCGGCGGCCTCGATCGTGGCCTCCTCCTGGCCGGCGGGCACATTGGCGAGACCCTCGGCGCCGCCGGGGTCGGAGAATACCTTGTCGCCCTCTTTGACGTAGGCGAGGCCATCGTCAAGCAGGGTGAACACGTCCGGGGCGATCTCCTCACAGAGGCCGTCGCCCGTGCAGAGATCCTGGTCGATCCAGACCTTCATGTCCGCAGCTCGCTCCTGGCTAGATGGCTCAGGGACAAGACTAGCCACGCCACGGATAAACGCGGCAATCCCGGAAGAAACTCCCCGGCGGCGCGACAGCGGCGCCGGAACCGGATGCGGCGTCCGGCAATCTCCGGTGTAGGGTCCGATCGGGATCGTCCGAGGAGGTGGTCGCGGTCGACGAGCACGACGAGGAAGGCGGGACCGGCATGACCGGGTCCGAGCAAGGCTCCTATGCGGACCAGGTGCGAGCGCTCGAAGAAGAGGTGCTCGCCCTTCGGCGGCGGCTCCAGGACGCCCCCAAGCGGGTGCGCACGCTCGAGGAGCGGCTGCTGGAGACCAAGGGTCAACTGGCCCAGGCGGTCGCCCAGAACGAGAAGCTGACGTACACCCTGCGGGAGGCGCGCGACCACATCAGCGCCCTGCGCGAAGAGGTCGACAAGCTCACCCAGCCGCCGTCCGCCTACGGCACGCTGCTCGCCCAGAACGACGACGGCACCGTCGACGTCTACTCCGGCGGGCGCAAGATGCGCGTGGCCGTGCACCCGGCCCTCGACCCCGACGACCTGGTCCGGGGAGGCGAGGTCGTGCTCAACGAGTCGCTCAACGTCGTCATGGCCCGCTCGCCCGAGGTCAACGGCGAGGTCGTGACGGTCAAGGAGTTGATGGAGGACGGCCGCCGGGCCATCATCCTCGGGCGCGCCGACGAGGAGCGGGTGGCCGAGCTGTCCGAGCAGCTCCAGACCGAGCTCGTCCGCGCCGGCGACTCCTTGCTCATGGACGCCCGCTCCGGCCTGCTGCTGGAGAAGCTGCCCCGGCCCGAGGTCGAGGAGCTGGTCCTGGAAGAGGTGCCGGACATCAGCTACGCCGACATCGGCGGCCTCGACGAGCAGATCGAGCAGATCGCCGACGCGGTGGAGCTGCCGTTCCTCCACCACGAGCTGTTCGCCGAGCACAAGCTGCCCGCCCCCAAGGGCATCCTGCTCTACGGCCCTCCGGGCTGCGGCAAGACCCTCATCGCCAAGGCCGTGGCCAACAGCCTGGCCAAGAAGGTCGGCGCCCGGTCGGTCGACGCCAACGCCAAGAGCTACTTCCTCAACATCAAGGGCCCCGAGCTGCTCAACAAGTACGTGGGCGAGACCGAGCGCCAGATCCGCCTGGTGTTCCAGCGGGCCCGGGAGAAGTCCGAGGAGGGCTGGCCGGTCATCGTGTTCTTCGACGAGATGGACTCGATGTTCCGCACCCGCGGCACCGGCATCAGCTCCGACGTCGAGTCCACGATCGTGCCCCAGCTGCTGGCGGAGATCGACGGCGTCGAGTCGCTGCGCAACGTGATCGTGATCGGCGCCTCCAACCGTGAGGACCTGATCGACCCCGCGATCCTGCGGCCCGGCCGCCTCGACGTGAAGATCAAGATCGAGCGGCCCAACGAGCCGGCCGCCGCCCAGATCTTCGCCCGCTACCTGACCGCGGACCTGCCCCTCAACGCCGACGAGGTGGCCGAGCTCGGTGGCGGCGACGCCTCCAAGTGCGTGCAGGGGATGATCGAGCGCACGGTCGACGAGATGTACCGCACCGACCGGGAGAACGAGTTCCTCGAGGTCACCTACCAGAACGGTGACAAGGAGACCATGTACTTCAAGGACTTCGCGTCCGGGGCCATGATCGAGAACATCGTGCGGCGGGCCAAGAAGCTGGCCATCAAGCGCCACCTGGCCGACGGGCCCAAGGGCATCCGCCTGGCCGACATGATCGAGTCGATCCACCAGGAGTACAAGGAGCACGAGGACCTGCCCAACACGACCAACCCGGACGACTGGGCCAAGATCTCCGGCAAGAAGGGCGAGCGGATCGTCTACGTCCGCACCATCGTCAACCGCGACGACGGCAGCGCCACCGGGGGCCGGGCCATCGAGCGGGTGGCGACGGGCCAGTACCTCTAGCGCCCGGGCGGTTCGGCGGGCGTCGGCGTGCGCATCCGGGGGCTGACCGACACCAAGGAGGGCCGCCTGGTCGTCATCGGCCTGCTGGGCGGCTCGCTCATGCTGGCGGTTGCGCTCGGCAACATGGCCATGGCCGCCTCTGCCGACGACACGGCGACCAACGTCCGGCGGTCCCTGCGCCG
>JBKPRS010000093.1:0-12689 GCA_046734695.1 Actinomycetota bacterium | reverse complement strand
GCCCCGGTCGCGCACCGCGGCCAGCGCCCGCGCCAGCTCGCGGCCCCACGCCCAGGCGGGACCGAGCTCGGCGGCGTCCCACACCGGCCGGGTGCCGGGGACCAGCACGTAGAAGAGCGCCAGGAGCCGCCGCTGCGGCGCCACCGCGATCCCCTGGCCGACCGGCATACGGGCCACGTAGGCGGCCAGCACGTCGGCCGCGGCCGCCTCGTCGCCGGAGGCCAGGGCCGCCATCGCCTCGGCCAGCACCAGGTTGGTGTCGAGCAGCGGCGAGACCGGGAGGCGGGCGGCGGTGGCCCGGGCCTGCTCCAGGTAGCGGGCCGCCCTGTCCGGCTGGCTGCGCCAGGCGTGGGCCATGCTGCACTGCGCCGCGATCAGCACGGTCGAGTTGCGGTAGCCCGACTCGGTGACCTGGTCGAGCAGGACGGGCAGCGCCTCGGCCACGTCGGCCAGATGTCCCTGGTACCAGCGCGCCATCAGCCGGGTCCCCTCGGCCAGCGGCGTGTGCAGGCCCGCGTAGGCGAGCGCCCGGTCGGCGTCCTGCTCCGCCGCGGCCGCATGGCCCATCTGGAGGTGGGCGATGGCCCGGGCCCAGCACACGATGCCCAGCCACGGCTCGCCCAGCGACCCGGGCGGGATGCGCTCCAGCTCGGCCAGCATGGCCCGGCCGTCGTCGGCCAGGTCGTAGATCATGGCCCGCCCCAGGCAGGCGAACGGCCGGGCCGCCTCGCAGCCCGCAGCCTCCAGCTCGAACACCCGGCCCGCCACCGAGGCGAGCCGCTCGGGCTCGTCCGACCACCAGGCGGCCTGGCCCAGCTGCACCAGGCAGGCGAGCTCGCCGGTTGTCTCCCCCTCGGCGCGGAAGGCCGCTGCGCACGCCTCGAAGTCCTGCCAGGCCCCGCCGATGTCGCCCTCCACCTCGATGACCGCGGCCAGCAGCCGGCCGACGGGCCCGGAGCTCAGCTCGTCGGGCAGGAGCCGCAGCCACTCCTCCAGGACGTCGCGCGCCACGGGCGGATGCACCGCCCCCAGCGCCCCCACGATGGCGCGGCCCAGGTCGTCCCAGGCGTGCGCCTCGACCAGCAGGCGGACGGCGTCGTCGATGCGGCCCCGCTCGGCCAGCACCCGCGCCGCGCCCCGCCGGGCCTCTGCGACCTCCTCGGACGACGCGTCCCGCGCCAGCCAGGTCCGCCACAGCGAGTGCAGCGAGCGCTCGCCCCCCGCTCCGGTCACCACCAGCGGAAGGCCGGCCAGCAGCGCGGCCACGTCCGTGCCGGGACCGACGACGGCCGCAGCCAGGTCGTCGTCCCAGGGACCGACGTGGGCCAGCCGCGCCAGGTCGCGGCGCGCCGGTGCCGGGAGCGGGGCCAGGATCTCCTCGGCGACGTAGTCGGCCGCCGCGCCCGGCCGGGCGGTGGCGAAGAGCTCGGCCAGCGCCGGCCAGCCGCCGCAGCCCGCCACCCGGGTCCCCGCGACCTGGCGCAGGCCGGCGAACTCGGCCAGCTCCGTCCCGGTGAAGGCGAGATCGGCCTCGTCCACGACGACCACCCGGCGCTCCAGCAGCAGGCGGCCCAGAGGGATCGGCGGCGCGGTCCGCCCCGACAGCACGACATGGCCGTTGTCCGGCAACGCCGCCACGACGGCCGCCAGCAGCGCGGCCGCGTCCGACCCGGGCGGGATCTCGTGCACGTCGTCGACCAGCAGGGTGACCTGCTGCGGCGACCGCCGCCACACGGCCTCCACCACCGCGGTGGCGAAGTCGTCCGGATCGGCGCGGCCCGGCCGGCGGGCCCCGACGGCATCGCACAGGGCGACGCCGAGCGACGAGACCACCGCCATCGCCGGGCTGCACGGCACCCACGCCTCGACGCCCAGGGGGGCCGCGGTGTTGCCGGCGCGCGCCTGGGTCAGCAGAGTGGTCTTGCCGTAGCCGGCCGGCGCCTGCACGACCGTCAGCGGCATCACCCACCGGCTGCGCAGCCGGTCCAGCAGGCGTTCCCGTACCAGCAGCTCCCGCCCGGTCACGTGCACTCCGGCTCTCCTTCCGCGAGACTGCGCCTCGAAAGCCAAATATCTTGATTGTGGAGTTAAACTAGTGGCTAGTGACCACGTGCGGGACGCGGGTTCCGAGCTGGGGCTCGACGACCAGGCGTACCAGTCCGCCGTCCACGACTTCGAGGCTGCGGCCGCGGCTGTTCTGGGGATCAACCTGACGGACCTGCGCTGCCTGGAGATCCTGCGGCAGCAGGAGACCGCGCTCCCGGGCGGCCTGGGCGCCGCCCTGGGGCTGACGACCGGCAGCGTGACCGCCATGCTCGACCGGCTGGAAGCGCTGGGTTACCTCACCCGCACCCGCGACTCGGCCGACCGCCGCAAGGTGATCGTGCGGGCCACGCCCCTCGCGACCCGGCGGGTCTGGGACGAGATCTACCGGCCGCTGAGCGAGGACGGTCTGGCCGCCATCGCCCACTACAGCGAAGCCGAGCGGGCCGTCGTGCGCGACTACCTCCGCCGCGGCCGGGAGCTCTACGAGCGCCAGCGGGCCCGGCTGCGTGACCCGGCCGCGCCTCCGACGCCCTAACCGTGAACGCCCAGCGCGTCGAGCAGGCGGGCGCGGTGCTCGGCGACCCGCGGATCGTGGTAGGAGCGCGGATGGGGCAGGTCGATCCCACGGTCGGCGCCGAACGACCCGTCCCGCAGGACCAGCACCCGGTCGGCCAGCACCACGGCCTCGTCGACGTCGTGGGTGACGAGCAGCACCGCGGGACGGTGGCGGTCGCACAACCGGCGCAGCAGGGCGTGCATGCGGATGCGGGTCAGGGCGTCCAGGGCGCCGAAGGGCTCGTCGGCCAGCAGCAGGTCCGGCTCCCACACCAGGGCCCGGGCCAGCGCCACCCGCTGCTGCTCGCCGCCGGACAGCTCCCGGGGCCAGGCCCGCTCCCGGCCGGCCAGCCCCACCTCGGCCAGTGCGGCCCGGCCCCGCGCCGCCGCCGCCGGCCCCCGCGTGCCGAACAGCACGTTGTCCAGCACCCGCTTCCACGGCAGGAGGCGGGAGTCCTGGAACACGACCGAGATGCGGGCCGGCACCTCCAGGTCGCCCTCGCCGGCCACGTCGTGGTCCAGCCCGGCCACCGCCCGCAACAGCGTGGACTTGCCCGACCCGCTGTGCCCCAGCAGCGCCACGAACTGGCCGGGGGCGATGTCGAGGTCGATGTCCTGGAGCACGGCGCGGTCCCCGAAGCGGCGGCCGAGGCCCGCGATGCGCACCGCCGCGGGGCTCAGCTCGCCAGCGTGCGCCGCCACGACAGCGCCCTCCTCTCGACCAGCCGCACCAGCGCGTCGGACGTGAAGCCCAGCAGGCCGTAGACGGCGAGGCAGACGAAGATGATCTCGGTCTGGCCGTAGTTCTGGGCCTGGAACATGCGGTAGCCCAGGCCGCTGGTGGCGTTGATCTGCTCCAGGACGACGAGCGACAGCCAGGAGGCGGTGGCGGCCAGCCGCAGCCCCACGAAGAACCCGGGCAGCGAGCCGGGCAGGACGACGTGGCGGACGAAGCCCCAGCGGCTCACGCCGCGGGTCTCCGCCAGCTCGACGTAGCGGTGGTCGATGCCGACCAGCGCCCCGTGCAGGTTGAGGTAGGTGGGGAAGAACACGCCGAGGGCGATGATCCCGACCTTGAACGACTCGCCGATGCCCAGCCACAGGATGAACAGCGGGATGAGGCCGAGCGACGGGATCGAGCGCTGCAGCTGGGCGGTCCCGTCGATGACCGCCTCCCCCAACCGTGACAGGCCGGCGGGGACGGCGAGGGCCACACCGAGGGCCAGTCCGAGGACGAAGCCCCATGCCGCCCGGGAGGCCGAGGTGGCGATGTCTGCGCCGAGGCTGCCCTGCGCCCACAGCTCGCGCGCGGTCGACAGCACGTCGCCGGGCGGGGGGATGACGCGGGCGTCCAGCCGGCCGGCGGCCGACAGCCCGGCCCACAGCGCCACCACCAGCGCGGGCCCCAGCAGGCGCCCGTAGGGGATGCGCCGGCCCGGTCCCAGGCGGCGGGCCCGCCCCGCCCGCCGCCGGGGAACCGTGGGGGCCGCCGATGCGGGCCGCGCCCCGGTGGTGAGGGGGACCACCGGGGCGGGCACCGCGGTCGGAGCCGCAGAGGCGATGTCGGCGATGTCGGCCACGGCTCAGGCCCGGTACTCGTTGTCGGTGTCGCTGTAGTCGGCGCCCACTGCGCCGGCGGCGAGCGCCTCGAAGCGCCGGTCGAACAGCACCTCGGCGTCGAACGGCTCGACGAAGCCGCCCTCGGCCAGGAGGTCCACGGTCTCCTGCTCCCAGGCGACGGCGTCGTCCCAGGTGGGCGGGAACTCCGGCTTGGGGGTCAGCTCCACGATCTCGCGGGCGTCCTCCGCGGTCACGCTCTGGGTGGCCACGTAGTAGTCCTGGGCCCAGCGCTCGGGGTTCTCGTAGGCCCAGACGGAGGCCTGCGCCCACAGCGGGACGTAGGCGGCGATGGCCGCCACCTTGGCCTCGTCCGCCAGCACCGACGACGGCGCCCACAGCACGGCCAGCAGGTCGACGACATCGGTGTCGATGGAGCGTGCGCCGTCGCCGCCGTACTGGGCGAGGTACTGCGCCGACTGCGCCAGCCCCAGCGGGGCGACGTCGACCTGACCCGCCTGGAGGGCGGTGAGGAACTGGTTGCTGGTGAGCGGGACCAGCTCGACGTCGGTCTGGTCGATGCCCGCCTCGTCCAGCGCCCGCAGAAAGACCACGCCCTGGGCCTGGCCCTGGGAGAACGCCAGCCGGGCGCCCCGGAAGTCGTCCACCGTGCGGATGTCGCTGCCCGGCCGGGTGGAGAACACGTAGATGGGCTTGCGGTGGTAGCCGACGGCCACGATGCGGGCGTCGAAGTCCTGGTAGTGGGCCTGGATGGGCGGGATGCCGGCGTTGAAGCCGAGGTCGAGCGAGTTGGCGCGGAAGGCGTTGATCACGTCGGGGCCGGCGGCCACGTTGGGCCAGTCGCTGATCTCGAAGGGAAGGTCGGCGTCGAGCCCCGCCAGCTGGAGCTGGAGCTGCTGGCTGCCCGCGGCCGAGGCGATGCTCAGCTTCGTGCCCGCCGGGACCGCCGTGGGCAGCGGGTCCGACGCGGCGAGCGTGGCCGAGGCGGTGTCCCCCTCGTCGCCCTTGGCGCAGGCGCCCAGGCCGAGGAGGGTGGCGGCGCCCAGCATGGCCTGGAGGAAGCCGCGCCGGTCGAGGTCACGGGGGTGGGGGGTCATGGCCGCGATTCTTGACAAATATGATCTTGTTTGTCAACAATCGCTCTCATGACCGACCTGCTCGAACCCACACTGCTCGACGTCCGACCGATCGCGGGCGAGATCGGGGCCGAGATCCACGGCCTCGACATCGCGGAGCCCCTCGACGACGACACCGTGACCGCCGTCCGGGCCGCACTGCTGCGCCACCGCGTGCTCTTCTTCCGGGGCCAGCGGCTCGACCATGCCAGCCAGATCCGCTTCGGGCGCTACTTCGGCGAGCTGACCTACGCCCACCCCCACGACGACCGCCCGCCCGAAGGGTTCCCGGAGATCTACACGGTCGACGTCCAGCGCCTGGTCGAGCGCTACGGCGACGAGGTCCGCGAGCACTACGACCGCGCCAACGCGCTCATCGGCTGGCACTCCGACGTCACGCCCGCGATCAACCCGCCCTTCGCCTCCATCCTGCGGGCCGACGTCGTCCCCGGCATCGGCGGCGACACCACTTGGACCAACCTGGTCGCCGCCTACGAGAGCCTGTCCGCCCCGCTCCAGCGGCTGGCCGACACGCTGTGGGCCGAGCACCGCTACGGCGCGGGTTACACCCGCACCGGCCGGCTGCCCAGCGACAGCCAGCGCGAGCGCTACGAACTGCTGGTCGCCCACCACCCGGTCGTGCGGGTCCACCCGGAGACCGGCGAGAAGGCCCTGTACGTGAACCCCGGCTTCACCAGCCACATCCTCGACGTCAGCGCCGAGGAGAGCGACCGGCTGCTGGGGTTGTTCTTCGAGCAGATCACCCGCCCGGAGCACACCGTCCGCTTCCGCTGGCAGCCGGGCGACGTGGCGTTCTGGGACAACCGCACGACCTCCCACCAGGCCCCGCGCGACATCGCCGCCGACACCCCCCGCACTCTGCACCGGATCACGCTCATCGGCGACGTCCCCCGGGGCCCCGACGGGCGCGAGTCCCGGCTCGTGGCCGGCCGGGCCTTCGAGGCGATCCCGCCGGTGCCTTTCGCTCCCTGACCTCCGGGCGGGCGCGCGAGGCTGGGCCCGTGCGCGTGACCGCCCGTGTCGACTACGCCGTCCGTGCGGCCCGGGAGCTGGCGCTCGCACATCCCGGCACGCTCACCGCCGACGAGATCGCCGAGCGCCAGCAGCTCCCGCTCGCCTTCACCAAGCAGATCCTGGCGCGCCTGCGGCGGGCCTCCGTCGTCGCCGCCCTGCGGGGCGGCGACGGCGGCTACCGCCTGCGGCCCGAGCCCGGCGAGGTGACCGTGGCGGACATCGTGCGGGCGGTGGAGGGCCCGCTGGCCGACGTGCGCGGCGAGGCGCCCGAGGCGCTGGCCTACCCGGGGGACGCGGACGTCCTCCGGGCGCTGTGGATCGCCACCCGGGCCGGCCTGCGCTCGGTGCTGGAGCACGTCAGCCTGGCCGACCTGGCCTCGGGCACGCTCCCCGACCGCATCGAGGCTCTGACCGAGGCGGCCGGAGCCTGGCAGCGCCGCTAGCCGACGCAGCGAACTAACTTGTGCGCCGTGGGCGAGGCCGAGGAGCAATACCTCTCTGTCACGACCGGCGCCGACGGCACGGTCGTCGTCTCGGGCGAGGTCGACCTCTACACAGCCCCCATGCTGGAGCGGGCGGTGGAGAGCGTCGTGGCGCGCGGGGAAGGCAACCTGGTCATCGACCTGGCCGCGGTCCGGTTCATGGACTCGGCCGGGCTCAACGTCCTCATCCGCGCCTTCAAGCCCCTGGACGCCGAGGGCCGGCGGGTGGTCCTGCGCAGCCCGCAGGAGTCCGTGCGGCGGACGCTCGAGCTGGGTGGCATCGTGACGCTGGTCGACCTGGAGAGCTGAGTGCCCAGCCGGCTGGCGGTGGTCCGCGCAGTGGCGGCGGCGCTCGGCACCGCCCGCACGGAGCCCGAGGTCGCCGAGGCGGTGCTCAACGCCGTGGCCGAGCACCTCGGCGCGCTCACCGCCACCATCTGGCTGGTCCAAGGCGGCGCCCTGGTGCTGGTGCACTCCCGCAATGCCGACCCGATCGTCCTGGAGCGCATCCCCCGGGTGCCTCTGGACGACGACGCGCCCGGCACCGAGGTGATCCGCACGGGCGACGCCCACTTCTTCTCGTCCCGCGCCGAGCTCGACACCCGCTGGCCCCACCTGGCCGACCTGCCGTCGCGCAGCGATGCGATGGTGGTGCTGCCGCTGGCGAACACCGGCGCGGTCACCGGCGTGGTCTCGTTCGGCTTCGGCGAGGCCCGGGAGTTCGACGACCAGGACCGCGTGGCCTTCCTCGCCATCGCCGACCAGTGCGCCATCGCCCTCGACCGGGCACGGCTCTACCAGGCGGCGCGCGGCGAGGCGGACGCCAACGAGCTGCTGGCCCGTGTGTCCGACACCGGTGGCGGGGCAGACTGGCAGGAGATCGCCCGCCACATCAGCGCCGTGTGCGCCGAGACGTTCGTGGACTCCTGCGGCATCACCATCCGGGAGGGCGCCCTGGTCCGCCGGGTGGCGGGAGCGAGCCGCAGCTACCCGGAGGTCGCCGGCGACGTCATCGACCGCTTCCCGACCCCGGTCAGCGGGCGGATGCCCTCGGCCACGGCCATCCGCACCGGCCGGCCGGTCCACATGCCGGCGCCCGACGCCTCCGAGCACCCGGACGCCCTCCCCAGGGCCGAGCTCTGGGAACGGGTCGCGCACGTCCGGTTCGGCGACAGTTGGGTGTTCCCTCTCTTCGACGGGCCCGACGCCTTCGGCGCGATGGGCTTCGCCTCCGCGGTGGGCGAGGAGATGAGCCCGGAGGACGTGGCCCTGGCGGAGCGCGTGGCCGAGCGCGCGTCGGCGCTGATCCGCTCGGCCAGCGAGTTCGCCCGGCACCGCGCCGCGCTCGACGCCCTCCAGCACGTGCTGCTGCCGGCCGAGGTCCCCGAGATCCCCGGTTGGGAGGTCGGCGCCTGCTACGTGCCCTTCCTCGCCAGCCCGACGGTGGGCGGCGACTGGTGGGATGGCCTGCTCCTGCCCGACGGTCGGGTCGCGCTCACGGTCGGCGACGTCGCCGGCCACGGCGTGCCGGCCGTGGCGGTGATGGGCCAGCTCCGCAACGCCATCCGCAGCCGCCTGGTCGCGGGCCTGGGCCCCGCCGACGCCCTCGCCGAGCTGAGCAGCCTGCTCGACTGGACCGATCCGACCGCCCACGCCACGGCCGTCGCCGTGCTGGCCGAGCCGGCCAGCGGCAAGCTGGTGTGGGCCTCCGCCGGGCATCCGCCGGCGCTCGTCACGGCACCCGGGCAGGAGCCGCGCTGGCTCGAAGCCGAACCCGCGGCGCCGTTGGGGGCCCTGCCCAGGGACCGGCCCCACCCCTACCGCGACCACCACGACCGCCTGGCTCCGGGCGAGACACTGCATCTGTACTCCGACGGGCTGGTCGAGGGCCGCCGGCGCGACATCGACACCGGACTGCGGCTGTTCGCCGAGGCCGCGTCGCGCGAGGGGCCCGGCGCCTCCGTCCAGGCCCGCTGCGAGCAGCTCGTGGCCGAGATGGTCGAGCAGGTGGAGGACGACGTCTGCCTGCTCGTGGCCCACCGGGTCGACCCGGCCCAGGCCTAGAAGGGCGCGCCACCCGCCACGGGCGGGTCCAGCGGGACGAGGGCCGCCAGGCCGGAGAGCTCGATGACCCGGCGCGACGGCGAGCCCGTGGGGGAGACCAGCTCGACCGCGATCTGCAAGGTGGCCAGGCGCTCTACCAGGTGGAAGAGCACCCGCAGCCCGGCGCTGTCGAGATAGGCGACGCCTGCGAGGTTGATGGACACCACGGTGGCCTGGTTGCTGATCGACCGGGCCAGCTCGGCTTCGACCTCGCCCGCGTTGTCGAGGTCCACCTCGCCGCTCAGCACGATGCGGACGCGCCCGTCCTCGGTGACCGACTTGACACGGGCGTCGGTCATGCGCCGGACCGCCCGATGTCGAGGCGGCGACGGATGACCACTTCGGTCCCGTCCGGCCCGTGATCGATCACGAAGGCGTCGCCGGTGGCCTCCATGATGCTCGTGCCCCGGCCCCGGTTGGAGCCCCGGGGCGAGCGCCACTGCCCGGTGTCCCGCACCGTGACGATCACATCGGGGCCATCCAGCTCGACCCGGACGCTCACCGTGCCGCCCGCGGGACCGTAGGCGTGCTCGACGACGTTGGTGGTCGACTCGCCCACCGCCAGCAGGATGTCGGTCACGTCCGCCGGCCCGGCGCCGGCATCGTCGAGCCAGCGGCGCACCGCGGCCCGGATCAGGCTCAGCGACGGGGGCACGGCCGGGACCGTCATCTCCAGCGGCTCCGTCCGGCTGTCGTGCCGCCGCACGACCAGCAGCGCGACGTCATCCGCCGCTTGCTCCAGCCCGATCAGCTGGCCCATCACCGTCGTGCAGACCTGCTCGGCCGGCGCCGGGAGCACCGCCTTCTTCAGCAGCTCGAGGCGATCCTCCAGCGACCGGCCGCGCCGCTCGACCAGCCCGTCGGTGTAGAAGCACACCACCGCGCCCGGTGGCAGGTCGACGGTGACGGAGCGACGCCGTCTCCGGGGCGCGACACCGAGCGGCGGATCGTGCGCCACCTCCAGGTACCGTGCCGGCCCGCCGCCGGCGGCCAGCAGCGGGGCCGGATGGCCGGCGGACGACAGGTGGAGGCGATCGAAGGACGGCTCCAGCACCGCCACCACCACGGTGGCCATCTCGCCCGGGTCGAAGTGCCGGAGCTGGCGGTCCACCAGGTCGATGACCAGCGCCGGGTCGTTCTGGTGGCCGAGCGCGTGGGCTCGCAGCGCGCTGCGCAGCCGTCCCATCACGGCGGCGGCGCGCAGGCCGCGCCCGACCACGTCACCCACTGCGATGCACACCCGGCCCGTCGGCAGCGTGAACAGGTCGTACCAGTCGCCGCCCACGGTGCCCCCGCCGCCTGCGATGTAACGCACGCCCACGTCGAGCCCCGGCACCCGCGGGAGGCGCTGGGGCAGCAGGCTGCGCTGGAGCAGCGTCGACGCCTTGCGCTCGGTGTCCGACTGCACGACGGTCACGGCCAGGGCGATGCGGTCCGCCACCATCTGCAGCAGCTCGACGTCCATGTCGTCGAAGCGGCGCAGGGCTATCGAGCCGACGTGGAGCACCCCCAGCAGCTCCCCACCCGCCAGGAGCGGCACACCGAGCAGGGAGCGCACGCCGTTCTCCCGCAGCACCGGGTTGACCACGTCGGCGTCGGCGACGTCCACGATGGCGGCCGGAGCGCGGGTGGTGGCGATGCGCCCGGCGAAGCCGCGCCCCAGCGGCACGCGCGCGCCCTGGTAGACCTCCTCCTCGATGCCCCGGGCCGCAGTGGCGACCAGCTGCTCGTTGGGCCCGTCGAGCAAGAGGACGGCGGCGGTGTCCGCGTCGAGCACGTTGCGCACGCGATCCAGCAGCTCGACCAGGAGCTCCTCGACGCCGAGGTGGGCGAGACCCGCATGGGTGACCGTTTCGATGTCGCGCAACCGGTCGACCGCCGCCTTGGGGGGACCCGCGGAGGACGTCGACACCCCGTGGAGGCTACCGGGCGGAACCGATCCACTCGATCTGGGCCGGTAGGAAGCTGCGCCAGGTGCCCTCGTCATGGAAGCCCGGGTGGATGCCGCCCGCGGCTCCGGGGACGCCGGCCAGCACCCGGCGGCTGGTGCCCGCGAACACGTCGTCCTCCCCGCAGTCCACCCGCAGTGCGGGGCCGCGCCGCAGCGCCGCAACCCCCGCGGCGGCGAGCACGTCGTGCTCCCGGAAGTCATCGACGTCGTCGAAGGCGCCGCGGGCGGCGGCATCGAACGACGTCCACGCCGCGGGGCTGGCGGCCACCGCCGCCATCAGGCCCGCGGGCGGGCGCTCGGCCAGCAGCAACGCCCCGTAGCCGCCCATCGACCAGCCCAGCACCGCGAACGGCCCGCCGGCCGGGGCGAGGGTGGGCAGCAGGCGGTCGGTGAGGGCGCCGAGCGGGTCGGCCCCGCGGGCCCGGGGGTGCCAGTAGTCGCCGGCGCCGTCCAGCGACGCCACCGCCCACGGCAGGCCCGCGGCGGCCACGAAGCGGTGGACACCGAGGGCCTCGAACGGGAAGGCCGCGTCACCGCCCTTGGGGTGCAGGCACACCACGCACAGCTCGGGCTCCCCGCCCCTGGGCGCCCAGCGGCCCCAGCGGTAGCGCCGCCCGTCGGGCCCAACGAGGGTGCCGTAGTCCACCGCCGGGATGTCCCCGGTGTCGGGCACCGCCCGGTCCGGCCCGTCCAGCACGCCGGCCGCGTGCAGCCGCCGCCGCACGGACGGCACGTTCTCGACCGCGGCCCATCCGCCGGCGGCCGCGACGGTGACGGTGGCCGCGGCGCCCCCGACCAGCACTCGCCGCCGGGTCACGGTCCCCACGAGGCGAGGCTAGGCGCCGGGCCCTCGTCAGAGAGCGCGCTGGGCGGCGTCGAGGTCGTCGACCGCCAGGACCAGGCGGGTGCCGGTCCCGAGGTACGCGACCTCGATGTTCACGCCCGCCTCCGCCAGGCGCGCCGACATCTCGCCCAGGTAGCCCGGGCGATCCTCGACGCTGGAAAGCACCAGCGCCTCCTTCTCGGCGGCGACGGAGTAGCCGGCGCCCTCCAGCGCCTGGCGGGCTCCGCCGGCATCCTCGACCAGCAGGTGGACGACGCCGCGGCCCCCGGCCACGGCGGCACAGAAGCCGTCGATGTTGATGCCGGCCTTGCCCAGCTCACCCCCGATCGCAGCCAGCTGGCCGGGGCTGTCTTCGGCCTCGACGCGGAGATCGGTCGCCATGGGCACCACCCCCTGGACGTGCGCCTTGCATCGGCACCCCCATCCTGTCACGGATCAGACTGTCCCGGTGGGAGACGTCGTGGTCCTGCTGGGGGCACGCGTTCCTCGCGGTCAAGGCGGAGGCGCTGCCCGAGCTGCACCGCGCCATCCGGGCCTGGATCGCCGAGCCCGGACCGCCGGCGGCCATCGAGAGCACGGGACTGTCCGACGCCGCGTTCCTCGATGCGCTCGCGGGCGAGCACCGGTGCCTGGTGGTGCGCCTCGACGTGAGCTACGACGAGGCCCTGGCCCGGGTGACGACCCGCGCGCGGGGCCGCCACCTGGGCGACGATCCCGGGGGCCTCCGGCCGGTGTGGCAGGCGTTCGACCAGGTCGTCGTGCCGGCTCGCCCGGTCGACCTCGTGATCGACACGGCCCGGATGCCGCCCGCACACGCGGCTGCACTGCTGGCGGGGATGGTCAGGCGGCGAGCGCGGCGTCGACCAGCGCCCGCAGCTCCCCGTCGCTGACCGCCGCCGCGTCCTCCGGCCGCAGCCGGATGGTGCCCTTGCCGGTGACCAGGTCCGGATGGCGGGCGCCGAAGCCGCCGTCGCGGTCCT
>JBKPRS010000092.1:0-3769 GCA_046734695.1 Actinomycetota bacterium | reverse complement strand
ACCAAGACCAGCTCGGGACACCGGCTGTGGCTCGTCGCGCTGGCATCGGCCCTGGTAGGGGCGCTGGTGGCCGCTGGGGTCACCGCCATCGCGCTCGACGCGAACGATGACGACACCGGCACCGCGGCGACCAACGGACGGCCGGTGGTCCTGACCGACGGCCCGCTCGACGTGCAGACGATCCTGGACGGGGTCCAGGAGTCGGTGGTCACGATCGAGACCAGCGGGGTGGCCCGGGGCGAGGTCTTCGACGGGGCCGGTACCGGCGTGATCCTGTCGGACGACGGCCTCGTGCTCACGAACGCCCACGTCATCGAGCAGACCCAGGGCATCCGGGTGCGCACGTTCGACGGCGCCACCTTCGACGCCTCGCTGGTGGGCAGCGAGCCGGCGAGCGACCTGGCGGTCATCCACATCGAGGGGGCGGACGACCTCGCCCCGGCGACGCTCGGGACATCGGGGGACCTGGTCGTGGGCGAGCCCGTGATCGCCATCGGGAACGCCCTAAACCTCGGGGGTCAGCCCAGCGTTACCACGGGCATCGTCTCGGCGGTCAACAGGAACATCGAGGGACCCCAAGGACGACTGTCCGACCTGGTCCAGACCGACGCGGCGATCAATCCGGGCAACTCTGGCGGACCATTGGTCGATGCGACCGGTTCCGTGGTCGGCATCAACACGGCGATCATCGCCGACAGCCAGAACATCGGGTTCGCCATCGCCATCGACTCCGCCAAGCCGATCATCGACCGGATCCAGCAGGGCGGCGGCGAGATCACCCCGGACACGCCCCGCCTGGGCGTGACCACCGTCTCCCTGGACACGGTGGAGCCGGCGGTGAAGGACCGCCTCGGCATCGAGGCCGAGCACGGGGCGTTCGTCTACGACGTGATCCCCGGCAGCGGGGCCGAGGCGGCGGGCATCCAGCAGGGCGACGTGATCGTGGCCGTCGACGGCGACCCAATCACGGTGAACGACGACCTGGGCGCCGCCATCGGCGGGCACGAGCCGGGCGACACCATCGAGGTCACGATCGAGCGGGACGGCGAGGAGCAGACGCTGGAGGCCGAGATCGGCCGCCAGGGTCCCTGACCGGTAGGCTGGTCAGCCATGTCAGACGTCGCAGCAGCCGAAGTCGAGCCTCCCCGCGGTCACGCCCGCGTCGTCTACCTCGGTCCGGTGGCCCCCCACTGGGAGGTCCAGTCCGATTTCGGGGACCGCCAGATGATCGACGACTTCCGGTCCCGGGTGATGGCCCGCCTGGTGCTGCTCCCCCCGCACGACCCGCAGTTCCGTCGCAACCGTGAGCGCGTGGTGCGCGACGCCGAGCGCGAGCACATCCTCCTGGAGTGGGACCTCGGCTACCCGGAGGACGACGACAGCTGACGCCTGTCATCCAACGTTCACCATCCGGAGCGGCCGCGTAGCGCGGCCCCCGGTACGATCGCGGCATGGCCGCTACTTCCGAACAGATCGCGGCCCTGGGGGACGGGCCCCCGGCCGTCGCCCGGTACCGCAACCGCGAGCTCTCGTGGCTCGACTTCAACGAGCGGGTCCTGGCCCTGGCGGAGGACGAGCGGGTCCCGCTGCTGGAGCGGGCCAAGTTCCTGGCCATCTTCAGCCAGAACCTCGACGAGTTCTTCCAGGTCCGGGTGGCGGCGCTGAAGGACCAGGTGGCCGGCGAGGTGGGCGCCCTCAGCCCCGACGGGCGCACCTCCGCCCAGCAGCTCCTCGACATCCGCGACCAGGTCGATCGGCTGCTGCCCCGCCTGCAGGTCTGCTTCCTCGACCAGGTGGCGCCCGGCCTGGCGGCGGCGGGGATCAAGCTGTCGTCCTGGGCCGACGTCGACGAGGACGACGAGAAGTTCCTGGTCGAGACGTTCGAGGAACGGATCTTCCCGGTCCTCACGCCGCTGGCGGTCGATCCGGGCCACCCGTTCCCCTACATCTCCAACCTGTCGCTCAACCTGGCCGTGATCGTGCGCGACCCCGACGAGGGCGCCCGGCGCTTCGCCCGGGTCAAGGTCCCGTCGCTGCTCCCACGGTTCGTGGTGCTGCCCGACGGCGAGCGCTACGTGCCCCTCGAGTTGGTCATCGCCGCCCACCTGGACCAGCTGTTCCCGGGCATGGAGATCGAGCAGCACCACGCCTTCCGGGTCACCCGCAACACCGACCTCACGCTGGAGGAGGAAGAGGCCGACGACCTGCTGGCCGCGGTCGAGATCGAGCTGCGGCGCCGGCGCTTCGGCCGGGCCGTGCGGCTGGAGATCGACGCCGCCATGTCCGACGAGGTGCTGCAGCTGCTCCAGCGTGAGCTCGACGTGGCCGACGAGGACGTCTACCTCCACACCGCGCCGCTCGACCTGGGCGGGATGTGGGCGGTGCACGGCCTCGACCGGCCCGACCTCAAGGACCCGCCCTACCAGCGGGTCACGCCCACCCGGCTCTCCAAGGGCGACGGCGAGCGGGCCGACGTGTTCGCCGCCATGCGCCAGGGCGACCTGCTGGTCCACCACCCCTACGAGAGCTTCCGCACGACGGTGGAGGAGTTCGTCCGCCAGGCGGCGGTCGACCCCCAGGTGCTGGCCATCAAGATGACGCTGTACCGCACGTCCGGTGACAGCCCCATCGTCCGGGCCCTGATCCGGGCGGCCGACCGGGGCAAGCAGGTGGCGGTGATCGTCGAGCTCAAGGCCCGCTTCGACGAGGGCGCCAACATCGAGTGGGCCCGCCTGCTGGAGACGGCGGGCGTGCACGTCACGTACGGGCTGATCGGGCTGAAGGTCCACTCCAAGGCCCTGCTGGTGGTGCGGGAGGAGGCCGACGGCCTGCGCCGGTACTGCCACGTGGGCACCGGCAACTACAACTCGCGCACCGCCCGGGTGTACGAGGACCTGGGCCTGCTCACCTGCGATCCGGCCATCGGTGGGGACCTCACGCAGCTGTTCAACGAGCTCACCGGCTACGGGCGCAACATCGACTACCAGCGCCTGGCGGTGGCGCCCCGGCTGCTGCGCCCGGCGCTGGAAGCGCTCATCGAGGGCGAGATCGACGCGGCGGGCGAGGCCCCCGGCGGGGGTCGCATCACCATGAAGATGAACAGCCTGGTCGACGAGGACATGATCGAGCAGCTGTACCGGGCCTCCCAGGCCGGCGTGGAGATCGACCTGGTGGTCCGGGGCATCTGCTGCCTGATCCCCGGCGTCCCCGGCCTGTCGGAGAACATCAGGGTGCGCTCGATAGTGGGCCGCTACCTCGAGCACTCGCGCATCTACCGCTTCGCCAACGGCGACGGACCGGGACGTCCCCGGTTCCTGATCGGCTCGGCCGACCTCATGCCTCGCAACCTCAACCGGCGGGTGGAGGTGCTCACCCCGGTGGTCGAGGAGGACCTGCAGGCCCGGCTGGACGAGATCCTCGACGTGGCCCTGCGTGACGACGTGCTGGCCTGGACCCTCGACGCCCACGGTCACTGGACCCGCTGCCCGGCGGGCGGCGAGATCGAGTCCCACGCGCTGCTGCAGCGGCTGACCATCGAGCGGACCGCCCGCAGCGCCAGCACCGTCGTCTGACTTTTTTCGCCGCGACCGGCCTCCGGTCCCCGAAAGTGTCACACCCCGCTCGTAACGTCCCGCCCATGAACGCAGCACTGCTCGTCGTGGGCATGGTCGTCGGCCTCGGGGCCGGCGTGGCCTCCGCCCTGGCGGTGCTCGGCCGGGTGCGGCCGGCACCGGCCGACGAGCGCGCCCGGGCGGCGGCGGCGCACGAG
>JBKPRS010000091.1:0-5137 GCA_046734695.1 Actinomycetota bacterium | reverse complement strand
GCCTTGGTGGGGGTCACCATCGTCCCGTGGTCCATCAGCGCCGGCGCCCAGTAGGCGGCCCGGTCCAGCTGCTGGTCGCAGGTGGTCCCGCCCCGGGCCAGGCTGTCGGCGGTCGAGCCCGACGCGGTGGTGGTGTTGCCGAAGAACGTGTGCAGGTGAGACGCCCCGGTGTGCCCCGGGTGGACGATCGGATCGTCGGATGCGGCGTGGCTGAACCGGCACTCGACCACGAACTGCGGCACCCTCCCCTGCGGGCCCGCGCCGGTGGGCGACCGCGGCTCGGCCGTCCCTGACGCCGCGGACGGCGCGGTGGCCCCGGCCTCCTCCGGGCCGGGCCCGACCGGTCCCGACGACGGCGCGCCGCCGCACCCCGCCACCAGGCAGAGCGCCGCGACGGCCGTCGCCAGCGACCGGATCACAGGCGGATCACGACGGGCGGGCCGGGACCTGGATGGCGTCCAGGTCGACCTGGAAGGGAACGTCGGTGGCGGGCCGCGCCGGGGCCGTGGCCGCGTCGGGCATGTTCTCCTGCGCCGGCGGTTCCGGCGAGGTCTTGTAGTCGCCCGACGGCGGCTGCACCGCGGTCATCAGCGAGATCAGGTCGAGGGCGCCTGCCGTCCAGTCGCCGCCGCTGCCGTCGCCCTCGCACGGGGCCAGGGCCTCCAGCTCCAGCGGGGCCGTGGTGGTGAAGGTGTTCCCCGAGAAGCAGTTGCCCAGCTGGGACACGTCGTCGACCGAGCCGAGGGCCAGGTCGGCCAGCCGCGAGTCCTCGACGACGTTGCCGACCACCTTGTTGCCCCGGGGCTCCCAGATCACCAGGTCGGGGATGTCGGCCGGGTCGGCCGGCACGTCGTTGACCGTCTCGGAGCAGGGCCGGGTGTCGTTCTCCGGCGGGGGCGGGACATCGTTGGCGTCCTCCTCCGGGAACGGGACCAGACCGATGCCGGTCCGGTCATGGTCGTACACGAGGTTCCGCTCGATCACATTCCCCGTGCCGCCCGCGGGCAGGATGCCGTTGCCCATCGCCAGCAGGGCCACGTCGATGGCGGGCGTGTCCGCCTGGTTGTTGGAGTACACGAGGTTGCCGACGATCGTCGTCTCCCGCCCCGGGTAGCAGAGCTCGTAGCTGCCCGAGTTGGGCACGATGCCGGCCCGGTTGTAGCGGAACGTCGAGTTGACGATGGTGAGGCCGCCGCCCGAGTTGGTGCCCGAGTAGCCGAGGCCGTTGTACTCGGAGATCACCCCGTTGATGGTGGCGTCGCAGGGGTAGCACTGGCCGATGTAGAAGCCGGCGTCGGGGCTGCCCGAGGCGTAGCTGTTCTCGAGCTGGCCCTTCGTGGAGTTGTAGGCGTAGACCCCGTAGTCACCGTTGCGGTACGCGGTCAGGTAGGAGCCCCGGTAGCCCTTGGCGTCGGTCCAGAAGAAGCCGTTCTTCGTGTAGTTGCGGGCGGTCATGTTCTCGATGGCCACCCCGTCGGCTCCGGCGACCCGGAAGCCGTTGTCCATGGTGAAGCCACCGTCGAGGATGACCTCGTTGCGGTCGAGGCCCCGGATCGTCAGGTTGTCGGTCTTGACGCTGACGGACTCCTGGTAGGTGCCGGGAGAGATGAGCACGAGGTCGCCCGGCTCCGCCGCGTCCACCGCCTTCTGGACGGTCGGGTAGTCGTCGGGGACGTGGAGCGTGGCGGACTCCTGCGAGCCCGACGGTCCCGCATCGTCGCTGCTGCTGTCGTCGTCGCCGCCACACGCCGCGGCGAGCAGTGCCCCCGCGAGCACGAGGCCCATCAGCCGTCGAGCGTTGCTCATGCCTTCCCCCAGTGGATTCGTGCGGTGGATCACTCGGACACGACCACCGAGCCGACCATGCCCTGGTCGGTCGTGCCGTGGATCGAGCAGTAGTAGCGGTAGACGCCGGGCTGGTCGAAGGTGGTGGAGTAGCTGTCGCCTGGAGTGAAGTCCGAGGGCTGCACGCCCCAGGCGTCGCCCGACACGGGGAGGACGTCGTGGTCGTTGCGACCCTTGTTCTCCCAGACGATCTTCGTGCCCGGCTTCACCTCGATGTTGGCGACCCGGAAGGTGTTGTCGAGCGCGGTGACGTCCACCTCGGACCCGTCCATGTGCACGACGTCGGTGAGCCCGTCGTCGTTGCTGTCGGTCCCGCCGCTGGAGAGCCCGTCGCCACTGCCACCGTTCCCGCCACCGCACGCAGCGACGAACAACAGGCCAGCGAACGCGACGGCAAGGCGGGGGCGCATCGCACAGAGCGTAGCCACAACCTTATGGTGTAAGGCAATCCGGGATGGCCCCCCGCATCAGCGCAGGAACAGCCCGATCGCGGCGGCGAGACCGACGACCAGCACAACGGCCCGGAACACCGGGACAGGCATGCGCGCCGCCGTCCTGGCGCCCAGATAGCCGCCCCCGAGCGCGGCGACTGCCATGACCCCGGCGGCCGCCCACTCCACCGGCGCCGCTATCACGAACACCACCACGGCGATGCTGTTCACCAGCAGCGCCAGCACGGTCCGTATGGCGTTGAGGTCGGTCATGCGACCCGGCAGGGTGATGCCGAGCACCGCCAGCAGGAGCACCCCGAGCCCTGCCCCGAAGTAGGCCCCGTACACCGAGGCGACGAACACGCCCACGTCGCGCAGCACCCGGTGCCCCCGCCCCGACAGCCCGCGGTCGGCCACCCGCCGGGCGAGGAACGGCTGGGCCGCGAACAGGGCGCAGGCGGCCAGCACCAGCCACGGCGCCAGGGCGTCGAACGCGCCCTCGGACGTGATCAGGATCAGCAGCGAGCCGACGACCGCCCCCAGGAACGCCACCACAGCCAGCGGCGGCAGCCGGTGGCGCTGGCCGGCCAGGTTGGAGCGGAAGCCGGCGGCCCCGCCCAGATAGCCCGTCCAGATGCCCACGGTCGAGGTCACGTTGGCCGACAGGCTCGGCACCCCCACGACCAGCAGCGCCGGGAACGACAGCATCGACCCCCCGCCCGCGACCCCGTTGACGACCCCGGCGCCGAAGCCCGCGACCGCCAGGAACGCGAGCTCGGCCGACGTCATCCGGGCGTGTCTACACCACTTCCAGGATCGAAGGCCGCTCGTTACCCCCATGCACAGCCAGCGCGGCACCGGTCACGAACGACGCCAGCGGCGAGGACAGGAACAGGCATGCGCCGGCCACGTCGTCGGGGGTGCCGAACCGGCCCATGGGCACCGTGGCCGCCATGCGGGCCTGGGTGGCCTCGTCGCCGTAGGTGGCCTCCAGATCGTCGGTGGCCATGAGCCCGGCGATCACCGCGTTGACCCGCACCGCGGGCGCCCACTCCACGGCCAGCGTCTGGGTCAGGTTGAGCAGCCCGGCCTTGGCCGCCCCGTAGGCGGCGCTGCGGGGCGACGGCCGGATCCCCGACACGCTGGCGATGTTGACGATCGACCCGCCGCCGTCCTGGATGCTCATGACGCGGTAGGCGGCCTGGGACACCACGATGGGGGCGACGAGGTTGAGGGCGATGATCCGCTCGGTGAAGCGGGGCGACGCAATGGCCGAGTCGACCCACGGGCCGCCGCCCGCGTTGTTCACGACCACGTCGAGCCGGCCGTGGCGGTCGACGACCGTGTCGACCAGGGCCTTGACCTGGTCCGCCTCGCGGACGTCGCAGGCCACGAAGTCGACGTCGGCCGGGGTGTCGTCCGGGGCGGTGCGGGCGCACACCGCCACCGTGGCGCCGGCCTCGGCGTAGCGGCGGGCGATGGTGCGGCCGATCCCCTTGGTCCCGCCCGTGACGAGCACGACCCGGCCCCGGTGGTCGAGTGGGTTGTCCATGCTGCCTCCCGCGACCTACCTTGCCACAGCGTCCTGACAGAGCGTCAGAAACGCGGAGGGGCCCGGCATGCCGATCACCAGCGAGATCGACGACGGCGGCATCGCCGAGATCGTCGTGGACCACCCGCCGGTCAACGCCCTGCCCGTGCGGGGCTGGTTCGAGCTGGCCTCCACGCTGCGGGTGGTAGGCGCCGATCCGCACACCCGGGTGGTCGTGCTGCGGGCCGAGGGCCGAGGGTTCAACGCCGGGGTCGACATCAAGGAGATGCAGTCCACGCCCGGATTCGACGCCCTGCTGGGCGCCAACCGGGGCTGCTACGAGGCGTTCGCCGCGGTCTACGAGTGCCCGGTGCCCGTGATCGCCGCGGTGCACGGCTTCTGCCTGGGCGGCGGGATCGGCCTGGTCGGCAACGCCGACATCATCGTGGCCTCCGACGACGCCACGTTCGGGCTGCCCGAGGTCGACCGGGGGGCGCTGGGCGCGGCGACGCACCTGTCCCGGCTGGTGCCCCAGCACAAGATGCGGGCGATGGTGTACACCTCGGCCACCGCCACCGCGGCCGAGCTGCACGCCTTCGGGTCGGTGCTGCGGGTCGTCCCCCGGGAGTCGCTGCGGGACGAGGCCCGGTCGGTGGCGGCGGACATCGCGGCCAAGTCACCGGCGGTGATCCGGGCGGCCAAGGAGTCGCTCAACGGGATCGACCTGTGGGACGTGAAGCGCAGCTACCGCTACGAGCAGGGCTTCACCTTCGAGCTGAACCTGTCGGGCGTGGCGGACGAGCGTCGGGACGCCTTCGTGGAGGACCGGGACCGGGAGCGGGACAGCGAGGCATGAGCACGGACAAGACCATGACGGCCGAGGAGGTCGTGGCGCGGCTCTCGTCGGGCATGACCATCGCCATCGGGGGCTGGGCCAGCCGGCGCAAGCCGATGGCGCTGGTCCGGGCGATCGTGCGCAGCGACCTGCGGGACCTGACCATCGTCACCCACGGCGGCCCCGACCTCGGCCTGCTGTGCGCGGCGGGCAAGGTGCGGCGGGCGGTGTACGCGTTCGTGTCGCTCGACTCGATCCCGCTGGAGCCGCACTTCCGGGCCGCCCGCCAGTCCGGCGCCATCGAGGACGAGCCCTACGACGAGGGCCTGTTCCACCTGGGACTGCAGGCGGCGGCGTGGCGGGTGCCGTTCCTGCCCAGCCGGGTGGGGCTGGGATCGGACCTGCTGCGTGACAACCCGCGGCTGACGACGTTCGCCTCGCCGGTCGGCTCGGGCGAGCCGCTCGTCGCCGTACCGGCGTTCGAGCTGGACGCCG
>JBKPRS010000090.1:0-2443 GCA_046734695.1 Actinomycetota bacterium | reverse complement strand
GCCCATCACCGTCAAGCACTGGCCGGCGCCGCCGCTCGACCGACCCGGGGGGCCGCGGCTCGACGGCTGGGCTGGCCTCCCGCCGCAGCCGGACCCCGGGAACGGCGACGGCGACGGCTCGCAACCCCACTCTCGGCGCTGGCTGCTGCCGGTGGCGGCCCTGGTGGTGGTGGCAGCGTCGGGTCTGGCGGCCGTGGTGCTCGTCACCGGCGGCAGCGGCGGGGGTGGCGAGACGACGAGCGAGGTGGGCACGGTGCGCTCGGCCTCCGGCGCGCAGGTGCGAACGTCGGACGGCTCGGAGCCGCGGGCGCTCGAGGAGGGCGAGGCCGTGCTCTACGGCTGGTCGGTGGAAGCCGGGGACATCCCGGGGGTGGCGATCGACCTCGCCGCGGGCGGCGTCCTCCGCTTCGACGGCGGGGCGACGCTGACCTTCACCGCCGCGGCCGAGTCCGGCGAGTCGGGGCCCAGCGTGGACATCGTCGGGGGTCGCACGTGGTTCAACCCCGCCGGGGTGAGCGAGTCCGCCGCCCTGGTGCTGCGCACCGGAGACATCACCCTCAGCTCCACCGGCAACCCGGTGGCGCTCGACTGCACCGTCGGCTGCGCGGTCGAGGCACCCGCGGGCAGCGTCAAGGTGTCCGCCGAGCCGGGCGTCGACGTGGCGCCGGCGACCGACGAGGCCCTGATGGTGACCAGCGACGGCGGTCTGGTGGTGCGCACCATCGAGCAGCCCGCCGGGTGGACCCAGGAGAACCTGGACGCCGACGCGGTGGCCCTGCCCCCGCCCGAGCCCGCGCCGCTCGACGGAGTCACGGCGGGCGCGGTCCCGGCCGCCGCGTATGCGTTCGAGCTGGCCGTCACCAGTGACGGCGAGGGCGCCGCGCTCGACCCCAGCGTGATGTTCCGGCGGGGCCAGAGCGCCCACTACGACGCGACGATCGACACCGGGTCCTGCGCCCAGGTGCCCTGCGACGTACCCGTCGCGGCCACGTCCCAGCGCATCGGCACGACCCTGAGGCTCTCCGGCTCGTTCCACGTCGCCGACCGGTCGATGGCCCTGACGATGAGCCGGCCGATCGACTGTCCCGGCTCCGGGCCGGCGCGCTCGGCCGGGACCGTGACCATCACGGTCGACATGGCCATCAGTGAGGCTGCGTACGACGCGAGCTCACAGCGTTGGATCGCCACGGTGATGGGCGGGCCGGGCACATCGGTGGCCGAGATCAGCGACGGGAGCTGTCTGGCCTCGGCCAACCCTGCCGGGGCGCGCACGAACGAGCTGGAGATGACCGGCCACGCGGCCGGCTGAGCCGGACCGCGTGGACAGGCCGCGGGGTCAGACCGAGACGAGCAGGGCGTCGCCCTGGCCGCCGCCGCCGCACAGAGCGGCCGCGCCCAGCCCGCCACCACGGCGGCTGAGCTCGAGCATCAGGGTGAGAGCGATGCGGGTGCCCGACATGCCGACCGGGTGGCCGAGGGCGATGGCGCCGCCGTTCACGTTGACGACGTCGTCGGTGATCCCGAGGTCGGCCATGGCGGCCAGGCCGACGGCGGCGAACGCCTCGTTCAGCTCGAACAGGTCGACGTCCGAGACGGAGCGGCCCGCCCCCTCCAGGGCGGCCTTGATGGCCCGGGACGGCTGGGTCAGCAGCGACGGGTCCGGCCCGGCCACCTGGCCGTAGCCGACGACCTCACCGAGCGGCTCGACGCCCAGGCGCTCGGCCACGGCCTTGGACACGACGATCACCGCGGCGCCGCCGTCGGAGATCTGCGAGGCGTTGCCGGCGGTGATGTTGCCCGCCTTGTCGAACGCGGGGCGCAGCCCGGACAGGGACTCGACGGTCGTGCCGGGGCGGACACCCTCGTCGGTGTCGACCACCACCGGATCGCCCCGGCGCTGGGGGACCTCGACGGGGATGATCTCGTCGGCCAGGCGGCCCTCCTTGATGGCCGCCGCCGCCCGCTCGTGGGACTTGGCGGCCAGGTCGTCCTGCGGCTCGCGGGCCAGGCCGGCGGACGCCGCGTACTTCTCGGTGCCGGCACCCATGGCCACCTGGTCGAAGGCGCAGAACAGCCCGTCGTACATCATCGAGTCGACGACGGTCTTGTCGCCGGCCCTGTAGCCCTCGCGCGCGCCCGGCAGCAGGTAGGGAGCCTGAGTCATGGACTCCATGCCCCCGGCCACCACGATGTCGGCCTGGCCCGCCCCGATGAGCAGGTCGGCCAGGTAGATGGTGTTGAGCCCGGAGAGGCACACCTTGTTGACGGTGGTGGCGGGCACGGTCATGGGGATGCCGGCGTTGACCGCGGCCTGGCGGGCCGTGATCTGCCCGGCGCCGGCCTGGAGCACGTGGCCCATGAACACGTAGTCGACCTGGTCGGGTGCCACGCCGGCCCGTTCCAGTGCGGCCTTGATGGCGAAGCCACCGAGGTCGGTGGCGGA
>JBKPRS010000089.1:0-2748 GCA_046734695.1 Actinomycetota bacterium | reverse complement strand
TCGATCATGGACCGGATCGACGTGCGCCTGGCGTCGGCCCGGACCTGGGACGAGGTCGAGGGCAGCCCCACACAGGGCGGACGCTCGATGCTGTGGGCCCGGATGCCGGACCTGCTCGACCTGTCCTCGGGCGCCAGCCTGGCCATCCTCGGCGACTACGTGCCCTTCGGCATCGGCCAGGCGCTGGGTCGGGCCGGTGGCGGCAACAGCCTGGACAACACGCTGCGGGTCTACCGGCTGGTGCCCACCGAGTGGGTGCTGCTCGACATCCGGATCCACGCCGTGGCCCACGGGTTCGGGCATGGCGCCGTGCACCTGTGGTCGGACGACGGCACGCTGCTCGCCACCGCCAGCCAGTCGACGATCGTCCGGCTCATGGACCCGGCGGCCATGGCAGGCCTGTTGGAGCAGGCGTCGTCCGAACGGCGCGTGTGACAGCATCCGGGGATGCAGCGCTACGGCATGACCATCCCGTTCGACGGTGCTCCCCTCCACGCGCAGCGGGATTGGATCGTCGAGCTGGCCGACCTGGGGTACACGGACGTGTGGTCGTCGGAGGCCAACGGGGCGGACGCGTTCACGCCGCTGGCGCTGACCTCGGTGTGGGCGCCGTCGCTGCGGCTCGGCACCGCCATCGTCCCCGCCTTCACCCGGGGGCCCGGGTGCCTGGCCCAGAGCGTGGGCAGCCTCGCCCAGGCGGCGCCTGGCCGGGTGGCGCTGGGGGTGGGCACGTCGTCCAACGTCATCGTGGAGGGCTGGAACGGCATCCCGTTCGACCAGCCCTACCAGCGCACCCGTGACCTGGTCCGCTTCCTGCGCCAGGCGCTGGCGGGCGAGAAGGTCTCCCAGGAGTACGAGACGTTCAAGGTGCGGGGGTTCAAGTTGGGCGTGGTCCCGCCCGAGCCTGTCCCCATCCTGGTGGCGGCCCTGCGCGAGGGCATGCTGCGGCTCGCCGGCAAGGAAGGCGACGGCGCCATCATCAACTGGCTGTCGGCCGACGACGTGGCCACCGTGGCGCCGATCGTGCACGAGGCGGGCGGGGGCGAGCCGCGGGAGATCGTGGCCCGCATCTTCGTGGCCGTGAACGACGACGCCGAGACCGTCCGCAACATGGGCCGCTACGCCATCGCCGCCTACCTCAACGTCCCCGTGTACGCGGCGTTCCACGACTGGCTGGGCCGGGGCGAGATGCTGGCGGACATGTGGCGCCTGTGGAAGGAGGGCGACCGCCGGGCCGCCCTGGCCGCGATCCCGGATTCCCTGGTGGACGAGCTGATCATCTGGGGTAGCCCCGAAGCGTGCCGCGAGCACGTCCAGCGCTACATCGACAACGGCGTCACCACCCCGGCACTGGCGCTGCTGCCCTTCGGCGGGGACACCCGCCAGGCCGTGCGCGACCTCGCTCCGCGGTAGACCGGGCCCGCACGCCCAGCCCAGGTGGGGTTGTCCCCACCCAGGTGACACCAGCAGGCTGCATCCGTTTTGCAAGCGGGGCAGCGTACGGTCGTCCCATGACCTCGAACCCCCTGGTCATGAGCGCGCGGGCCGGCTGCGTCCCCCGGGCCCCGGCCGAAGAACAGCGCCCTGGGGGGAATCCCCGATGCCCTCGGCGGGTTGACGCCCGTAGCGTTCCTGTCATGTCAACCAGCGCGGCGGCGCCGAGGCGGAAGGAGGCCGAGAGGTGATCACCCTCGACTTCCTCGCCGACCTGGCAGCGCTGGCCTACGTCCTGGTCCTCGTCCTCGCGGCCTTCGACGTGGTCGTGCCCGTGCTCCCGAGCGAGAGCGCGGTGGTGCTCGGCGGCGTGCTGGCCTGGCAGGGCCGGCTCCACGTCGTGCCGTTGATCCTGGCGGCCGCGGCGGGGGCGGTGCTGGGCGACCACATGTCCTACTCGATCGGGCGCTGGACCCGCCGCGGCCGTCCCCAACCCGCCAAGGACAGGGGCAAGGTCGCCCGCCTGCAGGCCTGGGCGGCCGAGCAGCTCGACAAGCGCGGCCCGGTACTGCTGGTCATCGCCCGCTTCGTCCCCGGTGGGCGCACCGCGGCGACGTTCATCGCCGGGCGCACCGCCTACCCCCTCCACCGCTTCACCCCGACCACGATCTTCGCCGGGCTGCTGTGGGCTTCCTTCGCCACCGCCCTCGGCTACATCGGCGGGAGCACCTTCCACGACCAGACGCTGCTGGCCACGGGCCTCGGGATCGCCCTCGCCATCGGCTTCGGGGCGCTCATGGAGCTGGTCACGTCGTGGCACCGGCGTCGGGTCCAGGCCCGGGCCGCGGTCGCCCAGGGCAGCGACGACGACCGCGACGAGCAGGCCGCCTGACCCCCGGTGAGCGGCCGGTGACGCGCCGTGGAGCGCTCGGCTATCGCTCGCGGTGCACGCTGCGAGTGTGAGCCCACCGTTGTCGGGGGAGGAGTGAGATGGATCTGACGGTCGCCGTGGCAGCAGGCCCCGAGGTCGTCCGGCGGGGCCTGGAGGCGATGCTCGCCGCGCTCGACGGCGTCTCGTGGCGCAGCTACCGGACGGCAGAGGAGATCGTCGTCGGAGCGGTCGCGACCGGCTGGGCCCAGGTCAGCCTGGTGGAGGCGGCCGACCTGCGCCGGCTGGGCCCCGACGCGCGCGACGTCCTGGCCCGCACCCGGGTGGTGGCCATGGTCCCCAGCCTGGAGTCCAGTGTGCTGTCGGTCGCCGTCCAGTGCTCGGCCGACGGCTATGTGGTGCTGCCGGAGCTGTCGACCGACTCG
>JBKPRS010000088.1:0-5193 GCA_046734695.1 Actinomycetota bacterium | reverse complement strand
CGAGCGCGACTTCGGCCCGCGGTCGGGCGACGATCGCTACATCCTCTACACCGGCGGCACCACCGGCATGCCCAAGGGCGTCGAGTGGCGCCAGGCCGACGTGCTCTTCGCCCTCGGCGGAGGCATCGACGTCCTGTCGGGAGACCGGGCCCGGGTGCCGGAAGACCTCGTCGCCCGCGGGCGGGAGCGAGGCTTCGCCATCACGTTCCTCCCCATCGCCCCGCTCATGCACGGCGCTACGCAGTGGGCGGTCATGGGCCAGAGCTTCGTGGGGAACAAGGTCGTGCTCATGAGCCAGTTCGACCCCCACGAGGTGTGGCGCCTGGTCGAGGCCGAGCAGGCCAACTCGGTGATGATGACCGGCGACGCCATGGCCCGCCCGCTGATCGAGGCCCTCGACGAGGAGCCGAGTGCCAGCCGCGACCTGTCGTCGCTGCTGTCGCTGTCGTCGACCGCCGCCATCTTCTCGCCCTCGCTGAAGGACCAGTTCCTGGACCGGTTCCCCAATATCGTGCTCACCGACGCCGTCGGCTCGTCGGAGGGTGGCGCCAGCGGCATCGTGATCGTGCAGCCGGGCAAGACGGCCATGAAGGGCGGGCCGACCGTCGCCCCGGTGTCCGGGACCGTGGTGCTGGACGACGAGCTGCGCCCGGTGGTGCCCGGGTCCGGCACGATCGGCCGGATCGCCCGCAGCGGCGACATCCCCGTCGGCTACTACGGCGACCCCGAGAAGACGGCGGCGACGTTCGTCGAGGTCGACGGCACCCGCTACGTCATCCCCGGCGACCTGGCCATGGTCGAGGCCGACGGGTCGATCACACTGCTCGGCCGGGGATCGCAGTCGATCAACTCCGGCGGCGAGAAGATCTTCCCGGAGGAGGTCGAGGCGGCAGTGAAGTCGCATCCCGAGGTGTACGACGCCGTCGTGGTCGGCGTGCCCGACCCGCGCTGGGGACAGCGGGTGGCGGCGGTCGTGCAGCCACGTGAGGGCAAGGCGCCGGACCTGGAGTCCGTGCAACAGCACTGCCGCACGAAGATCGCGGGCTACAAGGTGCCCCGCGAGCTGCACCTGGTGCAGCACATGCAGCGCTCGCCGAGCGGCAAGGCGGATTATCCCTGGGCGACGAAGGTCGCCACCGGCACCCTCAGCGCGCCGGCGTAGCCCGAAGCGACCTGCGATCGGGCTCATCGGGCGGGCGCACGGCGGCGCAGCGCCTCGTGCAGGTCGAGCTGCGCCTGGTCGGCGGCCGCCTGTCCTGCGTGCCAGCCGGCGGCGTCGTTGGCCGAGACCCGCGAGGTGCCCACCGAGGGGTAGGCCTCGCGCACCGCGGCTTCGGCCTCCTCGCCGCGGCGGGCCAGCACGGGCAGGAGCGATTCCCGGTGGCGGGTGGCCTCGGCCGTCGCGGCTTCGGCGGCCATGCGCAGGCGTGTGCCTATTCGACCGGCGAACGCGACCAGGAACGACTGCCGGAACGAGCGCGTGCGCCCCGCGGCCGGCCCGGCCGTCGGGGCGGGCTCGCCGGCCACCATCGCCCGCGTCGCCTGGACCAGCAGCGAGGTGTAGAGCAGCTCGACCGTGTCGAGGTCGTCCTCGTCGCCGAACACGGTGGCGAAGCCCCACACCTTGGACCACACCGCCCGGCAGCGGTTGGCCTCGGCCACCGCCGACAGCAGCAGGTACCGCGGCCCGGCGTAGGGATCGTCGACGCCGACCCGGCGTCCGCCGACCGCGCCACCCCCGCGCCCGGTCTCGAGCGCGGCGCGGTCGATGGCGTGGCGCGTCATCAGCTCCTGGGCCTTGGCCGTGAACGCCTCGGCCTCCGCGTGGAACGTGGTCGACTCGGCCTTGGCCAGCAGCGCGGTCACGCGTTGCAGGACCCGGGGATCGGCCCCCGGCCGGGTCGAGCCCCGGCTCGCGCCGGGGCGCGGTGCCGCGGGCTCACCAGGTGCCGGGCCCAGCGAGGGCAGGCGCGGCAGTCGCCGGAGGCGCGCCAGCGTCTCGACCGCGATGCTCACCGCGGCATGCCGTGCCGCACCGGCGGGGACGACCCACTCGCCGGAGCACGCCTCGCCGGCCGCGATCTCGGTGGCGCCGACGGCGTCGAGCTGCATGCGCCAGCGGGGAGACAGGTCGGCGGGCTGGTAGCTGCGGGCCTCGCAGCCGATGGCGTGGGCCACCAGCAGCCCGTGGGCGCGGCCGTGCAGCCGGGCGACCGCACGATGCACGTCGGCGGGCTGCCACCCGTGGCGCCAGGCCACGGCCAGGGAAGAGGTGAGCGCCCGGCCCAGTGCACGATCCACCAGCGCGTGGCTGGACGCCTCGGGCGCCTCCGCCCCGCCGACCAGCGGCTCGACCAGATCGGTCGCGGGCGGCCCGACCGCGACGCCGCACGACGCCACGGCGGCGTCGATGGCCGCGTCCACCTGGTGGGCGCGCAACCGGCCGGACCGCCGAGGGCCCGGCGCGCCGGACCCCTGCGACCGGTCGCTGCGACCGTCGCCCGGCCACTGCTGCCTGCGCTTGCCCATCAACACATCCTCCTCCAGGCGGGTATGCGAACAAGTGTACGTACCCAGTGTGACAGGCAAGGCGGCGGCGGATCGTCGCCGCGCCCGTCGTCATCCGATCGTCATGTGCCACCTCTATCGAACATATGTACGCCTATGACAAACTCTCCTTCGTGAGCTCCCAGCCCACTCCCCGCACCATCGACGCCGACGAGCGGCGGGCCCGCCTGGCCATCCGCCACCGGCTCGTCCCCGCCGAGCGGACGGACGACGCAGTAGAGGTCGCGCGGGCCGTCGTGGCCCTGCACGCCACCGATCCGGCCAGTGTGTACCTGGCGGCGGCGGCGCGGATGTCGGCCCCGACGGTCGGCGCCGTCGAGCAGGCCCTGTACGACGACCGATCGCTCGTGCGGCTGCTCGGCATGCGGCGGACGATCTTCGTCGTCCCGGTCGGGCTGGCGCCGATCATGCAGTCCGCCTGCACCGACGCGATCGCGGTCGTCGAGCGCCGCAAGCTGGTCGCCCACATCGAGCAGGGCGGCGTGACCGAGGACGGCGAGGCGTGGCTCACGCGGGTGGGTGACGCCACGGTGGCCGCCCTGGAGAAGCGGGGCGAGGCACTGGCGACCGAGCTCTCGGCCGACGTGCCCGATCTGGCCGCCGAACTTCGCGTCGGCGAGGGCAAGAAGTGGGCGGCCACCCAGAAGCTGTCCACCCGGGTGCTGTCGGTGCTCGCAGCGGAGGAACGGATCGTGCGGGGCCGGCCGCGCGGCACGTGGACCTCGACGCAGTACCGCTGGGCCCCGCGCTCGGCCTGGATCCCCGATGCCGAGGTCGCACCGCCCACGGCCGAGGCGCGGGTCGAGCTGGCCCGGCGGTGGCTGGCGGCGTTCGGTCCGGGGACAGCGTCAGATCTCAAGTGGTGGACCGGGTGGACCATGGGCGCGACCCGCGCCGCTCTGGCCGCCGTGGGAGCGGTGGAGGTCGACCTCGACGGTGCGGTGGGCTACGTCCTGGCCGACGACGTCGATCCCGTCGCCTCTCCCGAGCCGGCAGCCGCCCTGCTGCCCGCGCTCGACCCGACGGCGATGGGGTGGACGCAGCGGGACTGGTACCTCGGCACGCACCGGGGAGCGCTGTTCGACCGGTCCGGCAACATCGGGCCGACGGTCTGGTGGGGCGGGCGCATCGTGGGCGGCTGGGCCCAGCGGCGGGACGGCGAGGTCGCCACCCGCCTGCTGGAAGACGTCGGGGGGGAGGCCTGCGCCGCGGTGGCGGCCGCGGCGCAGGGCCTCACCGAGTGGTTGGGGACGGCCCGGTTCCGGTCCCGCTTCCCCACTCCGCTGGAGCGGGAGCTGGTGGGGTCGCCATGAGGGTGCGCTCGGGCCAGTCCGACCTCGCGTTCGACGTGTTCGGCGCCGCCGGCGACGGCAACGGTGACGGGCGTGCAGAGCGATCCGACGTCGTCCTGCTCCATGCCGGAGTCTGCGACCGGCGCGGGTGGGGCGGGCTGACCGGCGCGCTGAGGGAGGCGGGGCACCGGGTCGTCGCCTTCGACCGGCGGGGGTTCGGGGAGACGGTGTACGTGCCGGAGCCCCACTCCTCGGTTGACGACGCCCTCGTGGTCCTGGGGGCGGCGGGGATGGACCGGGTGGTCGCGATCGGCAACTCGATGGGGGGACGGGTGGCGCTCGACCTGGCGCTGGCCCATCCCGAGCGGGTGGAGGCTCTCGTGCTGATCGGCACTGCGGTGCGCGGCGCGCCCGACCCGGCCGAGTCCTCGCCGGATGTCGACCGGCTCGTGGCCGCCATCGACGCGGCGGAGGAAGCGGGCGACCTGGCCGAGGTCAACCGGTTGGAGGCGCACCTGTGGCTCGACGGGCCGGCCGGTCCCGAGGGTCGGGTGGGTGGCGAGGCGCGCTCGCTGTTCCTGGCGATGAACGGGCGCAGCCTGGAGGCGTGGGACCCCGGGCCGGAGGCGCCGCTGCCGTCGGCTTGGGACCTGCTGTCCGAGATCCCGGTACCGGCGCTGGTGGCCGTGGGCGACCTCGACCTGCCTCACATCCAGGCGCGCTCGGCGACCGTGTCGGCCCGGCTCCCCCGCGGTCGGCTGCTGGTGCTAGGGGGTGTCGCCCACCTCCCCACCCTGGAGGGCAACGACGTGCTGAACCGGGAGGTCTGCCGGTTCCTGGCGCCGCCTTAGGCGGCCGGGAAGACCGCGAGCGTGCGGGGGTCGAGCTCGGACGCGGCCGCCGCGAGGCCCTCGGGGTCGGCGGTGGCGATGCCCGACGTGAACGGCAGGATGGCCCGCGCGGCGCGGCGCAGCCATTGCACGGCCAGGGCGCCGTGGCTGGGCTCGCTGTCGGGGTCGACGGTCCGGTGCGACACGATCTGGACGGCGGCCCGGCGCACGCGTTCGAGATCCGGCTCGATGCCTTCAGCCCGGGCGCGGTGGATGAGGTGAGCGGCGACCATGCCGAGCTCGTCCGCTCCGCGGGTGACCGAGGCGACCAGAGTCGGGACCGCGGTCGCCAGCAGCCACATCGGGGTGCGCTTGGCCAGCACGCGCAGGCCCTTGTAGCGGGTCAGGAAACGGAGCCCGACGGCGGCAGCTGCCGCGCCGGCGATGGCGGGCGTGTGCGGCTTCTCCGACAAGGCGCGGGCCAGCGAGGCGCGGTCGGACAG
>JBKPRS010000087.1:0-6176 GCA_046734695.1 Actinomycetota bacterium | reverse complement strand
CCGAACGGCTGGTCGATCTTGCGCCGCAGGTAGCGCACGTACACCTCGACGACGTTGTCGTCGCCGTCGAAGTCCTCGCCCCACACCTCGCTCAGCAGCCGGGCCTTCGTCAGGTTGTGGCCGGCCTGGCGGACGAGGGCTTCGAGCAGCGAGTACTCGCGGCGCGTGAGCACGATGGGAACGTCGCCCCGGCGGCAGGTGCGGTGGACCGGGTCGAGCACCAGGTCACCCGCCACCAGCTCGGAGGGCCGCGGCGTCGCTCCCCGCCGGACCAGCGCCCGCAACCGGGCCGCCAGCACCACGAAGGAGAACGGCTTCGACAGGAAGTCGTCGGCGCCGGTGTCGAGCGCCTCGGCCTCGTCGTACTCCCCGGACTTGGCGGTGAGCATGAGGATCGGCGTCCACACCCGTTCGGAGCGCAGCGTCCGGCACACCCGGTAGCCGTTCATCCCCGGCAGCAGGATGTCGAGGACGATGGCGTCGTAGGGCCGCTCGCGGGCCCGCCAGAGGCCGTCGAGCCCGTCGTGCGCCAGCTCGACGTCGAACCCCTCCGCGTCGAGGCCCTCCTGGATGAACCCGGCCAGCCGGGTTTCGTCTTCCACCACGAGCACTCGCACGACCGGCATTGTGCGCCTCGTGTCCGCGGCGGTCACCTCGGTTGCTGAGAGCGGCTCTCAGCCGGACGCCCGCTCTCAGCGCCGCCTCAGCGGCTCCCTTCACGGTGCCTGCCATGACACCGATCAAGCACACCAACGGGCGCCGCGCGCTCGGCGCCGCCGCCGTCCTGCTCGCCGCGGTGTTCGCGGCCTGCTCCACGACGCCGGCGAGCGAGTCCTCGGACCCGGCACCCGAGGACTCGACCACCACCACCGGGGAGCCCGACCTGCAGGCCTTTTCGGAGTGCATGCGCGACAACGGCTTGCCCGAGTTCCCCGACCCCGGCCCCGACGGGCTGTCCCTCACCGGCACCGGCCTCGATCCGGAGTCCGAGGAGTTCCAGGCCGCCCGGGAGGCGTGCCAGGACCTGATGCCCCAGCAGAACGCGGGCTCGGGCGCATCCGGGTCCGCCGCCGAGTCGGACTGGCAGAAGGTCGTGCCCGCGGGCGACTGCGCCTGCGCCGACGGCAGCGAGTTCGCCTTCTGGGATAGACCGGCTGACGAGACCAAGGTCGTGCTCTACCTCGAAGGCGGCGGCTCCTGCACCGATGCGGTCACCTGTGCGTTCACCGGAACGGGCGGCGAGAACGACTACTACGACTACAACCTGTCGACCGAGCGCCCGGGGCTGGGGGGCGGGATCTTCGACTCCGACCGGGCCGACAACCCCTTCGCCGGCTACTCGTTCGTCTACGTGCCGCTGTGCACGGGCGACGTCTACCTCGGTGACGCCACGGTCGAGTACTCGCCGGGGCTCACGGTCCAGCACAAGGGCTACGTCAACGGCACGGCCGCGCTCGCCTACCTCGCCGAGCACTATCCCGACGCCACCCAGGTGGTCGTCGTGGGCAAGACGGCCGGGTCGGTCGCCGCTCCCGTCTACGGCGGCCTCGTCGCCGACCTGCTCCCTGACGCCCAGGTCACCGTGCTCGGCGGTCAGTCCGCCCACCTGCCCGACGACCCCGAGTTCAACACGGCGATCCTCGGTGACCTGTGGGGCGCCTACGGGACCATGCCCGACTGGGAGGTCAACGCCGGCCTCACCGCCCGGGACTGGGGCATCCCCCGCTTCTGGGCGCAGGCCGGGCTCCACGACCCTGACCTCGTCCTGGCCCGCTTCGACTACGCCTACGACCCCAATGCCGCGAAGACGCTGGAGCGGATGGGTGTGCAGTCGTCGACCCTGGAGATGATCGACGCCAACGAGGCGGCGATCGAGGCCGCCGGGGTGACCCTGCACAGCTACACGGCCCCGGGTGAGGCGCACGGGATCTTCGAATTCGAGTCGTTCTACGAGCTGGAGGTGGGCGGCGTCAGGCTGGTCGACTGGATCGACGCGCTGCTGGCCGGCGAGCCCCTCGACGACGTCCACTGCGTCCAGTGCGACGCCGCGTGAGCGCCTGTGCCCGGGCTCACTCCTCGGGGGAGGGGACCACGGCGATGTTGGTCGTGCTGTGGCGGACGAGGTGGTTGGCCGTGCTGCCGAGGCGCATCGACCGCAGTCCCCCCGCCCCGCGGCGGCCGACGACGGTGAGCGCGGGTTCGAGGCGTTCGGCCGCCTTCACGAGCACGTCCCGGGGGTCGCCCTCGACCTCCTCGGTCTCGACCTCGGCGTCGAGCTCCTCCGTCCAGCCCTGCACGGCGGCCGCCGCCCGGGACTTCAGCCGCTCGCTGACCTTCGGCGGCCGCTCCGACGCCGTGGCGCGCCACGCGTGGACGGCGCGCAGCCCCGCTCCGGTGGCCGTGGCCAGCGCGTGCGCCCACGCCAGCGCCAGCTGGGCGCCCTCGCTGCCGTCCTTGCCGACGAGGATCACGTCGCCCTCGCCGACCAGGCGGTCGAGGTGCACCACGACGACCGGGCACGACGCGTACTCGACGCACTCCTGGCTCACCGATCCGAGCAGGAGCCCGCCGAACCCGCCGAGCCCCCGGGACCCGAGCACCAGCACGCTGTCAGGGGTGACGGTCTGGAGCAGCGCCCCCGCGGGCGCACCTCGCAACACGCCGATGGTCGCGGCGTCCGCCGACCCGAGGGTCTCGGTGACGACCGCGGTGGTCGCCTCCCGGGTCTGGTCGTCCATCTCCTTGTCCGGCAGCGGCACAGGGCCGATCGGCAGCACGGCCGAGCGCGGATGGCTCCACGACTGGACGGCCCGCACCGGGACGCCTGCCGCCCCGGCGGCGGCCGCCGCCCACCGCAGTGCCATCCGGCTCTGGTCCGAACCATCGACACCGACGACGAACTCTCTCATCGGGACTCCATCTCCACGACGGGCGTGAATGAGACAGTACCCAGAGTGCCCGGCCGTGCGTCTCAGGCGGGCGGGACGATGACGAACGTGGTGCCTTCCTGGAGATCGGCGCCCAGCGCGGTCACGCCGTTCCGGGAGAAGTGGAACTCGATCCCTGTCGGGGACACCCAGGGGTTCGGCCACCCTGTGTTCTGGGCGAACGCGTTCACGTTGTACTCGACCGTCGGGTCGACCAGGAGCAGGGCGTCACCGTTTGCATCCGCTCCACCCACGCTCATCCCGACCGCCGCCGACGACGACGTCGGGATGGCCATCACCGAGGTCATCCCCTCCGGGAAGGCGATGCCGTCCCCGTCGACGACCCGCATCGCGACGGCGCGGGTGGTGATCGCGAACGACACCGTGGCATGCGGTGAACACGGCACGGTGACCTCCGTCGGCGCACTCGTCGCGAGCGAGACCGGCGGCAACGACGAGCCCACGCCGACGACGGCGAAGACGGCCCAGGTGCTCGACCGCCCATGGGGGAGCGGAAGAGAGTACGAGCCGTCAGCAGCGGCGATCGTACTCCGGCGGCTGGCGCAGGCGGGGACCGGTTCGTCGCTGGGGCAGGCCGCGACACCGACCACGGTCGTGCTGTCCGGTCTGCCGACCCAGGTCACCGTCCCCTTCACCGTGAACGCGGCGGGTGTGGGACCGATCTCGGAAGCGGCCGCCGGTAGCCCGAACACCACGAGCGCCACCAGCGCCGCGATCAGGGCGGCGCGCCATCCGGGTCGCCCGCGAGACACCGGTCGATCGTTGTAGTCCGTTGCTGTCTTCATGGCTCCTCCTTGGCTCTGTAGCCGGGGAGGGTGCGCCGCTGGAGTGAGCGCCGTACGAGCGACAGGTGAGCGCTCCGCGAGCGCTCATGGGGCGCTCACCTCCCGACGGGAGGATCCGAGCCATGGATCTGCACATCTCTGACCAGCCCGTACCCGCCCCTTGGACGGATCCGCCCCCGCCTCCACCTCCGCCGGCACCGCCACGGCGTGGTGTCCGTACTGCGCTGCTGGCCGGTGGGGCGGCGTGCCTGGCGGTGGCCACCGCCCTGCTCGGCGTGCTGGCCTGGGATCTCGACGGCCGGGTCTCCGATCTGCGCGACGAGAACGAGGCCCTGACTGCGGAGAACGCGTCGCTCGACGGCAAGGTGTCGGACGTCACGGCGGAGCGTGACTCGCTCCGGGAGATCTTCCCCATCACCGAGGAGGCATGGGGCGCCGCCGACCTGGAGGGCACGTACGAGTTCCTCTTCGTGCCCGTGGAAGGCCAGTGCACGTACTCCGACTGCGATCAGATGGGCTCGACGCGGTTCGTGCTGTCGATCAGCCGGGCTGCCGACGGGTACGGGCTCTCCATCGAAGGCGTGCCCGGACCGCCGGCACCGCTGAGCCGGGACGGAGTCCTGTACTCGGCCTCCGGAGTGCTCCCCGAGTCGCTGTGGAGCACCTGTGACGACATACCGGGCGAGACGAGCTTCGAGATCCATCTGGCGGTGGCGTCGGTCGGGTTGGCCGGCACCGGGTTGCGCATGATCACGGGACGCGGTTCGTATCGCCAGTACACGCCCGCGAGCTCGGACTGCGCGCTCGCCGAGAGCACATCCAGCTTCACTGCCCGGCGGATGGCCTGAGGCCGTGGGACCCGAGGCCGACCTTCGTAGTGACACTTGGGGCATCAGCGGCCCTTCGCCTGCTGCCTCCCGACGAAGGAGGTGTCGAGGGACGACGTGCCTCCGTCGCCGATCGAGGTGGCAGCGGGTGAGACCCGGGCCCTGTGGACGGCCGCGCCAGGGCTCGCCGCCAGCCTGGGTGCGCCCGGTTCCTCATGCGGTCCCGGAGGGTGCGGCGGATGACGTCCGCGGTCGATGTCTCCCGTAGGACGCCATGTGCCATCGATGCGATGGGCGTGACTCTGTATCGGTGGCCCTGGCGATCGATCCATGTCCCGCTCGAACGAGTCGAGCGCTTCGAGGCGATACGGCAGATGTCGCGCGAGGGGAACAGCTGGGTCGAACGAGTCGTGCTCCTGACGCATGACGGGGAGGCCCTGCGGGTGTCCGGAAGGGTGAACAGGCGCCGGGGCCCAACGGCGGGAGGACGCGCTCAGCAGCTCAACAACGAGCTCGCGCGGACCCACCGTGCGGGCGCACCACCCGCCGATGGTGCGCCCGGCTGAATGCGCAGGTTGTCCCTGGTCAGGGGGCGTATCATCAGGGGCGCGAGGCGTTTTGGGTGGGAGGGCGCCGTGGAAATCCGTCTCCTCGGGCCGGTGGAGCTGCACGCCGGGCGTGGTGTCATGCGGATCGGGTCCGCGAAGCAGCGGGCGTTGCTGGCGTTCATGGCCCTGCATCCCCAGCGGATGTTGACCTACGAGGTGCTCATAGACGGCCTGTGGGGGCCGGAGCAGCCGGATGCGTCGGTCGAGACGCTGCGCTTCCACGTGTCGCGCTTGCGGGGGATCCTGCGGCAGGTCGACGACACCGACCGGCTGCGGACTCGCCACGGCGGCTACCAGCTGGTGCTCGACGACGAGGCGGTGGACGTCTACCGCTTCGAGAAGGCGGTCTCGGCGGTGCGGCTGGCTCGCTCACAGGGAGCCGGCCCCGATGCAGTGAGTGCGGCGCTGCGCGACGCGCTCGGTCTCTGGGCCGGGACGGCCCTGGCCGACATCAACGGGGAGCCCTTTGTGGCAGGTGAGCGCCAGCGCCTCGAGGAGCTTCGGCTGGCCGCCAGCGAGGACTACTACGCGGCCGAGCTGGCCGGCGGCCGCCACAGCGAGGCGGTCCCCGAGCTCGAGCGGATGGTGGCTCGCAATCCCCTACGGGAGCGGTTCTCGGAACTGCTGATCACCGCGCTGTACCGGTCGGATCGCCAGGCGGACGCGCTCGCCGCGTACCAGCGGTTGCGACGACACCTCGCCGACGAGCTCGGCCTCGAGCCCTCCACCCGCCTGCGCGAGCTCGAACACCGGGTGCTGGTCCAGGACACCGGCCTGTACACACTCACGAACAGCCCCATGGCCCTGGCAGACGGCACCGAAGCGGTCGTCGTCCGCGCGGATGCGACACCGCCGCCACCACCTCCCGGACCAGCTGTCCGCGCACCCGGTGCGCTGGCCATCGGCGCGCTCGCGCTCGGCATCGCCGCCCTCGCTCTGGTGTGGCTGGGACTCGTCGCCGCCCTCGTCTCCCTGGCCGCGCTGGCCCTCGCCGCCGTCGCGGCGGCC
>JBKPRS010000086.1:0-3562 GCA_046734695.1 Actinomycetota bacterium | reverse complement strand
CCGTTCCCGTCCCCGGCCCCCGGAGCCCGGGCCCCGGCCGGCACCGGCCCACCGATCCGCGGCGTCGGCCCGGTCGTCCGCCCCTCGGCGGCCGCAGCCCCGCCGAGCACCAAGGTGCCCCCGGCCGCCCCGGGCCGGTGGGCGCTCTGGGGCGCGTCCTGGGGCAGGTCGAAGATCGGCCCCTCAGTCCCCTTGGCCGCCCCGTACGCCGGCATGGCCGGCGCCGTCCCCAGTTCGCCGGCCCCGCTCGTCGCCGCGGCAGTCTTGCTACCTGGGGCCGGGAAGCCTGCCGTCGCCGGTCCGCCCGCGGCCGGTTCCGGTGGTGTCGGTGGCGTGGGCGGGCTGGTGGCGTCGGCGGGCTTGGTGCCGGGGGCCGGGAAGCTGGTTGTGGGCGGTCCGCCGGTGGCCGGTTCGGGTGGTGTGGGCGATGTCGGTGGCGTGGCGGGGGCGGTGGCCGGGGCGGTGGGCTTGGTGCCGGGGGCTGGGAAGCTGGTTGTGGTCGGTCGGGTGGTCGACTTCCGTGCCGCGGGCCTGGACGAGGTGGGCCCGTTGCCTCCGGGAGCCGCCGGCTCATCGGCGGCGGGGTCCGCGGGCTCGTCCGTCGTGGGGGCGGGCGGGGTCGGTCCCTTGGCCGCAGGGCTCGCTGCCGCGTCCCCGGTTTGGTCCGTGGCGGGGGCGGGGCCCGGTGGTGTCGTCCCGTTGCCCGGCTGGTTCGCCTTCGGGGCCGGTTGGGGCGGGTTCGGCCCGTTGCCCGCCGGGTCAGCTGTGGGGCCTGCCGGCTTGTCCTCGGCCTGGTCTTCCTGGCTCGCAGGGGCATCGGTGCCGGGGCGCGAGGCGGCCTGGGATGCCGGGGTCTCCATGGGCGCCCCAGCGTCCGCGCCCGGGGGCGCGGGCTTACCTTCGTTCCCGTCCACGACGGCCTACCCTGCCACGCGGGGCAGCGGTCGATCTAACCACCTCGCGTGAGGCGGCCTACGCGGGGGCAGGTGTGGGCTCACCGGGGCGGGGCGCTGGCGCCGTGGGCCGGCGGGCTGTCGTCCTCGACGACCCGGGGGTGGTCCACGGCGATGTGGTCCTCGACCTCGTTGCGGGACACGAACCTGCATTCGCAGTAAGGGCACTGATGAACGTCATTCACTACCACCAGTAAAGCGCTGCTACGTTCCCCGCGGGCGGCAGACCGCAAGGACGACAAGGGGACACTGCAATGGGTATCTGCGACGGCCGGGTCGCGATCGTGACGGGAGCGGGCCGGGGCATCGGCCGCGAGCATGCTCTCCTGATGGCCGCGCAGGGCGCGAGCATCGTGGTCAACGACCTCGGCGGGTCCATGGACGGCAGCGGAGAGGGCGACGTCGGCCCCGCACAGCAGGTGGCGGACGAGATCGTCGCCGCCGGTGGCCAGGCGGTCGCGAACACCGACGACGTCAGCGAGTGGACGGGCGCCGAGAAGCTCATCGGGACGGCGATCGAGAGCTTCGGCAAGGTCGACGTCCTCGTCAACAACGCCGGGATCCTGCGCGACCGCATGCTGGTCAACATGACCGAGGCCGAGTGGGACGCGGTGATCAAGGTCCACCTCAAGGGGACCTTCGGTCCGACGCACTTCGCCGCGAACCACTTCCGGGACCGGTCCAAGGCCGGCGACGAGGTCGTCGGGCGCATCATCAACACGTCCTCGCCCTCGGGCATCTACGGCAACGTGGGCCAGACGAACTACGGCGCGGCCAAGGCCGGCATCGCCAGCTTCACGATCATCGCCGCCAAGGAACTGGCCCGGTACGGGGTTACTGTCAACGCCATCGCTCCCGCCGCGCTCACCCGCATGACCGAGGACCTGGGCATGGGCCAGCTGCCCGAGGAGGCCAAGGAGCAGCTCTCGCCCAAGCACATCGCCCCCATCGTGTGCTGGCTGGCGAGCCCGCTGTCGTCGGGCGTGACCGGGCGGGTGTTCGACGTGACCGGCCGCATGCTCTCGGTGTCCGAGGGCTGGCACCGCGGCCCTTCGATCGAGAACCCGGACGACGACCCCGAGGTGCTGGGCCACGCGGTCCTCGACCTCGTGTCGCAGGCTCGCCCGAACGCCAACATGGGCGGCTATGACGAGACCTGACCGCACGTGAGGCTCGGCCGCCGGGGGCGGTGCTGGCCGCCATCGTGCTCGTGGCCGGCTCCGGCTGCACCGACAAGGCTGACGGGCCGGACGCGTCGCCGTCCGCCGACGACGCCGTGGCGCCGGCGGTCTACGAAGACCACTGGCACGCGGCGTTCGGGGTCTTCGTGTGCGACGAGTTCCTGGCCGACGTCCCGACGTTCGAGAGCCCGGTCGGGATCCACACCCATGGCGACGGCGTGATCCACATCCACCCCTCCTCGGACGAGGGCGCCGGCGCCCACGCGACGCTGGGCGCGTTCCTGGACGGTGCCCGGATCGACCTGGAGGACGGCGCGCTGGAGGTGGACGGCGTCACGTGGCACGACGGGGAGGAGTGCAACGGCCGGCCCGCCCAGGTCATGGTGGCCAAGTGGGACGACGCCGCCGCCGGTGGCGACCCGGAGATCGTCACCGACGACATGACCGGCATCCGCTTCCGGGCGGACGGCGAGGCCTACACCATCGCCTTCGCGCCCGACGGCCATGACGTCCCCCTGCCGCCGTCGGCCGCGAACCTGGTGGAGCTGGGCCAGGCGGACAGCGGCGGCCCGACTACCACCGCCATCTCCGGGACCCTGGAGTCGGAGCCGATGGCGGAGGACGGGTTCTACCCGGTGCGCGCGACTGCGCCGGCGACGGAGGCGGCCTGCCCGGCCGGGACGGCAGGTCCCGACAGCTCCGACAGCGAGTGCTTCGCCTTGGGGCGGGGTGCGATAGGTATGGAGGTGGTCGACTCCGCCGAGGCGGATCAGCAGGCCGGGCACTGGCTCGTGCGCCTGACCCTCACCGACGAGGGCATCGACCGCTTCAACGAGCTGGCCGCGATCTGCTTCGCGGGGGAGCAGGCCGAATGCGCGAGCCGCCGGGTGGCGATCGTCGTCGGCGGGCGGATCCGGTCGGCTCCCACGATCAACAACCCCAGCTACGAGGCGGATCAGATCCAGATCTCCGGCGACTTCGGCGAGGACGAAGCGAAGGAGCTGGCCGACTTCGTGGCAGGCTGAGTGCACTGAATGAGGGAGGGACCATGCCGATCAACCCCGACGCCGTAGGCGCCCGCTCCGAGCCGGCCCGCCACCGGTGGAGCTCCAAGGACAGCCTGCTCTACGCCATCGGCGTGGGAGCCGGCGCCGTCGAGCCCTTGGACGAGCTGGAGTTCACCACCGAGAACAGCCAGGACGTGATCCAGCGGGCCTTGCCCACCATGGCCGTCGTGCTGAGCGCGGGCGGGATGGGCGCCTTCGGCAAGATCGGCACGTTCAACCCCGTGATGCTGGTCCACGGCGAGGAGGGCATCACGCTGGCCCGGGAGATCCCGGCCGAGGGTGAGCTCGAGGCCGTGACCGAGATCGTGGGCATCTGGGACAAGGGCTCCGGCGCCCTGGTCCAGGCCGAGACCACGGCCAC
>JBKPRS010000085.1:0-9432 GCA_046734695.1 Actinomycetota bacterium | reverse complement strand
GGCGTGCGCCGGCTGCGGGGCGGCCGCGGCCGCCGGGGTCGGGGGAGTGGCCGGCTGGGGGAAGGGGAACGGCGCATCTGGCGCCGCCGGAGCCGGCGCTGCAGGAGAAGGGGGCGTGCCGGGCGCTGCGGGTGAGGGCGCGGCAGGGGCCGAGGGCTGAGGACCGGGCGCTGCGGGAGCCGGCGCGGCGGCAGTCTCGGGGGTGCCGGACTGCGGGGCCGGCTCGTCGTCGGTGTGCGATGCCTCGGGGTTCGCGACGCCGGGGATCGTCTTGGTCTCGTCGCTCATGGGTCACACTGTTGGCCCACAGCCTGCGCTGCGGCTGGACGGGACCTGAGAGTTTCCTGAGCGCGCCCATGGCTCAGTCGGCGTTCAGGCCGCGTCCAGGAAACACCCAGGCCCGCGCCGCACTCTGTACCCGTGCGCAGCGATACCGTCGTGTCCGACCATGGACTTCTCGTGCCTGTCGCCGCCATGAGCGAGGTCATGCCCCCCACCGGAGGGCGGCCGCCCGAAGCGCGGCTGCTCGTGGTCGACGACGAGCCCAACATCGTCGAGCTGCTGTCGGCCAGCCTGCGCTTCGCCGGCTTCGAGGTGGTCACCGCCACCACCGGCAACCAGGCCGTCAAGGAGGCCGAGCGCCACCACCCGGACCTGGTCCTGCTCGACGTCATGCTGCCCGACGTCGACGGCTTCGTGGTGCTGCGCCGCCTGCGTGCGGCCCGCGAGCCCATGCCGGTGCTGTTCCTGACAGCCCGCGACGCCCACGACGACAAGGTCGCCGGGCTCACGCTGGGAGGCGACGACTACGTCACCAAGCCGTTCAGCCTGGAAGAGGTCATCGCCCGCATCCGCGCCGTGCTGCGCCGCACCCGCGGCGGAGGCGACGACCGGGCAGTCCGTCTGACCGTGGCCGACCTCGAGCTGGACGAGGACAGCCACGAGGTCCGGCGCGGCAGTGAGGAGATCCCGCTCTCACCCACCGAGTTCAACCTGCTCCGCTACCTGATGGTGAACGCCGGCCGGGTGCTGTCCAAGGCCCAGATCCTCGACCACGTGTGGAGCTACGACTTCGACGGCGACGCCAACATCGTCGAGTCCTACGTCTCGTACCTGCGGCGCAAGCTCGACTCCGACGGCCGCGAGCCCCTGATCCACACGGTGCGCGGCATCGGGTATGTCCTGAGGCCGCCGCGCGAGCGGGGCTGAGCAGGTGACCGCAGCCTGGCGTCGCACCCCGCTGTGGCTGCGGCTGATCACCGCGGTGCTGACCCTCGCCTTCGTCGGCCTGACCCTGACCGGAGTGTTCGGCGCCCGGCTGCTGCGCGGCTACCTGGTGGAGCGGCTGGACGAACAGCTCGACCTGGCGGCGACCGCGGTCGCCGCCAGCGACCTGCGCGTCGACGTGGCGCCCGAGCCGTTCGCCGTCCCGATCCAGTTCCACCTGCATGCGGCCGACACCGAGGGGACGGCCACGTGGGCCGCCCGGCCGATGGCGGCTGGCTCGGCTCCGGATCTGCCCACCATCACTGGCCAGGAGGCTCGGGACCTCCACGGCGAGGCGTTCACCGTCGACGCCAAGAGGGGCTCCGGCCACTACCGCTCGATCGCCGTGCCCGCCGTCGGGGGGAGCTTCGTGGTGTCGATGAGCCTCGACGAGGTGGACGCCACGGTGAACCGGCTGGTCCACATCGACGTGCTGGTGGGCCTGGCCGTGCTCGGCGGCCTGGCCATCGCCGGGTATTCCATGGTGCGCACCGCCCTGCACCCCCTCACCGAGATCGAGCTCACCGCCGCCGCCATCGGCCGCGGCGACCTGTCCCGCCGCGTCCCGGCCCATCACCCTGCCACCGAGATGGGCCGGCTGAGCCGGGCGCTCAACGCCATGCTGGAGCAGATCGAGCGGGCGTTCGGGGCCCGCGCCGCGTCCGAGGCCAGGGCCCGGCGCTCCGAGGAGCGCATGCGCCGGTTCATCGCCGACGCCAGCCACGAGCTGCGCACCCCGCTCACCTCGATCCGTGGCTTCGCCGAGCTGCACCGCCAGGGCGCCGTCACCGATCCCGCCGAGATGTCCGAGCTGCTGGCCCGCATCGAGGACGAGGCCACCCGCATGGGCCTGCTGGTCGACGATCTCCTGCTGCTGGCCCGCCTCGACCAGGAGCGGCCGTTCGCGGCGGCGCCGGTCGACCTGGCCGGTGTGGTCGCCTCGGCCGTGGCCGCGGCCCGGGCTGCGGCGCCCGACCGCCCGGTCGAGGTCGAGGCGGCGACCGACGAGGACCTGACGGTCTCCGGCGACGAGCACCGCCTGCGCCAGGTGGTCACCAACCTGCTGGACAACGCTCTGGCCTACTCGCCGTCGGGGACGGCCGTGACGGTCCGGCTGCGCTCGGCCCGGCGCGCCGAGCGCGACTTCGTGACCATCGAGGTCGTCGACCGGGGACCGGGCCTGACCGCCGAGCAGTCCGAGCGGGTGTTCGAACGGTTCTACCGGGTGGACGCGGCCCGCAGCCGGGCCCAGGGCGGCACCGGCCTGGGCCTGTCCATCGTGGCCGCCATCACCCGGGCGCACGGCGGCACCGTGGAGGTCGACAGCACGCCGGGCCACGGCGCCACCTTCCGGGTGCTGCTCCCCCGGGCGACCACGACGCTGCCTCATCCCCCGCCGCTGCCTCCCCCGCCCCCGCCATCCCCTGAGCCATCCCCGCAGCCATCCCCGGAGCGCACGCCCGCCTCTGGTTGAGTGCGGGTGTGAAGAAATCCATCGACTTCTCCTTCGACGACCATCCCGGCGACGACGAGGAGCGACCCCGGGTCGCCTGGGCCGTGGCCGTGCTCGACGACTGCGAGGCCTGCGGCGACCTGCGGGTCGAGCTGATGCTGGAGGACGAGGGCGCGCACGGCACCGGCGTCACCGGGCACCTGTCCCCCGCGACCGCCCGGCGGCTGCGGGCCGCGCTCGGCGTCGCGCTGCGGGAGATCGGCGAAGACCCGGGCACCTGACGTCCTCAGGATGTGACAAAGTGCACTCTAGGTAATATTGCAGTGAGTGCAACTTTCGCTAGAGTGCTCTCATGGATCACGCAGCCGACCTCTCAGCGGATCGGGAGGGCCCCGCCGGGCTCCCCCACCGCCAGATCCTCATCGTCTTCTCCGGGCTCATGCTGGGGCTCCTGCTGGCCTCCCTCGACCAGACGATCGTCGCCACCGCCCTCCCCACCATCGTGGGCGACCTCGGCGGGCTCACCCACCTGTCATGGGTGGTCACCGCCTACCTGCTGGCCGAGACGATCTCGACGCCGTTGTTCGGCAAGATGGGCGACCTCTACGGGCGCAAGCGCCTGTTCCAGGCGTCGATCGTCATCTTCGTGGTGGGCAGCGCCCTGTCGGGCATGGCCACCTCGATGGGCATGCTCATCGCCTTCCGGGCGGTCCAGGGGGCCGGCGCCGGCGGGCTCATCGTGCTGGCCATGGCGATCATCGCCGACGTGGTCAGCCCCCGCGAGCGCGGCCGCTACCAGGGCTACTTCGGCGCCGTCTTCGGGGCGGCCAGCGTGGCCGGCCCGCTGCTCGGCGGCTTCTTCACCGACCACCTGACGTGGCGCTGGGTCTTCTACGTCAACCTGCCCCTCGGCATCCTGGCCCTGTTCGTGACCAGCGCGGTGCTGCCCGCGTCCAGCCGGCGCCGCCAGGTCCGCATCGACTGGCTCGGCACGGCGCTGCTGGCCATCGGCATCACCTGCCTCGTGCTCCTGACCACCTGGGGCGGCACCGAGTACGCCTGGGGCTCCCCCGTGATCCTGGGCCTCGGCATCGCCACCGTGGTCGCCGGCATCGCCTTCCTCCTCGTGGAGCGGCGCTCGGCCGAGCCCACCATCCCGCTGCGCCTGTTCCGGATGCGCACGTTCAACGTCGCCACCTCCGTCAGCTTCGTGGTCGGCATGGCGATGTTCGGCGCCATCACATACCTGCCGACCTTCCTGCAGGTGGCCAACGGGGCCTCGGCCAGCAACTCCGGCCTGCTGCTGGTCCCGCTCATGGGCGGGCTGCTGACCACCTCGATCTTCGCCGGCCGGATCATCACCCGCACCGGGCACTACCGGCGCTTCCCCATCGCCGGCATGGCGGTCACGACGGTGGCCCTGTACCTGCTGTCGACCCTCGACACCGGCTCGACCCGCTGGGAGTCCGGCTTCTACATGGCGCTGCTCGGCGCCGGCATCGGCATGGTCATGCAGATCCTGGTGATGGCGGTCCAGAACGAGGCACCCGTGAAGGACCTCGGGGTCGCCACGTCCACGGTCACGTTCTTCCGGGCCGTCGGCGGCTCGGTCGGCGTCGCCCTGTTCGGCGCCCTGTTCGCCCACCGGGTCGGCGAGCTGCTGGGGGGCTCCGTGCCCACCGGCATGACGCCCACCCAGATCGCAGCGCTGCCGCCGGAGCAGCAGGCGGCCACCGCCGCCGCCTTCGCCGACGCCATCACCCACGTCTTCCTCTACTCGGTCCCGCTGGTCCTGGCCGGCTTCCTGGTGACCTGGCTGCTGCGTGACGTGCCCCTGCGCACCCGGTTGGAGGACGCCCGGCGGGCGGACCCGACCGACACGACCGTGGCGTCCGACGCGAGCGACCTGGTGGTCGTGCCCGAGCCCGCCGGCGTGGTGGACTATGCCGGGCTCGACGAGTGGGACGAGCCCGCGGTGGCGAGCGGATCCTGAGGAAGGCCCGACGACATGACCGACGGTCTGCGTGAACGGAAGAAGGCCGAGACCCGCCAGGCGCTGATGGCCGCGGCCGTCCGCCTGGCCGAGGACCTCGGACCGGACCGGGTCACGGTCGAGGCCATCGCCGAGGCGGCGGGCGTCTCACCCCGCACGTTCTTCAACTACTTCACGTCGAAGGAAGACGCCATCGTCGGGGTGAACCCCAGCGAGACCAGCGATCTGCTCGACGACCTGGCCGCCCGGCCGGCGGACGAGTCGCCGCTGGAGGCGCTCCACGCCATGGCCGTGGCCGCCGCTGCCCGGCTGGAGGCCAAGGCGGACGACATGATGGCCCGGCACCGCCTGATCCAGGCCCATCCCTCCCTGGCCATGCGGCGGGCGGCCCGCTTCTCCGAGGTCGAGCGCGCCCTGGCCGAGGAGGTGGCCCGGCGGACCGGGCTGCACGTCGACCGCGACCCCTATCCGATGCTGGCGGCAGCCACCGCGCTCAGCGCCGTCCGGGTGGCGATGGCCGCGTGGCAGGAACGCGACCGGCCGGGGCCACTGGCGGACGTGCTGGACGAGACGTTCACGCTGCTGGCCCGGGGCCTGCCCAGCCCAGCCCTCGCGCCCGGCTGAGAGCTCTGAGAGCCCCAGACTGCCCGGTCGCCCTGGTCGCCGGTCGGTTCGGTCCTACCGACCGGCGATGCTTCGGCGGCCGGGCAGCCGAGGGGGCGCTGGTCGCGGCCGGGGCGGCGGACCCGACGCGACACGGGCTCGATTCGGATGCGGTCCCCTGTCAACATCGCCCGCAATGGCCCCACGGGCCTGCGGTCTCGAATTGCATACGGTGTTTACGTAGTCCGGGCCATCGCGGTACACCCGTCAACTAAGTCCAGGTGTGTGCCGCCACTTCACGGCAGTATCGGGCAATGCGCCTCGACCTGTCAACGATTTTATTGACCCTAAGGTCGATAAACGGTCGAGTTACCGAAGAGTAAGTTGTTACACGCGCCGTGCAGGAATATGGTGCTCTCGTGACGGCAGCTCAAGCACCAGACACAGGCGACGAGCGCCCTTCGCAGAAGCGGGTGCGTAAACATCCCGACACCAGGCGGGCGGAGATCGTCGCAACGGCGCGCGAAGTGTTCGCTGCGACCGGTTACGCCGAGTCCGGGCTGGCCGAGATCGCCAGCGCCGCCAGCGTGTCGAAGGGCCTCCTGTACCACTACTTCCCCGAAGGACGGCCCCAGCTCTTCGTGAGCGTCATGCAGGGCCTCCTGGCCGAGTTCCAGCAGCGGCTGCGGCAGGCGTCCAAGATGCCGTTCTCCCCCCGCACCCGCATGGAGCAGCTGCTGGCTGCCCTGTTCGGGTTCTTCGACGAGAACCCCGCGGCCTACCGCCTGCTCTTCCGCGACCCGTGGGTGACCCACGACGAGACCGTCGAGGCATCCGCCATCGCCACCCGGGTGCAGATCGCGTCGGAGCTGGCGGCCCTCATGGCCGGCTCGGCGCTGCCGGCCGACGACCTCGTGTCGGCCAGCACCGGCATGCTGGGCTTCGCGCTCGCCAACGTCGAGCTGTGCATCGCAGGCCAGGTCGACGCCGAGACGGCGTGGCGGGTCACCTGCGAGTACGCGACCTCACGGTTCCTCGACTGACTCCAAGGCCGGAGCGGTGGCCCGTTCCTGGGGCCGGACCAACCGCAGGCGGACCACGCGGGGCTCGCTCTCGTCCTCGGGCGCCATCGGCTCGGACCCGAGCCGAGCGATGACCCGCGCCCCCCGGCCGGGCGCGCTGTCGATCTCCAACGAGCCGTCGGCCAGCCGGGCGCACGAGCGCATGACCTCGATCCCCGACTCGAACAGGGTGGATCCGACGTCGAAGCCCTGCCCGTCGTCGACCACGCTGACCTCGACGACCTTGCCGTCGGCCCGGATGGTGACGACCACCTTCGAGGCCCGGCTGTGGCGGCGCACGTTCGTCACCGCCTCCTGGACGATGCGCAGCACGATGGTCTCCGTCGACCAGTCGAGCACCAGCGTCTCGTCCACGGTCACGGTGAGGCAGGGCACCCGCCGGTCGCCGTAGAGGTTGTCCATGTAGGCCCGGATCGCGGCGCTCAGGCCCCGCGCCGGGCGCTGGTCCGGCCGCTCCGCGGCCAGCGGCTGGACGGCCAGCATGAGCTGGCGCAGCGACTCGGCCTGCTTGCCCAGCTCGTCGCGCACCAGCACGGACGCCCCCGCCATCGGCGCTCCCGTGCCCGCACCCACCAGCGCGCTCGTCTGCATGAACGAGACGAACGTGGCGTAGGCGGACACGGCCTGCTCGTGGAGCTGGGCCGCCACCCGGTGGCGGTCGTCGTCGCTGCGCTGCATGACCTGGGCCAGCAGCTCGCGGCGGGTCTCGTTGGCCCGCTCGACCTGGCCGTAGAGCCTGCGGGTCTCCCGCATGCCCGCGAGCTGGCGCAAGGCTGCCAGGGCCACCAGCACCGCCGCCACCACCAGGGAGTAGACCGGGGCCCAGGCGTAGCGGTGGCGCACGGCCAGCGTGGCCGCCACCAGTACGGGCATGCCGGCCAGCATCAGCGCGGCCGGCACCCACGCGGCGCGGACCTGGCTCTGCGGCGGCAGCCGGTCGAGGCCGGGCGACAGGGCGGCCGGCACGTACAGCGGGATGAACGACAGCAGGCCCATGCACAAGCCGTGGAGCACCAGCACCGGCCCGCTGGGCAGGCCGAAGCCGGTCACGCCCTGAGCCGTCTGCACGACCGCGTTGACGAGGCCGAGCAGCGCGAGCGCCAGCCCCAGCGCGCCGATGGGACCGGCCTCGCCCCGCAGGCGGGTGACGAGCAGGACCGCCCAGTAGACGCCGAAGACCATGCAGGGCACGGCGATGGCGGCCGGGAGCGCGTACCAGTGAGCCTCGGCGTCGAGCACCGTCTCGCCCCACAGCAGGGCCGCGGGCGCGGTGATGACGATCACCGAGATCAGGCTCTCGATGAGGTCGATCGACATGGCCCTACCGCCCGACCGGGCCCGGACCATGAGCACGAGCGAGGTCATGAGCAGCACCGCGATCGTGGCGATGACGAACGCGCTGAGCTCGGTGGGGGCCCGCAGCGCCGTCGAGGCGCCGACGACCATGGCCAGGCCGACGCCGTACATCAGCACCAGCGCCGCCAGCCACAGCCACCAGCAGCAGTGGTCCGGGCTCGGTGTGCGGCGCGCCGCCAGCCACGTGTTGACCAGCGCGGGCGTCGTGTAGAGGCCGCTGGCGAGAAGCGCGAACACCACGAGGTACTCGCTCGGGGTGCGGGCGAGGTGGGCGAACACGGCCACCACCGGCAGGGACAGCACGGCCCAGAGCACGAACGCCCGCCGCAGCCGATCGGAGAACACCCAGGCGCCGTTGCCTTGGTCGCCGCGGCGCGTGTGTTCGCCCGGCAGCAAAGTCGCATCACGCGCTGATGTCCGCCCGGCCGCGGACGTCGCCATGATCCTCCCCCTTCAACCCCCCACGGAGTGGGTGACCCGAGCCCACCGCCGACTGCGAATATGAACAGTGGGCCGAAACCTGTCAACCGAACGGGTGGTCCACATAGAGAGACGTCCGAAGATCGCGCCACGGGCCGATCAGCGACGTATCGTACGGAGTGCTCGCCCCACCCCCCGGCGGGCGACAGGTCGCGCATGGCGCCGGCGCCCGGTCGAAAGAGGTTGGCGATGCACCTCGAGTTCACCGACGAGCAGCTGGAGCTGCGCGACAGCGCGCGGGCTGCTCTGGCGCGGGAGTGCCCACCCCGGCTGGTCCGCGAGATCGCGGGCGGCGGGCCCGGCCTGGAGGAGCTGGCCACCGCGCTCACCTGGCTCGGCTGGCCCGCGCTCACGATCGACGTCGACCTGGGCGGCCTGGGGCGCAGCTTCGTCGAGCTGGCCGTCGTGCTGGAGGAGATGGGCCGCGCCGCGCTGCCTGGCCCCTTCCTGCCCACCCAGGCGCTGTTCGCCCCGGTCGTGCGGGAGGCCGGCACCACGGCCCAGGCCCACCGCTTCCTGGCCGGCGTCGCGGCCGGCACCGCGACCGGCACGCTGGCCCTGCACGAGGGCGGCCGCTGGGACCCGCTCACCGTCGTCGCCACCGCGGAGCGCGACGCCGACGGCTGGCTGCTGCGGGGCCACAAGCAGCACGTGCTCGGGGCGCCCGACGTCGACGAGGTGGTCGTGGCGGCCCGGCGGGACACCGGCACGCTCGGCCTGTTCGTCGTGCCCGCCGCGGAGCTCACGTTCAAGCGCACCACCAGCCTCGACCCGACCCGCACCCTGGCCAACGTCGAGCTCAACGGCGTGTGGGTGCCCGAGGCGCGGTTGCTGGGCGAGCCCGACGTCGACGCGGGCAAGGCCCTCGCCGTCGCCCTGTGCGACGCCAGTGTGGCGCTGGCCCTCGACGGGCTGGGCGCCTGCGCCGCGCTGTTCGACAGCTCGCTGGCCGCGGCCCACGACGGCCGCATCGCTCACGTCGGCCAGGCCACCGAGCATGCGCTGGCCGCCATGCTCGTGTCGATCGAGACGTCCCGGGCCCTCACCTACCAGGCCGCGTGCGCGGTGGCCGAGCGCGACCCGGCCGCACCCCGCCTGGCCTCGTCGGCCAAGGCCGCCGTGGGCGAGTGCCAGCGGCTGGTCACCGGCACCTGCCTGGAGCTGCACGTGACTCCGGTCGACCGCGACGCCCGCGACCT
>JBKPRS010000084.1:0-11519 GCA_046734695.1 Actinomycetota bacterium | reverse complement strand
GAGCCCGTCGATGCGGTCCTGCTCGGCGTCGGGGAAGGCCGCGGCCACCCGCTCGATCACGGCCGCGGCGTCGTCCACGGTCGTGTTGATCTCGCCCGACGCGGCGTAGCGGTCGAACGGCTTGCGCAGGGCCGACAGCGCCACGCCGGCCTTGGAGATCTGCTCCAGCACCATCAGGGCGGCGATGCTGCCCGAGTCAGCCCGGAAGTTGTCGCGGAAGTAGTAGTGGGCCGAGTGCTCGCCGCCGAAGGCGGCACCGGTCTCGGCCATGACCGCCTTGATGAAGGAGTGGCCGACCCGGGTGCGCACCGGGGTGCCGCCGTTCTCGCGGATGACCTCGGGCACGGCGTGGGAGCAGATCAGGTTGTAGAGGATCGTGGCCCCCGGCTCCTTCTCCAGGATCGCCTTGGCCACGATGGCGGTCGTGGTCGAGCCCGACAGCGGCTCGCCCTCGTCGTCGACCAGGAAGACCCGGTCGGCGTCGCCGTCGAAGGCCAGGCCGACGTCCGCCCCGGTCGCCCGCACCCGGGCCTGGAGGTCGCGCAGGTTCTCGGGCTGGATCGGATCGGCCGGGTGGTTCGGGAAGGTGCCGTCCAGCTCGCCGTAGAGCACCTCGAGCTCGACCGGGAGGGTGGCGAACACCCGGGGCACGACCAGCCCACCCATGCCGTTGGCCGTGTCGGCCACGACCTTGAGCGGGGCCAGCGCCGAGACGTCCACGAAGCTGCGGACGTGCTCGGCGAACGCCCCGAGCAGGTCGGCGGTCTCGACCCGGCCGGGCGGGACCGGCGGCCGGTCCACGCCGACGTCCGCCATGCGCTTGATGTCGGCCAGGCCCGTGTCCTCGCCGATGGGCCGCGCGCCGGCCAGGCACATCTTGATGCCGTTGTACTGGGCCGGGTTGTGCGACGCCGTGAACATGGCGCCCGGGGCGTCGAGGCGTCCGGCGGCGAAGTACATGAGATCGGTCGAGGCCAGGCCCAGGTCGACCACGTCGAGTCCCTGGCGCTGGACACCGAGGGAGAACGCGGCGGCGAGCTCGACCCCGGACGGCCGCATGTCCCGGCCCACCAGCACCCGCTCGGCCCCACCGTGCTCGACGGCGAAGCGGGCGAAGGCGGCGCCGATGCGCTCGCACAGGGCCGCGTCGAGCTGATCGGGGACGGTCCCCCGTACGTCGTAAGCCTTGAAGATGGCATCGAGGGAAGCGAGATCCGCCATGCGGCTGTCCAACCTAGTGGACCGGGCCGGAGGGTCCGGGAACCGGCTCGGCCCCCTCGGCTCCCGGCGCCGGCGCGATCGGCGGGAGGTCGTCCTCGGCCTCGTACGCGCCCTCGGCGGCCCAGTGGCGGATGCGGAACAGGTCGCCGGCCTGGCGCAGCGCGTCCCGGGCGGCGCGCACCGTCGAGCGCGACGAGTTCGTCACCTCCACGGGCACCTCCACCAGCGAGAGCTGGTGCCGTTCCACCAGGTGGAGCAGCTCGACGTCGAAGGCGAACCCGTCCACGCGGGCCCGGGCGAAGACGAAGCGGGCGACGTCCGATCGGAAGGCCTTCAGCCCGCTCTGGGTGTCCCGGTAGCTGCCGAGCAGGACGGCGTAGCCCAGCCAGTTGATCGCCCGGCTGCCGATCTTCCGGAGCCGGCTCGGTGGCACCAGGGTGCGGGTGTCGGGATGCCGCCGGTCGCCGATGGCCACGTCCCAGCCGTCCTCGACCGCGGCCAGCACCCGCAGCACCTGGTCCGGCCCGTAGGCCAGGTCGGCGTCGGTGAACGCCACGGTCCGCCCCCGGGCCGCCAGGACCCCGGCCCGCACGGCCGCCCCCTTGCCCCGGTTGTGCGGCTGGACGACGACCTGGTCCGCCCCCGCGGCCAGCGCCGCGTCCGCGGTGGCATCGCTGGACCCGTCGTCCACGACCACGATCTCCAACCCGCCGTCGGCGGCGACTTCGGCGAGCCCGGTCGCCAGCCGGCGGATCGTCTGGCCGATGCGGTCGGCCTCGTCGTAGGCGGGCACGATCACGCTGAGCCTCTGCTCCCCGGGCGCCTCCGGCCGGTTCCAGCGCACCTTGCGGGCCGCGGTGATCTCCCCCAGGAGGACGAACCGGTACCCCACCAGCCGCACGGCGCCGGCGGCCAGCAGCGCCACGACCTTGGCCTCGACCAGGGCCCGCGTGGACGCGAACCCGGTCCCGGCGTACAGCCCCCGCAGCACGACGACGTCGACCAGTGCGGCGAGCGCGGCCACCCCGACGAACGCGGGCGGGATCTCGACCCAGCGGACGTAGGGATCACTGCGGAAGGTGACCGCCCGGTGGAGCAGGTAGGACAGCACGCTTGCCAGCGCGATGGCGGCCAGGTCCGCCACGACCAGGATCCACCCGAGCTGCTGGCGGAAGAACACCAGCAGCCAGATGTCGGCCAGCGTCGGCACCAGCGCCACGAGGGCGAACCGGCGCAACCGCCCCGTCACGGATCGCTGTCGGCCCGCTCCGCGGCAGACGACCCACCCGCGGTCCCGCCCCCAGCGGCCGACTCCCCGCCGGTCTCGGTCCCGGCTGCCGGCTCCGCCTCAGCCTCGGCCGTGGCCGCGGAGTGCGCCTCGGTCTCGGCCAGCGGCTCTTCGGCGTCAGCGCCCTCGTCCTCCCCGCCGTCACCGCCCTCAGCGCGGCCCTCGACCTCACCATCCCCGCCGTCACCGTCGGCGTCCTCGTCGCCGGAGGTGGCCGCGGCGTGCGCGGCTTCCTGGCTGTCCGCGCCGTTGGGGTGCGCCCCGTCGGGGCCGACGTCCTCGTCGAGCGCTCCGCCCCCCTCGTCGTCGTAGTCCTCGTACTCGTCGTACTCGTCGTCGAAATCGTCCTCGTCCGAGTCGTCGTCCCAGTAGCCGGGCTCGGCTGCGACGGTCCCCGCCGAGGCGGCGCCGGAGAACTGCATGACCGGCCGCCGGATCAGCAGGATCAGGCCAGCCAGGCCGATCAGCGCGAGGGCGTACGAGAGCCACTCCACCCCCGTCCGGCCGTAGGTCAGCTCGACGTGCTTGTCCGTGGGGACGACCACCATCAGGTTGGGGGCCACCCGGTACGGCCCTTCGGCGCCCGAGGCCTTCCAGTTGGGGAAGTACGACGCCTTGACCAGCACGGGGCTGCCGACCTGGTCCACGTCGAAGGAGATCTTGTTGTCGCCGGTCTCGATGTTCGACACCTCGACCTGGGGCACGGGCCGGGCCTCGGGGCGCTCGCCGACCGCGACCCGCTGCCACGAGTCCGGACCGCTGGACGCCAGGGGCACCTCCCACTGCGTGGGGTCGGTGTACCAGCGGGTGGCGGGGCCGCCGAAGCGTCCCGACTCGTCGAGAGGCTGCTCCACCCAGTCGACCTGGCTGTCGGTGATGCCCGTCACCACCGCCGGTTCGTTCTCCAGCGGGGTGACCATCTCGCTGTCCGCCACCTCGAAGATGACCCACGGGCCCGACTTGGCGATCTCGGTGAGGTCGGGGTTGGTGCGGGCCTGGCTGATGGCGTTGTCCGAAGTCGCCATGTAGTACCGGACGCCCAGCATCTGCAGGTGCTGCACGCCCTTGTCGATGTCGAACCCGCCGTAGGGCAGGTCCCGCTGGGCCGCGCTGGGCGCGGTCGACAGCTCGACCTGGGTCAGGAAGTGGAACGGCGTCGTGGCCGCCGACTCGAAGTACAGGCCCTCCATCGAGCCGATGCAGCCGTTCGTCCAGTGCGGGAGCAGCATCAGGGCCATGGGGGTGCCGTAGCGGTCCAGCTCCTTCTCGTACTCCCAGAAGGCCCGGCCGCAGCCCTCGTCCTGCCCCACCTCGGCCATGGTCTGGACCACGTCGTGGTACTCGCGGTAGGCGTCCTTGCCCTCGTAGCCCGTGTAGTTCCACTTCGCCCACGAGGGCACGAAGCTGGCCGGCGTGGCCTGCACCTTCCAGGGCGAGAAGCTGGGCCAGGCGTAGCCGTTGTCGCTCCGCTCGCTGAACGGAAGCTGGCCGGCGGGCACGCCCACCAGCACCGCCACCACCGCCAGCGTGGCGGCGGCGGTGAACGCCCCCGCACCGGGCGGGTCCGGGCGGTCGGTGTCGGTTCGGGCCATGACGATCCGCACGACCGCAGCCACGGTGAGGACCACCAGCAGCGCCAGCGCCAGGTAGGCGGTGGTCGCCCGGGTGTTGTCCAGGAACCAGCCGCGCAGCGGAGCATCGGGGGAGTCGAAGGTGGCGCCGACCACCATGGTCAGCAGCGCCAGGGCGAAGCCTTCCCACAGCCGTCCGATGACGCACAGCCCCGCGCCGGTGAGCGCCAGGCGGAACACCCAGGTCAGGTTCAGCCCACCGGCCGGCGACGCGTCCGGTGCCACTCCGGCCAGCACGGTGATGGCGGCGGCCAGGGCGGCGATGGCGCCGATGATCCCGAGCGCCGTACGGCGGACGTGGGGATCGCGGGTCCAGTCCGGGGCCCGGGCCGCGGTCATGGCCGTGCGCATGGTCTCGGACACGCCCACGAACGCCAGCAGGATGACGGTCAGGTAGTAGAAGGGCAGCAGGCGGCCGTTCCACAGCCGGCCCTCGGGGGCCACCACGAACACCACCCCGACGCCCACGGTCATCACCGCGAGGAAGATCCCTGCCCGCAGCCGCAGCGCCACGGCCAGGCCCGCGGCCACCAGCGCCAGGGCGAACGCCCAGCGCAGGTCCACGTCGGGCGTGGCCCGGGGCAGCAGGTACTTCCAGATCGTCTCGGGCGGGTCGGCGTTGCGGTACGGGAGCTTCTCCCAGCCCATGTCGTTCATGTAGTGCCGGCGCAGGTAGAACGGCCCGATCCACCACATGGCCAGCAGGCCGCCGACCACGACGGTGGGCGTCAGCCAGCGGACGCTGTCCGACAGCACCCACAGCCCGGCCGCCGCCACCAGCACGCCGAACGCCAGCGGGATGAGCGCCAGGGTCGTCACCTTGGTGTCGAAGAGGGGCGATAGCGCGATCTGCGTCGCCGCCGGCGTGGCCAGCAGGGCGGCCGCCGCCAGCAGCCCGTAGCCCAGCTCACCGGACGAGGACGAGCGCCGGAAGCGCACGGCCACGATCACCGCGGTGGCGCCCAGTGCCCAGAACGCAGGGATGAGGTGGCACAGGCCGGTCAGCGCCAGCGTGACCGCGGCCAGCGCCCGGTAGCGGCCGGTCTCCAGGCCCTTGAACACCAGGCCCAGGTAGAGCACGGCCAGGCTCAGCGACATCGAGAAGGCGAACTCGCCCGCCAGCGTCGACGCGATGTTGCCGCCGTAGATCGTGAAGCCCCGGTAGAACAGGAACGGCAGGGTCGCCACCGCCAGCACGGCCGGGGTCGGGAAGCGCAGGCCCGACAGCCGTCCGAAGGCGTAGGCCGCCACCGGCAGGGTCGCGAGCCCGCTCACCGAGACCAACTTGAACGCAACGCCGTAAGGCAGTCCGACCAGCAGCAGCGCCACGACCGCGCCCGCGATGGCGAGGCGCCGGACGCGGCGGTCGTGCCGGCGGACCACCGCCAGCGCGATCAGGCCGGCGCCCACCGCGGCGGGCAGCAGGCCGCCCAGGCCGTGGATCCCGGCGTTGAGCGCCACGATCAGCAGCGACGGGACCACCATGTAGAACTGGTAGGCGGGGAAGCCGGCGTACCAGTCCGGCGACCAGCCCGCGACCTGGCCGTGGGGCAGCAGGTGGTCGCGCAGGTAGGCGGGGCCCCACACGTGGGCCCCCATGTCGCCGCCCGCAGGGGTGGTGTTGCGCAGCAACAGGTCCGGCTGCAGGTGCCACAGGACGAAGCCCACGCACAGGCCCACGACCACCAGGTCGACGATCCAGCGCACCCGGTGGCGCTGGGCGGCGAGCTCGGCGTCGTCCCAGGCCGGGGTCTCGACCCGGTCGTCGTCGTCCCAGTCGTCGTAGTCGGCCTCGGGCGCGGCCGTCCCCAGGTTCGTGTCGAGGCTCATCGCGACAGCACCAGGAACGTCACGGTGGTCAGGTTGAACACCATGTGGGTGGCTATGGCAGGGCCCAGGCGGCCGGTGCGCTGCACCAGCAAGGCGAGGATCACGCCCAGCAGCACCAGGGCCGGGAACTGCAGGGGCTGGAAGTGCGAGGCCGCGAAGAGCACGGCCGAACCGGCGACAGGCACCCAGTTGGCGCCGAAGCGCCGCTCCAGCGAGCGCAGCAGCAGGCCCCGGTAGAAGAGCTCCTCCACGATGGGGGCGCCGATGCCCACGATGAGCACCAGCAGCACCACGCCCAACGTGTCGGTGGCCCGGTCCGTGAGCTCGCGGGCCGGCTCCTCCAGCTTGTCCGCGCTGAGATCGATGACCCACGAGATGGGGATGTAGAGCGCGGGGACCAGGATGAACTGGGTCCCCAACCCGACCCCGAGGCCGATCGCGGGGTCGACGACCTTGGCCCGGAGGCCGAAGTCGATCACCGCGCCGTTGCCCTTGAGCCGGGCGGCCAGCAGCGGGACACCGCCCAGGCCGGCCCACAGGCCCAGCTGGGCGATGGCCAGCCAACCGAGGGAAAGGTCCTCGCTCGACTCGGCGTGGGACCCGCTCAGCGCGGCCACGATGACGATGGCGATGAACCCGCCGACCTGGGCCAGCAGCCAGCCGGCCGCGGCATCTCCGAGCCCCCAGCGGACCGGGACGCGCTCGTCGTCGGGCGCGATCAACGCCTGGTCGGGCTCGGACACCGCACCAGGCTACGTGCCCGCACACGCCATCCCGTAGACGGCGGGATGGCGATCCTCAGGGCGGGTCCCGGGGTGTGGTTCACGAGGCCAGGGCATCCCCGAACCCGGCTCCCGCGCGCCGGTCGACCAGCCGCCAGCCCCGGGGCACCGTGAGGGCGTCCGCGTGCCCGGAGCACAGGTCGTACGCCATCGGGTGGCGCTCCCCCGCCAGCGGGTCGAGCCAGGTGGTGCGTGTCTGGTAGTCGTACTCGAACGTCGCCGCCGCGGGATGGCCGCACGCGGGGCGGGCGCAGGCACGGTTCATGGCGCCACAAGCTAGCGAGTACCGCGACGCCTACGCAGCGTGGATGGCCTTCCCGGCGGACCGGAGCGCACCTTGCGTGTCGATGGCAGTTCCCTGCCCATCCACCCGTATCCTGTGATGCATGAGTCAGCCCCCGCCCCCGCCCCCGCCGCCCCCGCCCTCGGGGCGGTCGCCGCGCGGCCAGGGCGTCGGTGGCCGCGAGCAGATGCCGCGCTGGACGATCTGGGTGCTCGGTGGCGTGCTGGCGGCGGTGCTCCTGCTCCCGAGCGTGATGTCGCGCGACAGCAGCAAGAGCATCAGCTACACGGATCTGCGCTCCAAGGTCGCCGCCGACCAGGTCGAGAAGATCACCTGGTCGAACAACGGCGGCAACATCACCGGCACCCTCAAGGACGGCACCAAGTTCTCCAGCAACGGGCCCAACGAGCCCCCGGAGGAGGACCTGGCGCTGTTCCGTGAGCACAACGTCAACGTCGAGTTCTCCAACCCGCAGCCCTCCATCTTCGAGGCGCTGCTGCCCCTGCTGATCCCGGTGGCGCTCTTCATCGGCATCTTCTGGCTGTTGCAACGCCGCGCCCAGTCCCAGATGGGCGGGATCATGTCGATCGGCCGCAGCCGGGCCAAGACGTACTCCACCGAGCGCCCGGGCACGACGTTCGCCGACGTGGCCGGCTACGACGGCGTCAAGCAGGAGATCACCGAGGTCGTCGACTTCCTCAAGCACCCCGAGCGCTTCGCCGAGATCGGCGCCCGCATCCCCAAGGGCGTGCTGCTCGTCGGCCCGCCGGGGACCGGCAAGACGCTGATCGCCCGGGCGGTGGCCGGCGAGGCCGGCGTGCCCTTCCTGTCGGTGACCGGCTCGGACTTCATGGAGATGTTCGTGGGCGTCGGCGCCAGCCGCGTGCGCGACCTGTTCCAGAACGCCCGCAAGCTGGGCCGGGCCATCATCTTCGTGGACGAGATCGACTCGATCGGCCGCAAGCGGGGCGCGGGCCTCGGCGGTGGCCACGACGAGCGCGAGCAGACCCTCAACCAGATGCTGTCGGAGATGGACGGCTTCGAGGCCACCGAGGGCATCGTGATGATGGCGGCCACCAACCGGCCCGACATCCTCGATCCGGCCCTGCTGCGCCCCGGCCGCTTCGACCGCCAGGTCGTCGTCCCGCTGCCCGAGCTGGACGAGCGCCGGGCCATCCTCGGCGTGCACGCCAAGTCCAAGCGCCTCGCCCCCGACGTCGACCTCGACGTGGTGGCCCGGGGCACGCCCGGCATGTCCGGCGCCGACCTGGCCAACCTGGTCAACGAGGCCGCGCTGTTCGCGGTGCGGGCGGGCCAGGACGAGATCCGCAACGCCGACTTCGAGCAGGCCCGCGACCGGGTGCTCATGGGCCAGCGCCGTGACTCCATGGCGCTGTCGGAGGCCGAGAAGGAGGTCATCGCCTACCACGAGGCCGGCCACGCCGTGTGCGCCGCGGTGCTCCCGAACGCCGACCCCGTGCACAAGGTGACGATCCTGCCCATCGGCATGGCTCTCGGCGTCACCCAGCAGCTCCCCGTCGACGAGAAGCACATCTACCGCCAGGACTACATCCAGGACAGCCTGGTGGTGCGCATGGGCGGGCGCTGCGCCGAGGAGCTGGTGTTCGGCGTGATCTCGACCGGCGCCAACAACGACCTGGTGGGCTCGACCGAGCTAGCCCGCAAGATGGTGGCCGAGTGGGGCATGTCATCCCGGGTCGGCCCCATGGCGTGGGGGTCGAGCGGCCAGGTGTTCCTGGGCGAAGACCTGATCCACACCCGCGACTACTCAGACGAGACCGCCCGGGTCATCGACGAAGAGGTCGAGCGGATCCTGCGCGAGCAGGAGGACCGCTGCCGCGAGGTCCTCCGCGAGCACCGCAACGGCCTGGACCTGGTGGCCCGGGCCCTGCTGGAGCGCGAGACCATCGACGGCGCCGAGGTCAGCCGGCTCATCACCCTCGGCGGGGGCGTGCCCCGGGGCGGCAACGGCGACGCCGGCGACACTCCCCGCGACCGGGGCGTCGAGATCGGCCCCGGCCGCGGCCCGGACGCCCCGGTAGCGGCGCCGACCGACGCGCTGGCCGGCTCGCATCCGCCTGTCCCGCCGCCCCCGGCTCCGCCCAGCTGACCTCCTGACCTACCCGGCTGGCCTAGCCGACCTGGCCGACCTAGCCGAGCGGCTCGGCCTGCGGGCTCCCTGGCTCGACGCCGTGGCTGCAGCCCTGGGTCGGGAGCGTCCCGGGCTCTCGTAGCTCGGCCACGGTGGCCCACAGGTCTGTGGCGGTGACCGGCCCGACGAACGCGGCGCGCACCACGCCGGCGGCGTCGGCGATCACGACGGTGGGCACGGCGGTGATCCGGTAGCGGTCCTGGAGCGCCCGGGCTGCGCCCGCCTCGACCTCCTGGACGGCCACGGCGTCGCCGTCGAGGTGGCGGGCCTTGTCCCACACGCCACCGCAGGACGAGCAGGTGGCCGAGGTGAACACCGCCACCAGCCACGGCGCCTCGGGCCGGACGAAGTCGGCCCGGTCGAGCCGGTCCGGCACGGTGTGAGACACGTTGGTGGGCACGGGCGGACGCCGGCGCCGGTTGATGACCGCAGCGATCCCCACGGCCATCAGCACCAGCACGACGATGAGCCCGAGCCGCTCCACGCCCTGATGGTCCCATCCCTCCGGGACACCCCGCCAGCGACGCCCGGGCCCCGCATGTGCCTCAGCCCTCGCCCACGCCAGCGACCAGCCGCCCCCGGGCGTCACCCCACCAGCGACACCCGGGCCGGGAGGCTCAGTCGTCGCTCAGGTCGGAGAGCAGCTTGGCGCCGTCCAGGGCGGGGAGGCCGGCGCCCAGGGCCAGGCGGCGCCCGTCGCTCTCCGCCACCAGGCGGTCCACCACGATCGGCCGGGGGGCGCGGACGACCACGCCCTCGGCGGCGGCGGCCACGTCGGGGGCGAAGGGGATGGTGGCCCGGCCGCCTGGCGGGACGCTGATCGCGGTGACACCCGTCTGCTCGGTGTCGGCGCCCAGCCCGAACAGCTCGACCCGGACGGGCTGGTGGGGGTCCGGGTTGTAGACCGCGAAGCCTGCCACGCCCTCGGTGCTGAGCGAGATCGTCGGGAACGTCCAGTCCCGGGCCGCGAGGCGGGCGCCAGTGCCGGCGGTCATCTCGCCGGGCGGCGCCTCGGGCGGGGGCGCGGTGCGGCGCCGGCCCGGGACCAGCGCGGTGCGCGGCATCGTGTCCACCGTGACCCGCTCGGCCACCACCGGCACCCCGTTGGTCGACTGCACCACGGTGGCGTGGTCGAGGCCCGCGGTGACCCGGGGCTCGGCGCCGTAGTCGACCACCTCGTAGCCGCCCCCGGCCACGGTGAGGTGGAAGGGCTGGGGGACGCCGCTCTCGTCGTCGGCGCCGGGGCGCAACCGCACGTCGACCTTCGCCTGCTCGTGGCCGGGGTTGTACACGACGATCTTCTCGCTGGTGGAGAGGCCGTTGTCGGGCTCGGCACCGGTCGCCGTGGCGGTCGTGGGCCCCGATGGGGTGGTGGTCGTGGTCGTCGTGGAGGTGGTCGTGGTCGTGAGCTCCGCCCCCGGCGGCGGGGTCTGCGGGCTGGGGACCGAGGCCTCCCCGTCGGCGAACACCCAGGTGGTGGCGGCCTCGGGGGCGCCCAGTCCCAGCGTCAGGCCGCGGATGCCCAGGCTGCCGTCGTGCTGGGTGATGCGCTCGACCACCACCCGGCCGCTGCGGGCCCGGAAGGTGCCGGCCACCTCCTCGCTGCGGGTCACGTCGTCGCCGAGGTCGATCCCCACGACGCTGCGGGGCGGGACGGGGAAGCCCTGGAGCCGGGTCGGCTCCCGAGGCCCGTCCTCGGTCATGAACACGCCGTCGATGGTGGCCGGGCTGGGGAAGGGGTTGAAGAACACGACCAGCTCGTGAGCGTCCCGGGTCGTGGTCCCCCAGGCGAAGTGCCAGGCGGGTGCGGCGAAGCTGGAGCATGGCGTCACGTCCGCCCCCTGCGGCCCGTTGACCGCGTGCTCGACCGCGACGCCGCCCCCGTCGACCTCGACCACCGCGGCGGCCAGCGGGGCCTGCACGACGTCGCCCAGGCGCAGCGTCACCCGGCTCCCCGCCGGCACGGGCACCTGGCGGACCACGGGGTCGGGCAGCACTCCGGCGGGCGGCACACCCGGGCGCTTCAGGTCGCCCGCCACCACGGTCACGGTGGCGGTGCGGTCGTCTGTGCCGGCGTTGGCCATGACCACGGTGTGGTCGGCCATGCCGTCGGGCACGGCCGTGCCCGCGGTGCAGTACCAGGTCGAGGTGGCGGCGGAGGCCGGAGCCATCGCCGGCATGGCCGCGGCCGCCTGCAAGGCCGAACCGGCCCGGCCGTCACGGTGGCTGTCACCGGAGGCGCTGCCGTCGCCGGCCGTCCCGAGGGCCACCGCCGCGGCCACCGCGCCGCCGGCCAGCGCCAGCGCCAGGG
>JBKPRS010000083.1:0-17499 GCA_046734695.1 Actinomycetota bacterium | reverse complement strand
GCGACGGGATGTTGATCCCCAGCCGCCAGCCGTGGACCCGGTAGCCGAGGCGGCGCAGGAACCGGCGTAGCGGGATGGTCGAGCGATCGTCCGCCCCGAGCCCGGGCAGCACCAGCACCGGATGGCCGTCCCCCCGCGGGGCGTTCGCCAGGAGCGGCCGGGCCGCCTGGAGCAGGACCATCTCCCCGAGGGCCCGCGGCGCCTCGGCCGCCAGCAGTAGCCGGCTCGGCCGGCGCACCGGCTGTGACGTTGGAGCGCTCATCGTGCCGACCACGGTACCGTTGCGCTGCAGGGAGGGGACCATGAAGCAACTGTCCGGCCTCGACGCCTCGTTCCTCTACGTGGAGACGGGCGCGCAGTTCGGCCACGTCTCCAGCCTGTCGATCTACGCCCGGCCCGCGGACGACCCCGACTACGACCCGTACGCGGCCTGGCGGGCCCAGATCGAGCGCCGGCTGCACCTGCTCGAACCGCTGCGCCGCCGACTGCGCGAGGTGCCGCTGGGCCTGGACCACCCCTACTGGATCGAGGATCCGGACTTCGACCTCGACTTCCACGTGCGCCACAGCGGCGTGCCGCCGCCCGGGCGCGACGACCAGATCGCCGAGGTCGTGGCCCGGATCGTCGGGCGTCCGCTCGACCGCAGCAAGCCGCTGTGGGAGACCTACGTGATCGAGGGCCTGCCCGACGGCCGCTTCGGCATCCTCACCAAGGTCCACCACGCCACGATCGACGGGGCGGCCGGGGCCGAGCTGCTGGTGCTGATGCTCGACGGCGACCCCGCGGGGGACGTGCTGCCGCCCGCGCCCGAGGTGGTGGAGCCGGTGGGACGGGTCCCGAGCGACGGCCAGATGCTGGCCCGCGCCGGGGTCAACCTCCTCCACAAGCCGGGCCGGGCCCTGCTCCTCGGCGTACGCACCATGCGCGAGCTCGGGGTGGCGCTGCGCAACCCGATCCTGGTCTCGGCGGCCAACCAGGCCCGGGCTAGCCTGCGCGGCCCGCTCGGCGCCGTGCTCAACGTGGGCCGCGCCCGGGCACCGGAGGGCGAGGTCAAGGGGTCGCTCCCGACGGCCGCGCCCCGGCTGCGGTTCAACGCGAAGATCACGCCGCATCGCCGGTTCGCGTTCCGCTCCACGTCGCTGAGCGCGGTGAAGGACGTCAAGAACGCGCTCGGGGCCACCGTCAACGACGTCGTCATGGCCATGTGCGCCGGGGGGCTGCGGCGCTGGCTGGAGGACCACGACGAGCTGCCGGAGATCCCGCTCGTGGCGATGGTCCCCGTCTCGATCCGCAGCGGCGACGAGGCCGAGAAGTGGACGAACCGGGTGTCGGCCATCTTCGCCACGCTCCCGACCGACGAGCCCGATCCGCTGCTGCGGGTCGCCCGGGTGCACGAGGCCATGGTCGACGCCAAGGGGCTCTTCGACGCGGTGCCGGCCGACTCGCTCACGGACTTCGCCCAGTTCCCACCGCCGGCCGTGTTCGCCCGCGCCATGCGCACCGCCACCCGGCTCACCGCCGGCCGCTTCATGCCGCCGGTGAACGTGGTGATCTCCAACGTCCCCGGGCCCCGCCAGCCGCTCTACACCGCGGGGGCGCAGATGCTGCACTACTACCCGGTGTCGACGATCCTCGACGGGCAGGGGCTCAACATCACCGTGCAGAGCTACCTCGACTCGCTCGACTTCGGCCTGGTCTCGTGCCGCGAGCTGGTCCCCGACCTGTGGGACCTCCTCGACGCCATCGTCGACGAGCTGAGCCTGCTCGCCAAGGCGGCGGACGTCGACATCTCGGCCGGCTGACCGCCGGCGCTGTCAGCGGTTGCGGGCCAGCAGGGCGAGCAGCTTGAGGATGGTGATGTACAGCCACACGAGCGTCACCATCAGCCCGAAGGCGAGGTACCACTCGAGCTCCTTGGGCGCGCCCGCCTGCACGCCGGCCTCGATGGTGCCGAAGTCGAGCACCAGGCTGAGCGCGGCCAGGACGATGGCGATCAGCGTGACCGCGATGCCGACCGTGCGGAAGCTCTCGCTGTAGAGCCACGACCAGTTGAAGATCGAGAGCACGAACACGAACGTGTAGAGCAGCATCAGCCCACCCAGCCCGGCGATCACCGCGAACGCCATCCGCTGTGTCGGCCTCACGATGCGGGTGACGTACAGCACCAGCGCCACGAGGAACACACATCCGGTCGAGAGCACGGCCGCGCCCACGATGCCCTCGGTCTGCGCGTCGAACATCGCGGAGATCGCGCCGAGGCAGAAGCCCTCGCACACGGCGTAGAGCACCCCCAGCAACGCCGCCCGCCGGGGCTGGATGGCGATGAAGATCCCGAGGAAGAGGGCGGCGAAGCTGGCCAGCCAGAACCCACCCGGGATCGTCACGGTCGTGTTGGCGTACCCGTTCCCGAGGTCGACCCCGGTGGGCTGGACGGCCGAGGCCCACCCCCACGCCCCACCGGCCACGAGCACGGCCAGCAGGACCAAGGTCTTGAAGCTGACGCCCACCACGGTCATCGGCCGGGGCGTAGCCAGGCGCAGGTTCTTCTCGACGAACGACTCGCTCAGGGCCGGATTGCCCGACCGGAGCCCGGTCGATCCCGTCACGGTTGTTGCCATCCACCCTCCCGACGCCAAAAGCCCGGGCGGATCCTCGCATATCGCACTGCACCGCGTTCGACCTTCGGGTCACCGGCCCCGAACCGGGGCCGAGCTCACGGACCACGGAGCGGGGCCGAGCTCACGGGCCGCGGACCGGGGCCACGTACGGTCGCTCCGGATCGGCGCCCTGGAGCTGCCAGACCTCGTGGCCATCCTGGGCGAAGACCAGGAACTGGTCCGGCCCGGGGTCCTTGGTGTCGCCCCGGTGGAGGATGTAGGCCAGCTGGTCGGCGCCGTCGACCAGATCGACCCGGAACACCGCGCCGAAAACGTCCTGGCCGGCCGGGCGCAGCGGATCGGTCCACACCGTCTCGGCCGCCGCGCCGGTCCACACGTGCAGGCCCCAGAAGTCCGCGAAGTTGCTGCTGGTGGCGTCGCCGTAGTCGCCCGCGGGCCGGCGGTAATGGATCGTCGCGTAGTCCTGCGCCGCGCCCCGCGACGGGTGGACGACCTGCTCGCCCGGCTGGAACCAGGCGCTCGGCGTCTCCGTCGGCGTGAACGACAGGCCGTCGATCGTGACCGTGCCGGCGTCGGCGATCGTCACCGCGACCGGGGCGGACAGGTCGGGCGGCGCGACCTGCCACACCGCGCCGTAGTCGTCGACCGCGTCGGGCGGCGCGCCGTTCAGCGTCACCGCCCCGCACGCCGAGCAGGCGTAGTGCACGGTGGCGTGACCCTGGGCCGCCGCCTGCGACGTGTACACGTTGACGTCACCCTGCCGCAGCCAGATCTCGGGCGTGGCGGCGGGGTCGAAGCTGCGGTCGGGGCTGTTGTCCGGGTCCTTGGTGTCGCCCCGGTGGACGATGAAGTTGACCGGCGCGGCGTCGTTGGCCAGCTGCACGAAGGCGAACCGCCCGTACTCGTCCTCGCCCAGGAACGGCTTGGGGGCGAGCCAGTCGGTGGCCTCGGACGGGGCGATGGCGTCGCCCCACAGGTGCAGGCCCCAGAAGTCGGCCGAGTTGCCCGTGGTGTGGTCGCCGTAGTCGCCGGCCGGGCGCTGGTAGTGGATCAGCGCGTACGGCGTGGTGGGCCCGGTGGGCTGGGCGAGCTCGACGCCGACCCCGACCACCTGGTCGGACGCCAGGTGGCCCGACAGGTCGTTGACGATGGCCCGGAACGAGACCCGCGCGTCGGGCTGGCCGGCCACGGTGCTGGCGTCCCAGAACACCCGGTAGGGCGGGTTGTCGTCGGTCCCGATGGGCACGTACGGGCCGTCGCCCACCTTGGCCGCGAACGTGACCTCGGCCAGCGTGTCCCGATCCAGCGAGGCCGCCACCTCGACGCGGTCGAGCACCTGCTGCCCGTCCATCGAGGTGGTGCCGAGGACCGCAGTGTCGCCGTGGTCGAGGCTCGTGATGTCGATGGCCGGGGCGGCGTCGCTGGCCGGCACCGGCTCCTTCGCCTTGTAGATCACCATGCCGAGCGCGGGCACCGTCACCGGCAGGGTGCCGCCCGGGCCCGTGCGGAGGCTGGCCGCCACCGGTGCTCCATCCACGGGCTGGGGCGAGATCAGCTTGTACGACGCGCCCGCGGGTGAGTAGGTGGGCACCGCCGCGCTGGCCGGCCCCTCGCTGTTGTTGAGCGCCACGACGTACTCGATCCGCTCGTCGCGGTCGATGCGGGAGAAGGCGTACACGCCGGGCCCGTCGCTGCTGTAGCGGTTGATCTGGGCGCCGGTGCTCAGCGCGGGGTACCGCGCCCGCAGGTTGGCGTACTTGGAGATCGTCTTGTACAGCGGGTGGTCTCGGTCGAAGTTGTCGCCGGCGCTGGTCTCGTCGGTGCCGATGAGGTCGTTGTCGGCGTACGTGGGGACGTAGTTCGCGAACATGTCCTCGCGGGCGTCCTTGTCGCCCCCGTCACCGGTGAAGCCCTGCTCGTCGCCGTAGTAGACGACCGGCTGGCCCCGCGAGAAGAACATCAGCGCGTGCGCCAGCTGCGACCGGGCCAGCAGCTCGGCGTCGCTCGCACCGGGCTGGTCCACCCGCTGGAGGAAGTAGCCGATGCGGCCCATGTCGTGGTTCCCGAGGAACGTCGGCATGGCGTAGGCGTTGCTGTCCGCGTCGGTGTACCAGTCGTCTGTGGCGAAGAAGTCCCGCAGGTTGTTCGTGGCCGCGCCCTGGGAGGCGAAGCCGCGAGCGGCCAGCTGGAAGCCGAAGTCGATGGTCGCCTGCAGCTGCCCGCGGGTGGAGAACTCGCTCATGAACGGCGAGCCGAACTGCTGGTCGAACACCTCGCCGAAGGCGAAGAAGTCGTCGATCCCGCGCTCGTGGGCCTCGGCGAGGATGGCAGGGCCGAAGCGCTGCCAGAACTCCATGTTCACGTGCTTGGTCGTGTCGATGCGGAAGCCGTCGACGCCGAACTCGTCGATCCAGTGGGAGTAGATGTCGACCATGCCCTCGACCACTTCGCGGCGCTCGGTCCACAGGTCGTCGAGCCCGAAGAAGTCGCCGTAGAGCGAGTTCTCCCCGGAGAAGCTGGTGTTGCCGCGGTTGTGGTAGAGCAGCGGGTCGTTCAGCCACGCCGGGTTCTTCGGCGGCTCGTCCGCCGGCACCGTGGGCACGTAAGGGAACGACGAGGTGTCGACCTCGGGGAACGTGTAGTCGGCCTGCCCCGAGTAGGCGTAGTCCGAGTCGTCGAACGGCTGCCCGTTGGCGTCGACGTACGGGAAGGCGGCCTTGCTGCGGTAGCCCGCGTTGCCCTCCAGCTGGATGACGTCGGCCGTGTGGTTGGTGACGATGTCCATGAACACCTTGATGCCGCGCCCGTGCGCCTCGTCCACGAGGCGGCCGAACTCTTCGTCGGTGCCCAGGTGGGGGTCCACGTGGAGGAAGTCACGGATCCAGTAGCCGTGGTAGCCGGCCGAGTGCCCGTACAGGTCGGTGGAGTCCTCCTGGACGCTCTTGTTGGCGTAGATCGGGCCCACCCACACCGCGGTGATGCCCAGCTGGTCGAGGTACGGCAGCTTCTGGCGCAGGCCCTTGAGGTCGCCGCCGTGGTAGTAGCCCTTGTCGCTCGGCAGGTAGCCGTGGGTGAGCACGTTCTCCTGCGTGTCGTTGGCTACGCACACACCGGCGAAGTCGCCGCAGTTGTTGGCCTGGTCGCCGTTGGCGAACCGGTCGGGGATGGCGAAGTAGAGCATCTCGTCCACGAACGGGTGCCGCACCGGGTCACGGACCAGAGCCGCGTCGTCGACCGGCTCGCTCGGGATGGTGCCGATCTCCAGCAGGTGGGTCACGGAGTCGTAGCTGAACGTGACGACGTCGCCGGCTCCGACAGTGAAGCCGATGTTGGGCCCGTTCGTGACGCCCCCGGCGCCGTAGTTCTCGTCCCACGCCTGGTCGATGGCCACCTTGGCCTCGTAGTCGCCCGGCGGCAGGGCCGAGGTGGAGAAGCGGTAGATGCCGTCGCCGTCGGGATCCTGGAGCCAGGACCGCAGGCAGGCGGGATCCCAGTCGGCGGCGCAGCCCAGCTCGCTCTGGAAGCTGCCCGGCACCGTGGCGATCACGGACGTGACGTCGTCGGTCGCCCAGTGCGTCCCGTCGTCGTAGAAGAACCCGACCGTGGCCGGCGCCGTCAGGCTCGGCGCGATGTTGGGACCATCCCGCACCGCGCCCGCCCCGTAGTTCTCGTCCCACGTGCCGTCGAGCGCCACCTTGTACTCCCAGGCGCCGGCGGGCAGCGCGAAGCTCGCCTGCCAGATCCCGTCGTCCGGGTCGAGCATCAGCTGGGTGAGGGGACACTCGGGCTGCCAGTCCCCCGGACAGCCCAGCTCGCTCTGGAAGCTCCCGGCCACGGTGACCGTGACCGGCGCGGCCCCCGCAGGGCCCGCGGGCCCCGCCACCCCGGCGGTCGCGACCGCCAGTCCGAGCACCAAGGCGAGCACGACCGTTCTCCGACACATGACGGCACCCCCGTCTCACGGCGTGCCGCAAGTCTAGGGATCGCCCGGGTGCGACGACGGAAGGTACGTCGCGAGGGCGCGACCTTGGCCACGGTGACCATGGCCGTGCGGGCGATCCGAGCCTTGCGTCCCGCTGATCGGTGGTGCGCACCTACGCTCGTCCCCGATGACGGCTACGGGAACGGACACGGTCGAGATCGCCGCCAACGGGCTGACGTTCCGGGCCCGGGTGGCCGGCCCCGAGGACGGGCGGGTCGTGCTCCTGCTGCACGGGTTCCCGCAGACGTCACGCTGCTGGGCCGCGCAGCTGGATGCCCTCGCCGCCGAGGGCCGCAGGGCCGTCGCCGTCGACCAGCGCGGCTACTCCCCCGGCGCCCGGCCCGACGACCCGGCCGCCTACGCCATGGCCCATCTGGTCGACGACGTGCTCGGCATCGTCGACGCCCTCCAGGCGGACCAGGTCGACCTGGTCGGCCACGACTTCGGCGGCTCGGTGGCGTGGACCGTGGCCGGCCACCACCCCGGCCGCATCCGCACGCTCACCATCGCGTCGACGCCCCACCCTGCGGCCTTCGTCCGGGCCTACCAGGCACGGGACGCGGCGCCGTCCGACCAGAACCAGCGCTCGGGCTACATGCGCGCTTTCCGCGAGGCCCCACGGGGTCAGATCGAGGCCCAGCTGCTGGCCGACGGCGGTGCCGGGCTGCGCCAGGCCTACGCCGGCCTCACCGAGGCCTCGATCGCCGCCCACATCGAGGACATGTCCGCCCCCGGTGTCCTCGTTGCCGCCGTCGACTGGTACCGGGCGATGTCGGCCAAGGCGAGCGTGGCCGTCCCGCCCTGCCCCGTCCCCACGCTCTACGTCTGGAGCGACCACGACCCCTCCATCGGCCGTGCCGCGGCCGACGCCACCGCGGACCTCGTCACCGGCCCCTACGACTTCGTCGTCCTCGAAGGGGTCAGCCACTGGATCCCCGAGCAGGCCGCCGCCACGTTCACCCCGCTCCTCCTCAGCCACCTCGCCGGCCGCCGTTCAGGGTGAGGACCTGGTCGGCGCGCGCGAGCGCCGCCGCACTGTGGGACACGACCAGGCAGGTGACGCCGTCGCGCCGCGCGAACAGCCGGGCCCAGAGCTCGGCCTCGGTGGCGGCGTCGAGGGCCGAGCTCAGGTCGTCGAACACCAGGAGCTCGGCCTGGCCGAGGAACATCCGCGCCGCGGCGGCCCGCTGGACCTGCCCGCCGGACAGCTTCACGCCCCGGGGCCCGACGAGGGTGTCGAGCCCCCGTTCGAAGCCGGCGACGTCGTCGTCGAGCACGGCGGCCCCCAGGGCTTCGGCGACGGCGCCGGGCAGGTCGGGCCGGCCGAGGAGGAGGTTGTCCCGCAGCGCTTCGCTGAACAGCCGCGGCACCTGGGGCGTGAAGGCGCACCGGGGCGGCACCAGGAACGTGTCCGGCCGGTCGACGACCCGGCCGTTCCAGAGCACCTCGCCGGAGGCAGGGAGGAGCCCGAGCAGGGCGTGGAGCAGCGTGGTCTTCCCGGAGCCGATCCGGCCGGTGACGACGGTGAAGGAGCCCCGCTCGACGGTGAAGGACACGTCGTCGATGCCACACCCGCTCGCCGGATGGCGGCAGGTCAGGCCGGCGACCTCGAGCCGTTCGAGGAGCTCCCTCGGCGGGGCCGGCTCGACGGCCGGCAGCGCGCGCCGAAGGTAGACGGGCGCGGGGGCGACGACGGCCTCCGGCGGCTCGCCGGGCATGAGCGCGTGCATCCGGTCGACGGACACCTGCGTGCGCTTGAGCTCGGTGATCACCCGCCCGATCTCGGCGGGCAGGAACGTGAGCTGGCCGAGGAACACGACGAACAGCGCGATGTCGCCGACCGTGAACGCCCCGGACCGGATGCGGGCCGCGCCGAGGAGCAGCACCGCGCCGGTGCTGACGTGGACCAGGCCCCAGTTGGTCGCGTTGAGGGTCTCGGAGAAGACGCGGTCGCGCAGCGACAGCCGCCGGCGGGTCTCGCCGATGTCAGTGAGGCGCCCGACCACCCGGTCCCGGGCGCCGGCGACGCGCACCGCGAGCTGAGCGTTCACCACCTCCCCGAGGAAGCGGCTCAGGCTGGTGGTGGAGTCGAGGGCGGCGGCGCCGTAGCGGCTCGCCCGCGTCCCGAGCGCATCGGCCACGAGCGTGGTGGCGACCACGGGTGCGAAGGCGGCGACCGTGAGCAGTGGGTCGATCCGCCACATCACGACGGCGGCCACGACCCCGAACGCGGCGCGGCCGATCAGGTCGCAGAGGCCGTCCATGGAGCCCATGGTGATCGCCGGTGGGTCCGAGCTGAAGCGGCTGATGGCGTCGCCCGGCGGCACGGTGAGGCCGTGCGCGCCGAAGCCCCGGAGGATGCCGGCGAACATGTTGCGCTGGAGGAGCGTGTGGGTCTTGTACGAGAACCCGCTCCAGGCCCGCGACATGCCGAGCTCGGTGACCACCTGGGACAGTTGGAGAGCGACCAGCACCGCCAGCACCGTCCACACGCCGATGCCGCCGCCGTCGCCCGCCAGGGCGTCGAAGAACGCCTGGCTGGCGAACCCCAGCGCGAGGGGCAGGACGCAGAACCGGACGAGGGCGAGGACGGTGCACGGCCAGAAGTAGCCGGCGGTGAACCGGATGAGCGTGCGGACGTGCTTCACGCCAGCACCTCCCCCCGGCCGGAGCGCAGCAGCGCTGCGAGCCGCGAGTCGGGGTCGGCGGCCAGGTCCTCCCGCCGGCCCAGCTCCGCCACCCGCCCGTGGTCGAGGACCAGCACGAGGTCCGCCCGGTCCACGGTCGCCAGCCGGTGGGCGATGACGATCCCGGTCCGGCCCGCGAGCAGCTTGGTCACCGCGTGCTCGAGCAGCTGCTCGGTGTGCGGGTCGAGGCGGGACGATGCCTCGTCCAGCACCACCAGTCCGGGGTCCTTCAGGAAGACCCGGGCCAGCGCCACCAGCTGCGACTCGCCGGCGGAGAGCCCCCGGGCGCCCGCGCCGACCGTGGTGTCCAACCCGTCGGGCAGCTCTTCGAGCCAGGGGCCGAGGGCGAGCGCCTCGAAGACCTCCACCAGCCGTGCGTCGCCGACGTCAGGGTCGTAGAGCGTGACGTTGTCCCGGAGCGTGCCCGCGAACAGCTGCACGTCCTGGGTCACGAGCGCGACGCGCCCCCGCAGGTCGTCGAGGCCGGCCCGGCGGACGTCGACGCCGCCGAGCGTGACGGAGCCCTCGCTGACATCGTGCAGGCGGAGCAGCAGTCGCGAGATCGTCGTCTTGCCCGAGCCGGTGCGCCCCAGCAGGCCGAGCACCTGACCGGGCTCCAGCCGCAGCGACACGTCGCCGAGCACCGGCTCGGCGACGTACGCGAACGAGACGTGGTCGAGCTCGAGGGACAGCGCGCCCGCGGGTAGGGGCACGCCCTCGCCGTCGACCACGCGGGGCGAAGTGGCGAGCAGCTCCCGCACCCGGACGATGCCGCCGGTCGCCTGCTGGAGGCTGTTCATGTGCCGCGACAGCCGGTCGATCGGGTCGCCCAGCATGGTGGTGTAGCGGACCACCATGAACACCGCCCCGACCGTGAGCGCGCCCCGGGCGTGGAGCACGACCCCGAGGGCCAGCGCCGCGCCGGCGCCGGCGACGAAGATGGTGTGGATCGCGTTCGTGAAGATCGACGCGGCCAGCACCGAGCGCCGTCCGGTGTGGAACCGGGCCCGGAGCCGCTCGTGGAGACGCCGCATCGTGTAGCCGTCGGCGCCGTTGGCCTTGATGTCGGGCAGGCCGGCCAGGCGTTCCTCCAGGAACGCGCTGAGATCGGCGCTGACCTGCCGGGCGTCGCGGGCGCGGCGACCGACGAACCCGCCGCCGCGGGTCATGTAGGCGGTGGCCCCGACGGCGAAGCCGGTGAGCACGGCGCCGATCCGCCAATCCTGGAGCCACAGCGCCGTGAGCACGCCGACGAGCAACAGGACGCTGCCCGCCACGTGGACGACGAACCGGCCGAAGAAGTCGGCGATGGCCGACACGTCGCCGTCGATCCGCTCGATGAGCTCGCCCGAGCCGTGCTCGGCGTGGAACGAGTCGTCCAGCGTGAGCAGATGCCGCGTGAGGTCGGCCCGCAGTGAGTTGGTCGTCCGCCAGCCGACGTCCTCGGCCACATAGGTCCCCGCGACGATGGCCACCTGGGTGAGCACCGCGACGGCGACGAAGGCGGCGGCGATCCACACGAGGGTCGACGTCGGCGTCCCGGCCTCGGCGCGGTCGATGAACGTACCGGCGAGGTAGGGGTTGGCCAGCTCCAGCCCGATCCCCGTCAGGAGGAGGAGGGCGAGCCAGGACAGGCGCGACCGTTGAGGTCGCAGGTAGGTCGCGACGAGGTCGCGATCGAAGTTCGGTAGCACGAAGCGCTCCTGAGGTCAGCACGAGAACGAGACAGGGTCTGGTGCTGTCCAGGCCGCCCGGCCCGGTGGGGTCGCGCTACACGACGGGCGCGATGGCAGCGGTGGGGGCCTGGACGGAGCGCTCTGGCATTGTTCCCGACCTCCCGATCTCCCGACTGCTCGAGCGGCACGCTATGGGACGCGCCGCGGCCCTGCACGGGATTATCCGGCGACGCCGCCCCTAGCCTCGCCGGCCATGGGCACCGGTCCGTTCCCCGAGGGCTTCTTCGACCGCATCGACACCGGGCCCGACGCCCACTTCTACTCGGTGCCCCGGTTCGTCACCCACATCGACGACGCCGCCATCGCCGCGGTCGGCGAGCTCTACGAGGCGCTCGGCATACGCGGCGACGTCCTGGATCTCATGGGATCCTGGGTGTCCCACTTCCGCGTGGCGCCTGCGCGCCTCACCGTGCTGGGGATGAACGAGGCCGAGCTGGCCGCCAACCCCGCCGCCACCGCCACGATCGTGCACGACCTCAACGCCGACCCGGTCCTGCCCTGCGAGGACGGCGCGTTCGATGCCGTCGTGTGCTGCGTGTCGGTCGACTACCTCCTGCGCCCGGTCGAGGTCTTCCGCGACGTGCGGCGCGTCCTGCGCCCCGGCGGGCCGTTCGTGTGCGCGTTCTCGAACCGCGTGTTCCCGACCAAGGCGATCCGGGGCTGGCTGGCCGCCTCGGACCGCGGCCGGGCCGAGATCGTCGCCGCCTACTTCTGGGAATCGGGAGGCTGGGAGGAGCCGACGGTCGAGCGGCGCACCCCGCCGGACCATCGGGGCGACCCCCTGTTCGCCGTCTGGGCCCATCGCCCGGCCGATGGGCCCAGACCGGAGTGATCGCTAGGGCATGGCCGCGATCCGGGACGCCCAGTCGGACGGGGCCTGGCCGGCGAGGACCTGGTCCTGGAGTTGGGTCACGGCGTCGGTCACTCCGTCGGTCCGCAATCCCCACCCGAATGGGTACAGCGGGTCGTAGACGGCGTCACCGACGTTGATCGGGACCTGGTCCTCGCTGCGCGGCCAGCTCACCGAGAGCCGTCCGGTGAAGCCCTGGCGCCCGAACAGCACGTCGGCGACGCCCGCCCCCTCGCTGCCCGGCAGCCAGGAGGCGACCAGCGCGTCCATCTCGCCGAGCTGGTCGGTCACGATCTGCGGGCGTCCGGACACGATCAGCACGACGCACTTCTCGATGGCTCCGCAGACCGCGTCCACGACCGCCTGGTCCCCGGGCTGCAGCGTGAGCGACTTCTCCTCCAGCTGCGTCGGGGTGCAGAACCCACACTCCGGCCCGCCGATATCGCCGTAGCCCTCGGAGTACGGGGTCTCGCCCACCACTACGATGCCGACGTCGGCACCGTCCATCGGCGCCGAGGCGTCCTCGCTGAAGGTCACGTTGGCACCCGGAGCCACCTCGCGGATGCCGTCGAGGATCGTCGTGCCGGGGATGATGTCCCCCGACGCCCCCTGCCACTGGATCGTCCAGCCGCCGGCCTGGTTGCCGATGTTGTCCGCGTTGCGCCCGGCCACGTAGATGTTGCCGGACGGCGCGAGCGGCAGCAGGCCGTCGCTGTTCTTCAACAGCACCTGCGAGCGAGCCACCGCCTCACGGGCCAGCGCCCGGTGCTCCGGGCTGCCGACCTGGCCGATGTCGTCCGTGGTCGCGAACGGGTGCTCGAACAGCCCGAGCTCGAACTTCTGGCGCAGGATGCGGCTGACGGCGTCGTCGATGCGGCTCAGCGACACCCGGCCGGCCTGCACCTCGGCGAGGAGCAGGTCTTCGAACTGCTTGGCCGTGTTGGGCTCCATGAACATGTCGATCCCGGCGTTCACCCCGGTCCGCACCTTGTAGGCCGTGAGGCCGCCGTTGGTCGGATCCGAGGGATCGGGGATCTGGTGGATGCCCTCCCAGTCGGAGATGACGAAGCCGCCGAACCGGGTGGTCCCCTTCAGGAGGCCCGTGATCAGCTCCTGGTTGGCGTGCATCTTGATCGGGTTCCCGACGCCGTCCTCGGTCCAGTCGATGCTGGAGAACGACGGCATGACCGCCCGGACGTCGTGGCGGCGGATGGCGGTCCGGTAGGGCGCGAAGTCGAGCCGGTCGAAGCTCGCGCGGTCGGTCACGGTGATGCCCTGGTCGATGGTGTAGCGCTGGTTGAACCACGGCTGGCCCACGTTGGCCGCCGCGATCGCGGCGTCCCACTCGGTGTCGCCGTCGCCGGCGTAGTGCTTGGCCGTGGCCAGGACCCCGCCGCCGGCGGCCGGGCTGTCATCCTGCAGGCCGTCGAGGACGGCACTCATCTTGGCGACCAGCTGCGGGTCCTCGCTGAAGCTCTCGTAGCTGCGGCCCCAGCGCTCGTCGCGGGTCACGCACATGCAAGGCGAGAAGTCCCAGGGGATGCCCGTCGCCCGCACCTCGGCCGCGGTGGCCTGGCCGATCGCGGCGGCCAGCGCCGGGTCACGGGACGAGCCGAGACCGATGTTGTGCGGGAAGATCGTCGCTCCGAACACGTTGCCGTGGCCGTGCACAGCATCGATGCCGTAGATCATCGGGATGCCCAGCCGGGTGCTCATCGCCTGCGCCTGGAATGTATTCACCATGTCCACCCAGGCGGCCGGGGTGTTCACCGGCGGCGTCGATCCGCCGCCGGACAGCACCGATCCCACCTGCCACTGCGCGACGAGCGTGGGATCGTCGAAGACGGCACCGCGCTCGGTCTGCGTCATCTGGCCGATCTTCTCGGCCAGCGTCATGCGGCCGAGCAGATCGGAGACCCGTTTGCCGACCGGCACGTTCGGATCTTGATAAGGCATCAGTGCCTGCCCCGGCGAACCGGCGGCTCTGGCCCGTGCGCTCGCGGGGCCGGCGGCCAGCGGCACCAGCATCAGCGCGACGAGGACGGCGGCAAGGCAATGCCTTGGACGAGACGGCCTGATCAACGAGATCACCCCCCCGGGACCCGTTTCGTGTTCCGAGACCCACGGTATGTACGGGCCCGCAAAGGAGGTGTGAAGATCAACGCGTTCGCGTGAACGAACCATGAACACGACCGCTCTACGCTCGATGCCGTGCCCGTCGACCTCATCACCGAGCGCCTGCGCCTGCGGGCCCTGGCTCCGGAGGACCTGCAGGATCTGTACGACCGGGTGTCGAGCGACCCGGAAGTGGCCTGGGACGGGACCCCGAGCACTCTCGAGGAGACCCGCCGCTCGCTGGAGCGGAAGATCGACCACGTCCGCGAGCACGGCTTCGGGATGATGGCCGTGACCGATCGCCGGACCGGCGATCTGTACGGCTTCGCCGGCCTCCAGCATCTGGAGGGCGGCCACGACATCGAGATCGGCTACTACCTCGCCCGCCAGGCGTGGGGGCGTGGCTTCGCCACCGAGCTAGGGCACGCGCTCGTCGCCATGGCGTTCGGCCCCCTGGGTCTCCAGCGCGTGGTGGCGGTCGTGCGGCCGGAGAACACGGCCTCGCAGAACGTGCTGGCCAAGCTCGGGTTCCGGCCCGTCGCGGTCGAGCACCACTACGGCGCCGATGTCGAGCTGTGGGAGGCCCGGCACAGGCAAGAGGGCCCGGCCTAGCGGCCGGGCCCGTCCGGCCCTCGTCACGAGGGCAACCTGTCCGTCGATGCGGCGATCAGCTAGACGCGACGTCCCCGCAGCAACATGAACAGGATGATCAGTGCCAGGATCACGACGACTGTTCCGATTCCGATGTACATGGTCGCTCCTTGTTGTAAACCGTGGCCTGCTCTCTCTTACCCGCCGATGGACGGCGCCAGCCTGCTGCGCCCTCGATCACCCTCCCGGCGCGAAGCTCGTGAGGCGCCCGTACAGGGCCCGGTAGTCCTGCATGGCCGCCCGGAGATCGTCGGTGGAGCTCTCCGTGGTGCGCCACCGGTCATCGATGCCCTCACGCGCGTCGGTGATCGCACGCGTGATGTCGTCCCCGATCTCGGCCAGGAGGGCGCTGGCGCTCTCGACGGTGCGGCCGGGATCGTCGATGAACCCGGCCTGGATCGCACCCCAGCGATCCTGGTAGCTACCGGTACCGGGATCCATCGCAGAGTCGGGGCCGACAGGCGCCAGCTTGTCCCGCGGGTCTGACCCAGGCGTGCTGTCGGGCTCGTACGCTTCGCCGGTCTCGACGAGCTCGGGCTCGGTGTCTTCGCCTTCGTCGGCGTCCTCGTCGACGGTGTGGTCCCCCTCACGGGACCACGCGGCGTCGGGCTCGTCGTCGCCGGGCTCCTCCAAGTCGGCGTCGGGCTCGTCGTCGCCGGGCTCCTCCAAGTCGGCGTCGGCGACATCGACATCGACATCGACATCCTTGCCGGCCTCGAGGTCGTCCTCCTCGACCGAGTCGTAGGCGGTCGGCCGGTCGGCATCGTGCATGGTCATCGGGCACCTCTCTCGGGAAGATCGTGATCGTCAGTGTCGTGCGCGTCGTCCGAGCCATCGCCATCGGCCAGCAGCTCGGCGAAGAGCGCGCGGTAGCGCTGGAACGCCTCGCGCAGGTCGTCGGTCGACGCGTCCTGCTGATCGCTCCGCAGCTGGATGGCGTGGGCCGTCCGGTAGTTGTCGGCCAGCTCGGGATGGTCGACGGAGATCATCTCGATCCGCTCGTCGAACTCGTCGACGGGATAGCCACGCTCCCGCATGACCGTCTGGACGAGACCGTCGGCATCCGCCACCGTCTGTTCGGGCTCATCGATGAAGCGCTGCTGCACCTGGAGCCATTGCTCCGTGTACGCCTCGCGCGCGGCCGGGTCGAGCTCGGTGACCTCGAACGAGTCGCGTCGCTTGACGCGGCCGCGCAGCTCGGCTTCGGCGCTGCGACGGTCGCCCTCCTCGTCGACCAGGTGCTCGTACTCCGGTCCGAACCGCTGCTTCAACGATCGGGACCGCAGCTGTGAGGTCGCCACGACGGCAACCACAACCACCACGACAATTGCCAATACCACTAGTAACCAGGTCATGGGGACCCTCCTGTAGGTGTCCCACGCCTACCCCTACTTTCAGGGACTCAGTACGCCCATCCCGATCCGGGTAAACCAGCCCGTCGCCCCGCGCGTCAGTCCGGCATGACCCCCGGAGACGCCATCCGTTCGAGGATCACCCCGGTCGCCGCGGTCTGCCTCGCCGCCGTGGCCTTCGGGCTGACGGGCCTGATGCCCGCCGCGACCGACGCGGCCCGCCCCGCCGCGGCGCTGACCGCGCCGGCGCTGGAGCTCGACCAGCCCACCGACCTGGTCGACGGCCAGCAGGTCACCGTGACGGGGACCGGCTTCGCGCCCGGCGCCCAGGTTGCCGTCCACCAGTGCCACAGCGCTCCCGTGGGGCCGGTCGACTGCGACCTCGGCACGGTCGCGACCGCCGAGGTCGACGAGGCCGGCGCGTTCAGCCTCCACCATCAGGTCTTCGTGTTCATGAACGACTGGGCCGGCCCGGTCGACTGCCGGATCGCCCCCGGGTGCGTGCTCGCGGCCGGGGTCGGGTTCGACGGCGCGGCCTCGACGGTCGCCGCGCCGATCGCCTTCGCCGCCGGCGCGCCGCTGCTGCCGCCGCCGAGCGTCACGGTCACGCCGGCCGGCGGGCTGGTCGACAGCGGGACGGTCACGGTCGAGGGCCACGGCTTCGTCCACCGCGAGTCGCGCGCCATCGTGCCCGCGCCAGGGGCGCCGACCGTGGGGCTGTTCCAGTGCGGCCAGGGCCTCGAGGACCCCGAGCCGGGCGAGGACCCGCCGCCGCCCGCCCGCTTCCTCGACTGCCGCCCCGGGCCGACGCAGCGCGTCGAGCTCGACGAGGACGGGAGCTTCCGGACCGAGATCCCCCTCTCGGCCCGGGTGCTCGGCCAGATCGGCGAGCCGTTCGACTGCCGCACCTCGGAGGAGCCGTGCCTGCTGGTCGCCACCCCGGGCTCGGTCACCGCCCCGGCCGCGGCCCGGGCCGAGCTGCCGTTCGACCCGGACGGCGCGCTCGCCGACCGGCCGGCACCGGAGATCGAGATCACGCCCGAGGGTGCGCTCGGCGACTTCACGGACGTGTCGCTCCGCGGGCACGACTTCGTCCCGGGTGTCACCGTGCAGGTCGAGGTGTGCCGGATCGACGACCCCGACCGGTGCTCTCCTTACCGCGCCACTCAGCGCCCGCAGGCCGACGCGACCGGCGAGCTCGCCGTCGACCTGTCGGTGTGGGCCCGGGAGGAGGAGCAGACCCCGTTCGGGTCGATCGTCATGGACTGCCGGGTCGCCCCGGGCTGCCAGGTGCGGGCCCGGGCGGCCGAGTGGGACGTCGAGGCGACGGTCCCGCTCACGTTCGCCCCGCCGGGTCCGTCCCGCGGGCGCTACCTCGACGTCACGTTCCCCGAGGTCCGGGTCGACCGCGACATCGCCTACCGCGACACCGTCGACGCCCGGGGCAACCCGGTCCGCCTGACGCTGGACGTCTACCGGCCGGCCGGCGACACCGCCACCAGCCGCCC
>JBKPRS010000082.1:0-4691 GCA_046734695.1 Actinomycetota bacterium | reverse complement strand
CCGGAGGGCGAGGAGCGGCCCCGGCCCACGCCGCCCGAGCCGTGGGAGTGCGACGACCCCCGCTGGCCGCCGATCCCCGCCCAGGACTTCTCCAACCTGCCCCGCCAGCAGCGGGGCCTGCACGCCCGGAGCTTCGAGTACCTGCGCCTGTCCGAGCAGATGGAGGGCCACATCTCGAACTTCCACCGCACCCTCGACCGCTTCCTCTCCGGCCGGCCCTACGACGATCTGCTGCCGGCGCTCAAGCACGTGAACGTGAACCCGCTGGAGATGCCGATTATGGACCTGGACGAATGAGCACTGCGACGACCTCCTACGCCGACGTCGTGGCCGGGGTCCGTGCCGCGCTGGCCGCCAACACCCACGCGCTGGACGACTGCCGCACCGACGACGTCGTCGCCACGTTCTGCACCGACGGCACCTTCGAGGGACCGGGACTCGGCACCCACGAAGGCCACGACGCCCTGCGGGCTCGCAGCGCCCGGTTCGTTACGGAGACGACGTGAACTACGACGCCATCGACTTCTTCCGAGGCAACGAGCTGGTCGAGAACCCGTACCCCTACTTCGACTGGCTGCGCGAGCAGTGCCCCGTGCACCAGGAGTCCCAGTACGGGGTCTACATGGTCACCGGCTACGCCGAGGCGTGCTCGGTCTACACCGACCCCGACACGTTCTCGTCGTGCAACTCGGTGACCGGGCCGTTCCCTGGCTTCCCCGTGCCACTCGCAGGCGACGACGTCAGCGACCTGATCGAGGCGCACCGCGAGGAGCTGCCGTTCTCCGACCAGATCACCACGATGGACCCGCCCAAGCACCGGGACCACCGGCACCTGCTCATGCGCCAGCTCACGCCCAAGCGCCTCAAGGAGAACGAGGAGTTCATCTGGCGGGTGGCCGACCGCCAGATCGACGAGGTCGGCGACCGGGGCGAGTGCGAGCTCGTCGGCGACTTCGCCAGCCCGTTCACGCTGCTGGTCGTGGCCGACCTGCTCGGGGTGCCCGAGGAGGAGCACGACGAGTACCGGGCGGCGCTGGCGCGCCGGGCCCATCACGCCGTCGGCAGCACCAAGGACAGCATGCGCGGCAACCCGCTGTCCTGGCTGTACGACCGCTTCAGCCGCTACATCGAGGACCGCCGGCGCGAGCCGCGAGACGACGTGCTCACCGCCCTGGCCACCACGACGTTCCCCGACGGCTCGGTGCCCGAGGTGATCGACGTCGTGCGGGTGGCCGCCAACGTCTTCGCCGCCGGGCAGGAGACGACCGTGCGGCTGCTCGGGACCGCGTTCCAGCTCATCGGCGAGCGCCCGGAGCTCCAGCAGCTCCTGCGCGACCGGCCCGAGCTCATCGGCGACTTCGTGGAGGAGGTGCTGCGCATCGAGTCCCCGGTGAAGGGCGACTTCCGCCTGGCGCGGCGCACCACGACCGTGGGCGGCGTCGACATCCCGGCGGGGGCGACGGTGATGGTGCTCAACGGCGCCGCCAACCGCGACCCGCGCCACTTCGACGACCCCGGCGACCTCGACGTCGAGCGGGGCAACGCCCGCGAGCAGCTGGCCTTCGGGCGCGGCGTCCACAGCTGTCCCGGAGGGCCGCTGGCCCGCCTGGAGGGACGGGTGAGCGTCGAGCGCTTCCTCGACCGCACCAACGACATCCGCATCTCGGAGGCCCACCACGGCCCGCCCGGCGCCCGCCGGTACTCCTACGTCCCCACCTACATCCTGCGGGGTCTGACGGCGCTACATCTGGAGCTCAGCTGAAGTCGGGCATGACTTCGCGGGCGAAGCGCTCGATCTGGTCCCGGCCCGCGCCCGGCCAGCCGCACACCAGGTAGCCGTAGCCCGCGTCGCGCCACTTGCCCGCGTGCTTGCGGGCGGTGTCGAGGTCGTCGAGCGACAGGGATGCGGCCCGCATGATCGAGGACGGGTCCCGTCCCGCCTTCTCCGCCAGCTCGTCGACGCGGTCGTTCGCCTCCCGCAGCGAGTTGGGCGTGCCCCAGGCGTGCCAGACGTCGGCGTAGCGGGCCACCAGCGGGAGCGACCGCTTGGGACCGTTGCCGCCGATCCAGATCGGCGGGTGCGGCTGCTGCACGGGGACCGGGCGGAGCTGGGCGTCCTGGAGCGACACGACCTTGCCGTCGTAGGACACGACATCGCCGGTGTAGAGCCGGGTCACGATCTCCAGGGCGTCCTCCAGCAGGTCGAAGCGCTCGCCGGTGGAGGGGAACGGGATGCCGAACTTGTCGTGCTCCTGGTCGAACCAGGCGGCGCCGAGCGACAGCTCCAGGCGGCCGTGCGAGGCGTGGTCCACGGTCAGGGCCTGGGCCGCGAGCACCGACGGGTGGCGGTAGGTCACCCCGGTCACCAGCAGGCCCAGCCGGATCCGCGACGTCAACCCCGCCAGCGCGGCCAGCGTCGTGACGCCCTCGAACACCTCGCCCGGCCCCTCGCCGTACATCGGCTGGAAGTGGTCGAAGCCCCAGGCGCCGTCGAAGCCGAGGTCCTCGGCGAACTGCACGCGGCTGACGATCTCGTCCCACGGCATCCGTTGTTGCGCGACATCCAGCCCGAAACGCATCCGCGCACCCTAGCGACGGGCCGGCCGCGGCAGCAGATCGGGCCGTTCGGCCCTGGGTGGCGCCAGCGCCCGGCGTCACCCTGTGAGGCGAGGACCACGGCGATGCTCACCTTCGACGGCGCCACCAAGCGTTTCGGCGGGCTGGTGGCCCTCGACGGCTGCTCGTTCGTGGCCCGGCCCGGGCGGCTCACCGGGTTCCTGGGGCCCAACGGCGCGGGCAAGACCACTGCCATGCGGGCGGTGTTCGGGCTGGTGGCGCTGGACGCCGGCAGCGTGCGCTGGCGGGGTGTGCCCGTCGGCCCGCGGGGACGGGCGCGGTTCGGCTACATGCCGGAGGAGCGGGGCCTCTACCCCCGGATGCGGGTCCGCGACCAGCTCGTGTACCTGGGGCGTCTGTCCGGCCGCTCTCGGCGGGACGCCGGGTGCACGGTCGACGCCTGGCTCGAACGCCTGGGCCTGGCGGCCCGGGCGGGGGACCGGCTCGACGCCCTGTCCCACGGCAACCAGCAGCGCATTCAGCTCGTCGTCGCCCTGGTGAACGAGCCGGACCTGCTCGTGCTGGACGAGCCGTTCGCCGGCCTCGACCCGCTGGCCATGGTCTCGATGTCCGCGCTGCTGGCCGAGGTGGCGGCGGCAGGCGCCACGGTGCTGTTCTCCAGCCACCAGCTCGACTTGGTGGAGGACATCTGCGAGGACGTCGTCATCATCGACGCCGGGCGGATCGTGCGAGCCGGCGACCTGGCCGAGCTGCGGGCCGCCCTGCCCCAGCGCTTCGTGGCCGTCCGCTACCGGGGCCCCGCGCCCGACTGGTCCACGCTGCCTGGGGTGGAGGTCGTCGAGCGGGACGCCGGCCGGGCCCGGCTCCGCGTCGACCGGGGCGTCGACCTCGCGGCCCTGGTCACGCTGGCGGGCCGCACCGCCGAGGTGATCTCGTTCGCCTACGAGCCGCCGAGGCTGCCCGAGCTGTTCCGGGAGGCGGTGGCGGCATGAGCAGCACCCGGCAGGCGTGGCTGGTGGCCGCCCGGGAGCTGCGCGAGCGCGGCCGCTCCCGGGCCTTCCTGGCCTCGCTGGCGCTGATGCTCGTCGCCGTGGCCACGGCCATCGTGCTGCCCGCCGTGCTCGATCCCGGCCCGGGGACCAGGGACGTCGGCCTTGTCGGGCCCGCGCCGGCCGCGCTGGAACCCGCCCTACAGGCCCAGGGCGATGCGGTCGACACCCCGATCCGCCTGCACCGCTACGACAGCGTGGTCGAGGGGCGGTCGGCCGTGCGTGCCGGCGAGATCGACGTCCTGGTGGTGGAGGCCCGGCGCCTGGAGTGGCGCACCCGCGCCGACGAGCAGCTCCAGGCCGTCGTCACCGGGTCCATCCAGCTCGTGGCCGTGCAGGAGCGCGCCGCCGCCGCGGGCATCGGCGCCGACCAGCTGGCGTCACTCGTGGCACCGGTGCCGGTCACGAACGTCGAGCTGGGCCGGGTGGCCGGTCGCGGCCCCGACGACGAGACCGCCGCCTTCATCATGACCGTCGTGCTGTTCGGTGCGATCAGCACCTACGGCGCGATGGTGCTGAGCGGCGTGGTCGAGGAGAAGGCGAGCCGCACCGTCGAGGTGCTTCTGGCGCGCATGCCCGCCCGCCCCCTGCTGGCGGGGAAGATCGCCGGCATCGGCGCCCTCGGGCTGGCCCAGGTCGTCGCCGTCGGCGTCGTCGCCCTGGCGGTCGTGGCCCTGGTCGACTCGGTCGACCTCCCGTCGGTGCGTGGCGGCGTCATCGCCTGGGCCGTGGTGTGGTTCGTGCTGGGGTATGCGCTCTACGCCACCGTGTTCGGCACGCTCGGCTCGCTGGCGTCGCGGACCGAGGACACGTCCAACGTCACCGGCCCGGTCACCATCATGCTGGTCGTCGCGTTCGTGGTCTCGTTCGCGGCCATCGGCAGCGTGGACACGACCTGGGCGCGGCTGGTGTCCTGGTTCCCGTTCACCGCGCCCCTGGCCATGCCCACCCGCATCGCCATGGGCGCGGCCACTTGGTGGGACCCGATCGTGGCGATGGCGTTCACGCTCGCGGCCATCGCCGCGCTGGTGGTCGCCGGCGGGCGGGTCTACACCCGGGCCATCC
>JBKPRS010000081.1:0-13369 GCA_046734695.1 Actinomycetota bacterium | reverse complement strand
GGCGTCCGCGTCGAGCTGGGGGAACAGCGCGGCCAGGCCCGAGTGCAGCTCGTGGTTGGTGGCGTTGAGCTGGTCGGGCCGGTTGAGGCGGACGAGGCGGATCGGTCCGTCCTCCTCCACCTGCAACACGTCGGGCAGGTCGTACTTGGTCATGTGGGCAACCCCAGGATCCGGCCGGCCACCAGGTTGCGCTGGATCTGGGAGGTCCCGCCCATCACGCTCTGCGCCCGGCTGTACAGGTACACCTTGAGCCACGTGTCGTCGCCGTCGCCGTGGGCGGCGCCCCCCACGCTGAGGGCAGCGTGGCCGACGGCCTGCTCGACCTGGGTCATCAGCAGCTTGTCGACCGAGCCCTCGGGGCCATGGGTGATGCCGTCGAGGCGGTCGGACAGGCGCCGGCACACGTGCAGGCGGAGCATCTCGGCCTCGACGAGCGCCCAGCCCAGGTCCCGGACCTGCTCGGGCCCGTAGCGCTCGGGATGGTCGCGCACCATGCCGGTCAGCTCCTTCACCACCTTCTTGTAGCGGGCCACGTAGCCCAGCTCCCCAGGCTCGCGCTCGTGGCTCACCACGGTCATGGCCAGCCGCCAGCCCTCCCCGGGGGCGCCGATCATGTCCGACGCCGGGACCCGTGCCCCGTCGAAGACCACCTCGCCGAACTCGGAGGTGATGCCGTTGATCATCTTCAGCGGGCGCTGCTCGATGCCCGGCTGGCGCATCGAGATCCGGAAGGCCGACAGGCCCTTGTGCTTGGGCACGTCGTGGTCCGTGCGGGCCAGCAGCAGGCACCAGTCGGCCACGTCGGAGTAGCTGGTCCACACCTTGTGGCCGGTGATGACGTAGTCGTCGCCGTCGCGGTCGGCCCGGGTGCGCAGCGAGGCCAGGTCGGAGCCGGCGTCGGGCTCGCTGAACCCCTGGCACCAGCGGTCGCGCCCGTTGACGATCCCCGGCAGGAACCGGGCCCGCACGTCCTCGTTGCCGTGGGCCAGGATGCCCTGCACCAGGTAGCCCAGGCTGGGCCGGGGCGGCGCGCCCGCGGCCGCCAGCTCCTCGTCCACGATCACGTCGTACACGCTGAGCAGCGCGTGGCCGCCGATGTCGACGGGCCACGACAGCCCGAAGAAGCCGGCGTCGTAGAGCGCCTGGTGCCAGGCGGCCTGGCCGGCCCAGTAGTCGTCGGAGGTGGACGACGCGGGCAGGCCCGGGTTGTTCTCCCGCAGCCAGGCGCGCAGCCGCGTCCGGAAGGCGGCCTCGTCGGGCGAGTCACCGAAGTCCACGGGGCCCTCCGATGCCGTGATGGTCGAGCACCCGGGCCAGGTTGGGCCCGGCGCCACCCAGGATGTCGGTGGCCAGCAGGGCCCGGCGCAGGTGGACGTGGGCCAGGCACTCCCAGGTGTTGCCGATGCCGCCGTGGACCTGGATGGCGGTCTCGCACACCGTACGGGCCGCCCGGGCACAGTAGGCCTTGGCCACCGCCGCGGCGGCCAACGCCTCGGCCGGTGCGAGCGCGTCGACCGCCCAGGCGGCGTGGAGCGTCGCGCTGCGGGACCCCTCGGTCGCCACGAACGCGTCGGCCAGCAGGTGCTGCACGGCCTGGAACGAGCCGATCGGCCGGCCGTACTGGCGGCGTTCCTTGGCGTACTCCGCAGACAGGTGGACCGCGCCGCGCATGGTCCCCACCAGGTCGGCGGACGTGAGCGCCAGGCCCAGGGCGGTCCAGCGGGCCACGGCGGCCTCGTCCAGGGTGCGAGCCGCGTCCGGGAGCGGGTTGAGCGCCGTCGTGGGGGCGAGCGCGGCGGCCGGTCGGGTCAGGTCGACGCGGGCGTGACCCACGGGCAGGAGCACCCGGGCCACCGCCTGGCCGCCGGTGGGCGTGGCCACGAGGAGGAGTGCCGCGGTCGCGCCCTGGGTGTCCACCGCCACCGCGCCCACGTCCGTCCCGTCGGCGAGCGCGGTCAGGTCGGGCGACAGCGCCACGGTCTCGCTGCCCGCCGCCGGGGGAGCGCCCGCCAGGCGCCGCAGCTCGGCCGCCAGCGTGGGGCCGAGGAACGGCGTGTCGGCCAGGCCCCGGCCCAGCTCCTCGGCCACGAGGGCGGCCTCGACCCCCGAGGCCCAGGGGGCGCCGCGGTCGGCGGACGTGCGCAGCTCGCGCCAGCCGGAGGCGATGACGGCGGCGTCGAGCTTGGCGGCCCGCTCGGGGTCGTCCAGCTCCCGCACGGTGTGCGCCCCGAGCCGGTCGACGACCTGGGCCGCCGAGTCGCGCAGGGCGACCTGCTCGGGTGAGAGGCGGACGTCCATCAGCCGGCCATCCACTGGTCGCGCAGCGTTCGGCGCAGCACCTTGCCCGACGGCAGCCGCGGGATCGTGTCCACGGTGACAACCTGACGCAGATGCTTGTAGTTCGCCAGTGAGCCGGCCACCAGCGCGGCGAGCTCGCCCTCGGCCACCGGCCGGTCGGGGTCGAGCTGGACCGCGGCTACCGGGACCTCGCCCGCCCGCTCGTCGGGCACGCCGAACACGGCGCAGTCGACGACGGCGGGATGGCCGTGCAGCACGGCCTCGACCTCGGCCGGTGCCACCTGGAACCCGTTCACCTTGATCATCTCCTTGGAGCGGTCGGTCAAGTGGACCCAGCCCTCGGGCTCGAGCCAGCCGACGTCGCCCGTGCGGTACCAGCCGTCCGCGAAGGCGTCGGCGTTGGCCTCGCCAGGCAGGTAGCCGGCCATGACCGAGGGGCTGCGGGCCTGGATCTCGCCGGTGCCACCGGGCGGCAGCGCCTCGCCGGTGTCGAGGTCGGCCACCCGCAGCTCGACGCCAGCGGGCGGTAGCCCGGCCGAGTCGAGCCGCCAGGCTCCGGGGTCGCCCACCGGGTTGGCGGCGAGGACCGGCAGCTCGCTGGCGCCGTAGGCGGCCAGCCACCTCACCCCGGTGCGCTCGCTGACCGTGCGGGCCACGCTCGCGGTCACCGGCGTCGCGCCCCACATGACGTAGCGCAGCGACGAGAGGTCGTAGTCCTCGATGCTCGGGTGGTTGGCCATGGCCAGTGCGATGGGGGCGACCGCCATCTCCAGCGTCATGCGCTCGGCGGCGATCCGGGCCAGCACCTCGTCCAGGTCGAAGCGTCGGTGGAGGCGGACACAGGCCCCGGCCTCGGCTGCCGCCAGCAGGTTGAGCAGGCCGAGGATGTGCGACGGCGGGGTGGCCACCTGGAAGCGGTCGTCGGGGCCGAGGCCGAGGGCCGCGCACCAGTGGGCGGTGGCGCAGCCGATGGACCGGTGGGTGTGGCGGACGGCCTTGGGCATGCCGGTCGTGCCGGAGCTGAACACCAGGATGACGTCGTCGCCGTCGCGCCCTCCGCTGGCGGCGGACCGGGACGTGCTGTAACGGGTCAGCTTCAGGGCGGTGGTCGGGTGGTCGAGGTCGGTGATCGCCTCGTCGCCCAGCCGCTCGGCCAGCAGCGCCACGGCGGGACCGTCGGCCACCGCGTGGCGCGGGTGGGTGAGCGCCAGGGCATGGTCGACCTCGGCGGCCTTCCACGCCGGGCTGAGCAGCACCGCAGCCGCGCCCACCTTGCTCAGGGCGTGGACCACGGCCACGAACTCGACCCGGTTCGACGTCATCACGGCCACCCGGTTGCCGGCCCGCACGCCTTGCGAGGTCAGATGGCGGGCGTAGCCGTTGGCCAGGCCGTCGAGGTCGCGATAGGACCAGGCCTCGTCGCCGGCCCGCACGGCATCCCGGTCACCGAAGCTGTCCGCGGCCCGCTCCAGTCCGCCGTGCATGAGGGTGGACACGGAAACATTGTTCTCCGAAAATGAGATCGACGTCAACACGAGCCGCGTGCTGGGTTTGCCGGGCGTTGATCCCCTCATCGTGGACACGTAATGTCCACGTATGGAGCTGTCCGAAGGGGTCGAGTGGTCGGTCCACTGCACGTGGCTCCTCGCCCTCACCCCGCCAGCGGAGGCCCTGCCCAGCCGGCGTCTCGCGGAGTTCTACGATCTGCCGCCGGCGTACCTCTCCAAGCTGCTGAAGTCGCTCGTGCGCGCCGGCATCCTGAGCGCGACCAGCGGCCCCCGGGGAGGCTTCCGCCTGGCCCGCCCGCCGGAAGACATCACGGTGCTCGACATCGTCGAGGCCGTGGAGGGCAAGGCGTTCGCGTTCCGGTGCATGGAGATCCGCCAGCGCGGGCCGGCCCCGGCCACCCCGGCGAGTTGCCGGCGCGTCTGCAGCATCGCCGCCGTCATGTACGACGCCGAGACGGCCTGGCGGGGACGCCTGGCGGCCACGACGGTCGCCCAGCTGGTGGAAGGGGCCGGCGCTGGGTCGGCCGCCCGCGTGCACGGGTGGCTGGCCGGCGTGCCCGCGGCGACCTGAGTCAGGCCGGGGGGAACCCCGTGTCGCCGAAGTGCCGGGCCGCGGCCTTGGCGGTGCCCGCCGCGTCCTCCAGCCAGGGCGCATGGCCACCCGGCACTTCGAGCAGCCCGGCCACGGGCATCCGCTCGATCGAGGGGCGGCCTCCCTCCGGGGACAGGTAGGGGTCGTCGGTGCCCCACACGAAGAGCGTCGAGGCGTCGACCCGGCCCAGCTCGTCGGGTGTCATCACGCTCTCGGGCCGGGGCCGGCGCAAGCCGTTGATGGCGTGCATGAGGGCGCCGACGGTCCGGGCGTTGCCCGGCCGCCGGACCGCGAAGCGCAGCGCGTCGAGGAGCTCGTCGGAAACGGCCTCGGCCCCATGGCCGCCCAGGCCCTGGGCAAGCAGGCGCCGGTACATGGCGCGCGGGCTCGGGCTCCGCAGCATCAGCGGTCCCAGGACGGGGACTGTCATGGGCGACAGCGGCATGCGCACCTTGACGCCGGGGAAGGCCACCGCCGGGTCGCCCAGGACCACCAGCGAGGCGATCGGCCCGGGCCGGGCGGCCGCATGCCACAGCGCGAACATGCCCCCGAGCGAGTGGGACACCACCGGTGCGGTGTCCAGCCCCAGGGCCTCGAACAGGTCGTCGATCAGGTCCACGGTGCGGCGGCGCACCTCCCCGCGGCGGTACTCTGTGGGGTCCGACAGGCCGTGCCCGGGCAGGTCGACGGCGTGCAGCCGGTAGCCGGCCAGCTCGCCGACGAGCGGTGCCCACACCGCGGCGCTCTGGGTGACCCCGTGGAGCAATAGCGCCGGCCGACCCTGCCCGAAGCCGAGCACCCGCACACGGGTGCCGCTCCGGGGCAGGGCCACCATGGTGGTCTCGACGTCGAGACCGGTGGCCTCGAACAGCCTCGCCTCGGCTTCGCGGATCTTGTCCTCGAGCGTCATCGAGGCTCGACCCTATCGTGGATATCAAATGTCCACAATAGCTGGCTTCAGGGGTTCTCGTCCCTCGCCTGGCGCACCAGGCGGTCCAGGTCCGACCCGCCTGCGCACCAGTTCTCGGCGCCGGACAGGAACACGTTGCCCTGCGCCGACACTACGGCCACCGCGTAGGCGCCGCCGTCCCAGAACCCGAACATCGGGGATCCGGACTGGCCTTTCATGGTGTCCGCGTTGGTGGTCATGGCCCGGCCCGAGCCGAGGTCGAACTCGTCCTCGTCCAGGCTGACCCCGCGCTGGAAGGTGGGCACCATGCCGGAGAAGGGCGCATCGCCCGGGTAGCCGTAGGTGAACCACAGCGGGTCGTCGTCCCAGGAGCTGTCGTAGGTCTTGGTCCCGAGCCAGCCGAACCGGTCGCCGAGCCGGTCGTTGATGACGAGCACGGCATAGTCCTCGTCCAGCTGGCTGCTGCTGGGGTCGCCGGTGATCTGCGTGAAGGCATACGCCTGGTTGTCGAACGACGTGGCCGCGGGCACGGTGCCCTGCAGGTGGACGTCGATCCGCTCGGCGGCCGACGTGGACCAGTCGACGCAATGGCTGGCCGTCAGGACGTGCCGGGGGCCGATCAGGACGCCCGACCCGGCCTGGCCCGCAGCCGTGGTGACCTTGCACACGCAGCCCCACGGGTACGAGGTGTCGTTGTAGGTGGTGCGGTTGTCCGGCTGCCATACGAACAGCGGCTCCATCCGGTGGCCGCGGTGCATGATCTCCGGCGGAGCGGCCGGCCGCCGGCGCTGGGGCAGCCTGGCCTCGGCCACCCACGGCGGCCGGTAGGGCTCCACCGCCGGGACGTCGCCGCCGGCCGCGGCCGCCGCAGCCCGGTCGACCCTGCGGATCTCCCGTGTGGGCAGCTCCAGCGCCGGCCAACCGTCGGGGACGTCCTCGGTCGCCGCGACCGTTGGCCGCCGCCGTAGCTCGTCCCAGCTCAGGGGAAGGTCCGTCATGTCACACCCCTCGTGTCCGATGCCGCCCCACCGCGAGGCGCACACCCACCGGAGGCGTCGGGCGCGGACCGAGATACCCGAGGGCTCAGGCGTCGCTCGATCTGGGAGGGGCGAGCTGCTGCAAATCCATCCATCCGCCCAGGTCACAGACGGCTACCCTGTGCTCGTGCAAACGCCGGTCAGGCGCTTGCCATGCACGGGAGGCGGGCCATGGCGGTGACGGGCCGTGTTCTGGAAGTCGGTGGATCGCGCTCGTGACGATCGCGGACCGGGGCCTGACGCGGCAGAGGGGTTGCCTGCGGAGGGTGACGGATCCGACGGTGTCGCAGCGCTGAAGCGCTGTCCCCGCTGCGCGGAGGAGATCCGCGGCGAGGCTACGCGCTGCCGGTACTGCCAGGCGGATGTGCGTACGCAGTCGCAGGGCGAGTTCATCACGACGTGGGTCCGTGGTCACAGCACGCTCGCCCTGTCGCTCGTCACGTTTCTCTTCGTCGTGTTCCAGATCTACAAGGCGGCCGGGTTCGAGGTGAACTCGACGGTCGAGCTGCTGCGGGCGGGGGGGCTGAGCACCATCGTCGTGGGCGTCCTGCTCGTGCTCCTCCCCATCGAGATGGTCCTGATGAGCCTGGCCGGCAGCTGGTGGATCCTGGCGGCGGCCGAGTCCGTCCAGGGAGATGCCGCGGGCACCCGCAGGCGGCTCGATCTCGACCCTCGAACGGCCCCCGCATTGGTACTGGCGGCCCTCGCCCTGCTCGGCTTCTGGACCAGTCCGTGGCCGCTCTGGCTGCTCTGCCTGGTCGTGTCGGGTACGGCGGTCTGGCTCGCGGTGCGCCGAGCGGGAGCCGGCACAATCGGCGCGCGCCGGTTGAGGCGGGTGATCGTCGCATTGGCGGTGGGTTTCGGGTTCTTGCTCCTGCAGCGCCCGACCATCTGGGTGCCGGCCGAGAAGCTGTCGCTTCGCGACGGTGACCCGGTCGTCGCCTACGTCATCGACTACGAGGGCGGGTGGGCGACGCTGCTCACTCCCGATCACCGGCTGCTGCGCATCTCGACGACCAGAGTGGCGGACCGGGAGCTCTGCGCCGTGGAGTACCTGGAGGCCAGGCTGTTCGATCGCGTCCTCCGCTTGCGGCCGGCGCAGGTGATCGGCGCGATCTCCAGCGGGTCGCTGCCCGAGTCGCTCACGCCGCCATGTCCGAAGGAGCAGTGATGGCCGTCGGCGTCGGGGTGGAGCGTGCGATGCCGGCAGTCCTGGGCACACGAGACGTTTTCGTCGACCTGCTACGCACCGGCAGCGTCGCCCTGGTCATCCTCGGCCATTGGACCAGCAGCACGATCTGGTGGTGGGAGGGACGGGTGGGAGCCAACAGCGCCCTGGCGGAGCAGCCCTGGCTGGCGCCGGCCTCGTGGGTCACGGTGGCGGTCCCGGTGCTCTTCTTCGCCGGAGGCTTCGCCAACATCACGTGCCACAGGATCGTGTTCGCATCGGGCGGATCCAGCTGGACCTTCGTCGCCAGCAGGGTACGCCGGCTCCTGGCGCCGACGCTGTTGTTCCTGGCCGTGTGGTTCGTGGTCGAGCTCATCCTCCATGCGATCGGCGTGGGCGGTGACGGCATCGTGGTGGGCGTCAGCCCTCGTGGCCTGATGCCGTTCGGGCCCCTGTGGTTCCTCGCGATCTACTTCGTCCTCATCGCCCTCTGCCCGATCACGGTGAGGCTCCATGACCGCTTCGGGCTCGCCATGCCGGTCGCCTTGGTCCTGAGCGCGGTGGTGGTGGAAGCCGTCCGGTTCGGCCTCGACGTCCCCGCGGTCGGGTGGGTCAACCTGGTGCTGGCCTGGCTCCTTCCCCACCAGCTGGGCTTCTGCTATGCGGACGGGCTCGCGGGGGAGGGCGTTCCCCGCGTCAGCGCTGCCCTGTGCGTGGCCGGTGCCGTGAGCCTGGTGGCTCTGACCTCATCGAGCCTGTATCCCACGAGCATCGGGGGCGTTCCCGGGGACGAGATCTCCAACATGCGTCCGCCGACTCTCGTGATCGTCGCGCTGAGCCTGTGGCAGGTCGGGCTGGTCCTGATGCTCCGGCCCAGGGCGATGACTGCGCTGCGCAGCAGCCGGCTGGCAACCGCGGTCTCCGCGTTGAACCGGCACGCCATGTCGCTCTACCTCTGGCACATGACCGCCCTGCTGATCATCACGCTGCTGCTCGCGCCGTTCGGGCTGTCCCACGATCATCAGCCGATCGCCTCGTTCTGGCTCCAGCGACCACTCGTGCTCGGCCTGGCGGGCGCGATGCTGGCTGTCCTGGTCAAGGTGGCGGAGGCCGCGTCCTCGTCACGGGGCTGGTGGCGGCCCACCGCATCCCGTCTCCCAACCTGGTGGGGGAGCCGGACCCGGACCTGGCCCAGCTCGCCGCGAGGCGCACACCCACCGGTGGCAGCCGGCGGTGCGCGAGATACCTAGGGCTCAGGCGTCGCCGGCCGAGGCCAGCACGGCGCGGGCGCGGGCGGCGACGACCTCGTCCACCATCTGGCCCTCGAAGGCGATGGTGTCGCCCCCGGCCGCGTCGAACGCCGCCAACAGGCGTCGGGCCGTGTCGACCTCGTCGTCGGTGGGGCGGAAGGCCTCAGCGGCCAGGGGGACCTGGGCAGGGTGGATGCAGAGCTTGCCCGCGTACCCGAGGGCCCGGGCTTCCCGGGCTTCGGTCCGGAACCGGTCCCCGTCGCCGAAGTCGATGGTCACCATGTCGAGCGCGGGGACGCCGGCCAGGCGGGCGGCAACCGCCACGTAGGCGCGGGCCCAGGCCACCTCAGCGTTGCCGGGCGTGCGCACGCCACCCAGGTCGGCGATGTAGTCCTCGGCGCCGAAGTAGCAGGCCCCGACCGGGGAGCGGAGCACCTCGCGGGCGTCGGCCACGCCGAGCACGGTCTCCAGCCCCGCCACCACCGGGCGGCCGCCCAGCGCGCCCGCCATCTCGGCGACCTGGGCCGCCGACTCCAGCTTGGGGACCACGACCGCGGCCAGCCCGTCGGGCAGGGCGGCGACGTCGCCGGCGAACCACTCCGTGCCCGGCGGGTTCACCCGCACGCACAGCGGCAGGGACCCGACCAGGCCGGCGGCGGCCTCGCGCACCTGGTCCCGGGCGCCCGCCTTGGCCGCGGGCGGCACGGCGTCCTCCAGGTCGAGCACGACCGCGTCGGGCCCGCTCCGGGGCGCCTTGGCCGCCACGTCCGGGCGGTTGCCGGGCACGAACAGCAGGCTGCGCCAGCGGGCGGTCATGCCGGGCGGTTGAGCATCAGGGCCGACCGCCGGCAGCGGGCCACAAGCTCGTCGCGCTGGTTGTAGGCCCGGTGCTCGAACACGACGATGCCCTGGCCCGGGCGGGACGACGACGGCCGGGCCGACACCACCTCGGTCTGGGCCCGGATCGAGTCCCCGGGGATGACGGGCGCCGGGAAGGCGATCTCCTCGAACCCCAGGTTGGCGACCGTGGTGCCGAGCGTCGTCTCGAACACCGACAGGCCGATGAGCAGCGACAGCGTGAACAGGCTGTTGACCACCCGGGTGCCGAACTCGGTGGTCTCGGCGAAGGACTCGTCGAGGTGCAGCGGCTGCGCGTTCATGGTCAGGACCGAGAACAGCGTGTTGTCGGCCTCGGTGATCGTGCGGGTCACAGCGTGGTCGATCACCGTGCCCGGCGTGAGGTCCTCGAACCAGCGGCCCATCACCGGGCGCGGGGCGGTCATGGCATCAGTGTGCCGCGCGGGCCCGCAGCTCGTCCTTGACCACCTTGCCCGTGGCGTTCACCGGCAGCTCGGTGAGGATCTCGATGGCGCGGGGCACCTTGTAGTTGGCCATCTGGTCCCGGCACCAGGCCAGGATCGCCGCGCCGCCGTCCGGGTCGCCGGAGCGGGTCACGACGAACGCCATGCCCACCTCGCCCAGCCGCTCGTCCGGGATGCCGATCACCGCGGCCTGGGCCACGTCGGGGTGGCGCAGCAGGTGGTTCTCGATCTCGGCCGGGTAGGCGTTGAACCCGCCCACGATGAACATGTCCTTGGACCGGCCCACGATGCGCAGGCAGCGGCGGTCGTCCACGACGCCGAGGTCGCCGGTGCGCAGCCAGCCCTCCGGGGACAGGGTCGCCGCGGTGGCCGCCGGGTCGTCGAGGTAGCCGGCCATGACGCTGGGACCGCGCAGCAGGATCTCGCCCGTCTCGCCGGCCGGCAGGTCCTTGTCCCCGTCGACGATGCGGATCTCGAAGCCGGGCCGGGCCCGCCCCACGGTGGTGGCGATGGTCTCGGGGTCGTCGTCGGGGGACGTGGCGCTGGCCGTCCCCGCCTCGGTGAGCCCGTAGCCGGTCACGATCATCGAGAACGGCAGCTCGGCTGCCACCCGCCGGATGAGCTCGACGGGGATGTCGGCCGCCCCGGTCACCGCCACCCGCAGGCTGGACAGGTCGTGGCGGTCCCGGTCGGGGTGGTCGAGCAGGGACTGGTACAGCGTCGGCGCGCCGGGCAGGACGGTGATCTTCTCCTCCGCCACCCGGGCCAGCGCCCGGTCGGCGTCGAACACGGGCTCGGGGAACATCGTCGCCCCCGCGGCCACGCTGGCCAGGATCCCGGCCTTGAGGCCGAACATGTGGAAGTACGGGTTGACCATGAGGTAGCGGTCGCCGGCCCCCAGGCCGGTCATCGCCACCCAGTCGGTGGCCACGCCCAGCGTGCGGCCATGGGTCATCACCACGCCCTTGGGCACGCCGGTCGTGCCCGACGTGAACAGGATGTCGGAGGGGTAGTGGGCGGTGACGTCACCGCTGCGCCGCTCGGCCTCGGCCCGCCCGGCGTCCGTCGATCGGGCCAGGAAGGCGTCCCACGCCACGGTGTCCTCGGGCGCCGGGCCCTGCGCCACCACGATGGTGTCCAGCTCGGGCAGCTTGGCCCCGGCCGCCTCCAGCAGCGCCAGGTAGTCGGTGCCCAGGAAGTCGGTCACCGTGACCAGGGCACGCGCCCGGCTGCGGGACAGGATGTCGGCGGCCTCGACGCCCTTGAAGCGCGTGTTCACCGGCACGAGCACGGCCCCGGCCTGCCACAGGCCGAGCACGGCCACGATCCACTCGGCGCTGTTGGGCGCCCACAGCGCCACGCGGTCGCCGGCCGCGATGCCCGAGGCCACGAGGGCGCCGCCGAAGCCCCGCGCCTGCGAGGCCAGCTCGGCGTAGCTGAGCCGCCGGTCGCCGTCGACCACCGCGGTCGCCTCGCCGTGGCGGGCCACGGTGCCCGCCAGCAGGCCCGGGATCGTCCCAGCTGCCGCGCTCATCTGACGACCTTGTCCTCGACGTTCATCAGCCGGGCGAGGTTGCCACCCATGATCTTGCGCACCCGGTCCTCGGCCACGCCCTCCAGCTCGTCGACGTAGCTCGCCGGCTCGGCCAGGCCCTCGGGGTGCGGGTAGTCCGACCCGAACAGGACGCGGTCCTCGCCGATGAGCTCGGCCAGCGCCCCCAGGTCCTCCTCCCAGAACGGGCTGACGTGGATCTGGCGCTTGAACACGGTGACCGGATCCTCCAGGAAGTCCTGGGGCATCTTCTTGTAGACGTCGGCCAGGTTGCGCAGCAGGGGCTCGACCCAGCTCGACCCGTTCTCGATCACCGCCACCTTGAGGGTGGGGTGCCGGGACAGGGCGCCGTGGCAGATGAGCGCCGACACCGCGTCCTCCACCGGCCGCCACTGCGACAGCATGCGGAACGCCTGGGGCTGGAACGGCAGCATCTCGCTGTCGCTGCCCATCCAGTCGTTGGTGTAGCGCTCGTAGCCGCTGTCCGAGGAGTGCATGGCCACGAGGATGTCGGCCTCGACGACGCGCTCCCAGAACGGGTCGAACTCGGGCAGGCCGAACGAGCGCGGCCCCCGGTAGCCGGGCACCGGCGCGGGCCGGACGAGCACGACGCGCGCCCCGCGCTCCAGCACCCACTCCAGCTCCTCGATGGCCCGGTCCACGATGGGCAGCGTGATGACCGGGGTGGCGAAGATGCGGCCCTCGTAGTCGAAGCTCCACGTCTCGTGCATCCACTGGTTGAGGGCGTGGATGGCGGCATGGGTCAGCTCGGGGTCGTCCTTCATCCGCTCCTCCACCAGGCTGGCCAGGGTGGGGAACATGAGCGAGCGGTCGACGCCCTGGGTGTCCATCAGCTCGACCCGGGGCGCCGGCTCGCGGAAGGCGGGGATGGCGCGCATCGGCTCGCCGAAGATCTCGCGCCGGCTCTTGCCCTCGGGGTTGCCGAAGCGGAAGTAGTCCTCCTGCGCCCCCGGCCGGGCCACCACGTCGAAGGTGGGGTTCGGGATGTACTCGCTGATCCGGCCGCGCACCACGATCTTGGTGCGGCCCCGCACGTCGACGTAGTCGATGGCGCCCTTGTACCGGTCCGGGAGGAACTTCGTCAGCGCCTCCCTGGTCTCGTAGAAGTGGTTGTCGGCGTCGAACACCGGGATGTCGAGCGGGGCGTGGGTCATGTCTGTCTCCTGGGGATCAGAGCGAGGATGCCAGCGAGGCGAGCAGGTCGCGGGTGCGGTGCAAGGAAGCCAGCCGCTCGTCGCGGTCGGCGCCGAGGGGGACGACCCGGACCGAGACGTCGGTGGCGCCCGCGTCGGCGAAGGCCCGCAGGCGCTTCTCGATGGCGACCTCGCTGCCCGCGGCGAGGATGTCGCCGACGTCGCGGGCGTCGCCCTGGTCGAGCAGGCGCTGGTAGTTGGGCGAGACCTCGGCCTCGGACAGCAGGTGGTTGGCCCGGTCGACCGCGGCGTCGACCTCGCTGTCCCGGCACAGGCACACCGGGACGCCGGCCACGATGCGGGGTGCCGGACGCCCGGCCGCCTCGGCGGCGCCGGTGATGCGGGGCGCGATGTGGCCGGCGATGGCACGCTCGTCGGCCAGCCACAGGATCGTCCCGTCGCTGCGCTCGCCGGCGAGGCGCAGCATGACCGGCCCGAGGGCGGCGAGCAGCACCGGCGTGGGCGTGATGTCGGTGATGTCGAGCGGGTTGTGCACCCGGAACAGCTCGTTCTCGACG
>JBKPRS010000080.1:0-4620 GCA_046734695.1 Actinomycetota bacterium | reverse complement strand
GTCCGGGCCACCGGTCAGGCGCCCGTTGGGGGCGAACATGGTGGCATTGCCCTGGTCGGGGTCGGCGAAGACGGTGCGGGCCGCGGCCTCGTCGATGTAGCCGGCGAACAGGTTGCTGCCGGAGGCGATGACGGTGCACCACGCCGTGCTGCCGTCGACCGCGGCGATCCGCTCGATGAGGTCGACCACGTCGAGGACCGGCGCCTCCAGGCCGCCCAGGGCCGCGGGGATGGCGAGCCGGTGGAGGCCGGTGGCGCGCAGCGCGGCCACGACGTCCTCGGCCAGGCGGCCGTCCCGCTCCTCGCCGTCGGCCCGCTCGGCGACCAGGCCGAGCACGCCGTCGACGGCCGTGCTGAGGGCGCTCAGGTTCGCGGGCATGCCGTCAGCCTGACACGGGGGCGCTCGTCACGCCCTCCGGGTTGCTGGCCGTGGCCTCGATCGACTCCTCCAGGATCAGGCTCTCCCCGTTCGGGCACGTCGGGATGCTGAACGTCGCGACGAAGTCCTCGACCGCGTCGGCCGAATCGACGATGGGGCCCACGCTGACCGTCTCCAGCGGTCCGTCGCAGTTGAGGCGCCGCTCGTAGCTGAACGCCACCTCGATGTGGGCCACGCCGGTCTGGGGATCCTCCGCGTGCACCGTGGCCTGGCGCCTCGGCCGGTTGTTCACGAACACGGTGGTCACGTCCACGATGGTCACGACCGGGGGCGAGCCGTCGGTGCTGTCGCAGCCGTCCGGCAGACCGTCGGCATCCTGGTCGAGGCGGTCGTCGAAGCCGGGACAGACGTCGAGGTCGTCGGTCACCGTGTCGCCGTCGTCGTCGAAGTCGCACGAGTCGGGGATCCCGTCGCGGTCGTTGTCGGGTCCCGGGCACGAGGTGGTCGGCGTGGTGTCCTCCGTGGTCGTCGACGACGTAGGGGTGGAGGACGGCGTCGTCGAGGACGTCGTGGAGCCGGAGGACGAGGGCGTGGACGCGGTGCCGCCCGAGGTCGTGGTGGTCGTGCTGCCGGTGCCCGGGGGCGGAACCTCGCCGGGCCGGGCCGGCCGGGTGTCGTCCGGCGCCGGGCCCGGGACGGGGTCGGGCCGGACCGGCGCGCCGGTGGGGTCCGGTGCGCCCGGTGCGGTGGTGGGCGTGGCGTCGCTGGAGGTGTCGTCGGGCGCGTCGGGCGAGGTCGCGGGATCGGCGGGCGGCTCGGGGGCCGGCTCCACGGCGGCGAGGGTGCCGGCGTCGTTGTCCACGCCCGCATCCGGGTCGGCGGGGTCGTACTTCACGACCCGGCTCACGCTGCCGTCCACGTGGATGACGCCGGCCCGCTCGCTGTCGGGGTCGTTGAAGAAGACGAACCCGTCCTGCACGAAGAGCTCGAAGCGCCCGTCCGCCACCGGCTGGTCGGTGACCACCATGCGGTCGCGGTCCACGTCGACCACCGCCACCTTGCCGGTCGTGAAGTCGGGGACGAAGACGCGGCCCCCGACCTCGACCGGCGCGCCCAGCTCGGAGCCGGCGCCGGCCACGGTCACCGCCACGCTGGCGCACCCGCCGGTGGCGAGGTCACTGACCCGCAGCACGCCCTGGTCGCCGGACACGGCGTAGACGCGGTCGCCGCCGGCCGCGGCCCCGAACCGGATCGAGTCGTCGTCGCCCCGCATGTCGATGCAGGCGCGGGCGGTGTCGCCGCCGTCGCGACCGATGCGCCGCACGCTGCGGCCGGCCCGATCCACGATCACCGGAACACCGCCGGCCACGACCAGCTCGGCGCCGGCCGGGTCGTCCACCACCCGGGGGCGGGTGTGACGCTCGGGCCCGTCGAACCACACCAGGTCGCCCGAGGTCTCGCCCAGCAGCCACAGGCGCCCGTCCCGGTCCACGACGCTCGACCGCACGCCGTCGGCCAGGGAGACCTCGTCGCCCCGGCGCACCGTCAGGTCGCCGGCGTCCGCCACCGCCACCCGGCCCCGCCCTTCGTCGACCACGTACACCGACCGGTCGCCGGCCCGGGCCACCACCCTCCCGGATGCGTCGGCCACCACCGCGGTGGGCGGTCCGGCCGCGAAGGTGCGGGGATCGACGCGCACCACCGTGCCGCGCCCACCGTCCACCGCGTAGCCGGTCGCGCCGGACTGGACCGCGGTCAGGTCGGGGGAGCCCTCACCCACGTCCACCCGGGCCACGACCTGGGCGCTGCTCCCGTCGATGAGCGTCATGAGCCCGACGGTGGAGGCCACCCAGGCCCCGCCCGAGCGCAGGTCGACCCGCACCGGGGGCGTTCCGCCGGCCTGGGCCAGGAGCCCGAGGCTCCCCAGCGCGAGGACAGGCGCGACCACGATCGCCACCCTCCGCCTGAGCATCACGGCACCCTAGGGCGCGCTACGGGACGTCCGTGACAGGCGACGAGCCGTGTTGGCCCTGGGCAGCAGCCGCACCCGGTAGTTGATGCCCCGGTCGGAGGACCAGGGTGAGTAGGGCGCCATGAGCAGACCGCAGAGGGCCAGCAGCGCGGTGTCGTAGTTGACCCGCCAGCCGGCGAAGTCGCGCCACGCCTGATCCCGGTCATCCCTCATCGGTACGTGCAACTCGGCCAATTGGTTGCACACATCGTCGAATTCCTCCCGGGTGATGGAGATGGGATCGGTCGGCGACGGGTCGGGGTCGTAGCGGATGCCGTAGGCCCCGGCGATGCGCCGCAGTGCCAGGTATCCGGAGCGGAGGCACAGTTGGGCTTGCCACGAACGGGGCAGGTCCATGGTCGCGACGCGCAGAGCGGCGCTGTCGAGCACGGCTCCCGCGGCCGTGACCCACGAGCGCTGGTGGTGGGGACTGCGGAAGAACGACAGCGCCAGGTACGAGGTGTGCGACTCCTCGACCTCGGTGAACCACCGCTCCCAGTCCAGCCAGAAGCCGTCGAGGTAGTCGATCCAGCCGATGATCTTGGCCCGCCGGAACATGGCCACCGGGGTAGGCGGAGTGCCCGCCCGCACGTCGAGCTGGGACACCAGCGTCTCGCGCCGGGAGAACAGCTGGTACATGGTCGGCAGGAAGCTGATGAGCAGCGCCACCAGCCCGAGGCCGATGGTGGCCTCCACGAACATGGCGACGACGATGCGCGTGTGGTGGTCGACGGCGAAGCCGAGCGTGAGCAGCGAGGATCCGGACTGCTCGAAGCTGTCGCCCGGCCACTGCACGCCGAGCGCCCAGTAGATGGGCATGAAGCCCACGATCACCAGCGCCACCCACACCAGCGGCAGGGTCATGAGCGAGAAAGGCGCGAACCGGGCCATGATCCGGTCCGCGTCCTCCCACGTCTTGGCCCGCCGCACCCGGAAGTCGAACGGCTTGCGCACGCTGACGAACACCCACCGGGCCAGCAGCACCGGCTCCGCCCGGGGTACGACCACCGTCTTGAGCGCAGAGGCGATCGTGCCGAGCACGACCACCGACCCGCCGAGGAAGGCCAACACCCGGAGCACGGCGGTCATCGCGCCCGGAGCCTATCGGCGGGTCGGGTCGTAGCTGTCAGGCGGCGACCGGCTCCACCGCGGGGGGCAGCGCCGGACCGCGGCCGGGCTCGTACTCGGGCTCGGGCAGGGACGTGCCGCCCTCGACGTCGAGGTTCGGCAGCAGCCGGTCCAGCCAGCCGGGGAGCCACCAGTTCCAGTCGCCGAGCAGCTTCATGGTGGCCGGCACCAGGACGATGCGCACGACGGTGGCGTCGATGAGGACCGCGGCGGCCAGGCCGACGCCGAACATCTTGATGACCGGGTCCTCACCCAGGACGAAGGCGGCGAACACGCTGATCATGATGAGGGCGGCCGAGGTGATGACCCGGGCGGTGGCGGAGATCCCCTCGATCACGGCGGCGTCGTTGTCGCCCCGGGCGAGGTACTCCTCGCGCACCCGGGTCAGCAGGAACACCTCGTAGTCCATCGACAGCCCGAACAGGATGGCGAAGAGCATCATCGGCATGAACGACACGATCGGCACGGTCTCCTGCACGCCGATCAGGCCGTTGGCCCAGCCCCACTGGAAGACGGCGACGATGATCCCGTAGGCGGCGCCGATGGAGAGCAGGTTCATGGCCGCGGCCTTCAGCGGCACGGCGAGGGACCGGAACACCATCATCAGCAGCAGGACGGACAGCAGGATCACCGCGCCCACGAACCACGGCAGCCGGCTGGCCAGATGGTCGGAGAGGTCGATGTACATGGCCGTCTGGCCGCCCACGAGGACCTCGGCACCGGGCACGCCGGCCAGCGCCCGGGGGATGACGTCGTCCCGCAGCCGGTGCACGAGGTCCGTGGTGTCGCCGTCCTGCGGCGAGGTGGTGGGGATGACCCGCAGCACGGCCGCGGTGCCGTCCGCGTTCGCCTGCGCCGGGGCGACCGCCTGGACCCCGGGGTCGGCGGCTACCGCGGCCTCCAGCGGCGCGAGGTCGTCGACCGGCGTGCCGTCGAGGCGGACCGACAGCAGCAACGGACCGTTGAAACCGGGCCCGAAGCCCTCGGCCAGCAGGTCGTAGGAGCGCCGGGTGGTCATCGAGGTGGGGCTGGCGCCGTTGTCGGTCATGCCGAGCCGCATGCCGAGCACGGGCGAGGCCAGCAGGACCAGCGCCAGCGTGCCG
>JBKPRS010000079.1:0-7619 GCA_046734695.1 Actinomycetota bacterium | reverse complement strand
ATGTGCTGCGGCGCCGGCGGCGCTCGCATGTGGATGGAGGAGACCATCGGCAAGAAGGTCAACGACGAGCGCAGCCAGGAGCTCATCGCCACCGGCGCCAGCCGCATCGCCGTCGCCTGCCCCTACTGCTTCATCATGATCGACGACGGCACCAAGGCTGCGGGCAAGGAAGAGGACGAGGTCAAGGTGGGTGACATCTCCATGCACCTGCTCGAAGCCCTCGAGCGTGGCGACGCCGCGGCTCTCTCAGGACATGACTAGCGCACCTCGGCGGCCAGGTGCGCCGGCTCGCCGGTGATGAGGTAGCGGAGCCGGGCACCGATGATGGCGGCGTGGTCGGCGATGCGGTCGGCCGAGTGGCCGGCCATGTAGATGTCCATGCCGACGGCGACCGCGTCCTGTCCCGAGAAGCGCTGCAGCTCGACGATCAGGCGCTCGTGGTACGCGCCGAACGACGGGCGGTTGGTGGCCAGCTCGGTCGCCAGCATGAGGTCCTGCGCCGACCATGCCCGCAGCGCGAGACGGTACTGCTCGACGGCCACGTCGACGAGCGTGAGCACGATGTCCCAGGCCGGGCCTGTGGCCTGCAGGCGGCCGACCCGGGGCGCCAGCTTGACGCTCCGCAACGCCAGGTCGCCGATGCGCTCCAGCTCACCGAGGATGCGCACCGCGGACACGATGAACCGCAGGTCGGATGCCATGGGCGCCTCGCGGTTGAGCAGCGCGTAGCACTGCTCGAGCAGCGAGATGTGCATCTCGTCGATCTCGTCGTCGGCCGACAGGGCCGCGTCCACCAGGTCGACCTCGCCGTCGCGCAGCACCTGGCGCATCCGCTCGAGGTTCTGGTCGACCCTGATGCCCATGACCTCGATCTGCAGGCGGAGCTGGTCGAGCACGTCCCGGAAGACCGAGCGCAGCGGGGCGGGTTCGGGGTCGGTGCTCACAGCTTGTTACTAGCGCAGCACCGCCTCACGAGAACAGCAGGGCCGGGGGGCCTGTCATCCGAAGCGGCCGGTGATGTAGTTCTCGGTCCGCTCGTCGGACGGGTTCGAGAAGATGGTCTCGGTGCGGTCGAACTCGACGAGCAGGCCGGTCCGCCGGTCGGACTCGGGGTTGAGCTCGGTCGAGTAGAACGCCGTCGCGTCCGACACGCGGGCCGCCTGCTGCATGTTGTGGGTCACGATCACGATCGTGAACTCGTTCTTGATCTCCTGCATCAGGTCCTCGATGCGGGCGGTCGCGATCGGGTCGAGCGCTGAGCACGGCTCGTCCATCAGTACGACCTCGGGCCGGGTGGCGATGGCCCGGGCGATGCACAGCCGCTGCTGCTGGCCGCCGGACATGCCCAGGGCCGACTCCTTAAGCCGGTCCTTGACCTCGTCCCACAACGCCGCCTTGGTGAGCGACTCCTCGACGATCGCGTCGAGCGCGGCCCGCTTGCGCGTGCCGGTGAGCCGCGGCCCGTAGGCGACGTTGTCGTAGATCGACTTGGGGAACGGGTTCGGCTTCTGGAACACCATGCCGATCCGCCGCCGGACCTCGACGGGGTCGACGTCGGACCCGTACAGCGGCACCCCGTGGTAGTTGAGCGTGCCCTCGGCCCGGGCGCCGGGGATGAGGTCGTTCATGCGGTTGAAGCACCGCAGCACCGTCGACTTGCCGCAGCCCGACGGGCCGATGAAGGCCGTGATCTCGAACTGGCGGACGTCGAGGTCCACCTCGCGCACGGCCCGGAACGAGCCGTAGTAGACGCTCAGGTCCTTGACCTCGAACACGACCGGGGGCTGCTCACGATCATGGGATGCGCCGGAGCCCGCCGCGGTGGTCTGGGGCCGGGGCGGGACAGTGGTCGGGACGGTCGCAGGCGGGCTCGTTGGCTGGGTCACGCGGACCTCCTCCTCTCGTCGCGGGTGCGTGAACAGGGATCAGACATGGTGGATCAGATGGTCCTGGATGAGAAGCGGTTCGCGATGACGCGCGCCGCGACCGTGAAGAGGAACACGATGACGATGAGGGTGAGCGCCGCGCCCCAGGCCCGCTGCTGCGCGCCCGGGAATGGCTGGCTGGCGTTGCGGAAGATCTGGGCCGACAGCGCGGTGTTCTGCCCGGAGATGCTCCAGTTCGCCGAGTACACCACGCCGGCGGTCGCGATCAGCGGGGCGGTCTCGCCGGCGGCCCGGGCGATCGCCAGCATGGCGCCGCTGGTGATGCCCGTGAGGGCGGCCGGCAGGACGACCGAGACCGTGGTCTTCCACCGGCGGGCGCCGAGGGCCGTGCTGGCCGCCCGCAGGTCTTCAGGGACGAGCCGCAGCATCTCTTCGGAGCTGCGGATGACGATCGGCAACATGAGGCATGCGAGCGCCAACCCCCCGGCCAGCCCCGACTTCTGGCCGTAGGGCAGCACGAAGGCGACGAAGATGAACAGGCCCATCACGATCGACGGCACACCGGTCATCACGTCGGCCATGGTCCGGACCAGCCTGGCGAACGGCTTCTGGCGCCCGTACTCGCTCAGGTAGATGGCTCCGAGCACGCCCAGCGGGATGGCCAGCAGCGAGGCGACGGCGGTCATCACGATGGTGCCGACGATCGCGGGGCCCATGCCCGGCCCCAGGGACCGGTACTGGCGGGGGATGTCCTCGGTGAGGAACTTCGGGCCGACCACGCTGAGGCCCTTGCTGAGGACGGTCCACGCCACCATCGCCAGCGGGATCGTCGCGACGATGAACGCGCCGACCATGAACACCGAGGCCAGCCCGTTGCGGAGCCGGCGGCCCAGGCTCATCGTCGACGTGCGGATGTCGTAGTCGGGATGGATGGCGTCCGGCTCGGCCGTCAGCGTGGCGGTCATGCCACGGCTCCCTTCAGTCGGTGCTCGGCTCGGTTCACCACCATGCGGGCGAGCACGTTCACGACGACGGTGATGGCGAACAGGACCACGCCCAGCCCGATCAGGGCCGCCTGGAAGTCACCGGACGACTCGCCGAACTGCTGGACGATGACCGCCGGCATGGCGTTGCCGGACTGGAAGAGGTTCGGTGTGATCTGGGTCGCCGCCCCGATCGTGAGGGCGACGGCGATCGTCTCGCCCATGGCCCGGCCCAGCCCGAGCATGACCGCCCCGACCACGCCGCCGAACGAGTGGGGGAATACGACGCCCTTGATCATCTCCCAGCGCGTCGCCCCGAGCGCGAGCGCGCCGTTCTTGTCGTCCGTCGGCACGGTCCAGAACACCTCGCGCGTGATCGAGGTGATGATCGGCGTGATCATGATCGCCACGATCAGGCCGGCCGTCATGAAGCTGCGCCCGCTGCTCACCGGCACGCCCAGCAGCCTGCCGAACACCGGCACGCCGTCCACGAGGTCGTGGAGCGTCCCGTAGAAGCCTTCGATGTTGGGCGCGACGACCAGGATGCCCCAGAGGCCATAGACCACCGAGGGCACCGCGGCGAGCAGGTCGATCACCGCGACCACCGGCTGCCGCAGCCGCCGCGGCGCCTGCTCGGTGATGAAGAGCGCGATGCCGATCGCGATCGGGATCGCGAACAACAGGGCGATGGCGGAGACGATGAGCGTGCCGTACACGAACGCCCACGCCCCGAAGTGCGCCGTCTGCGGCCCGTCCGGGCCGTCGGGGTCGTTGGGGACCCAGTTGTCCCGGAACACGAAGCCGAGGCCCTCCCGGCGGAACGCCGGCAGGGCCTGCTTCGTCGTGTAGATCAGGATGAGTCCGAGGATGACCAGGACCGCCGTGCCCGCTGAGATGCACACGGCCTGGTACAAGCGATCGGCCACCACGCCGCGTCCGGTGGAGTCGAGCTTGAGCCCCTCTCCTGTGTCCGTGGCTTGCAAGAGCGTCGTGTCCTCCCGCTCAACGCGCCCGGTGGGCGGGACCATTGGTCCCGCCCACACAGGCGCTCGTTCGGAGCCGGTGGTTCAACCGGCTGCCCTAACCGACCTGATCGAGCTGGTCGAGCGCGGGCCCGGAGATGGCGTCGGGCAGGGGCGCGAAGCCCAGGTCCTCGAGCATGGCCTGGCCATCGGTCAGGAGGTACTGCGCGTACGACTTGACCAGAGCAGCCTTCGCGGCGTCGCTGTACGAGGTCCGCACGAGGATGAACGTCGGCGCCACGATCGGGTAGGCGTCCGCGCCGTCGGCGTTGATCGGGTCGATGGCGAGGTCGTCCGGCACCTCGGTGCCCGCGAGAGCGGCGGCCGCACCGTCGACGGTCGGCTGCACGAACTCACCCGACGAGTTCTTGATCGATGCGTAGGCGAGGCTCGACGCGTCGGCGTCACTCAGATCGACATACCCGATCGACCCGTCGGTGCTCGTGATCAGCTGGGCCACGCCGGTGTTCTTCTCACCGGCCTGGGTGTCGGCGGCCCACGCCACGGTGTCGCCCTTGCCGAGGGTCCAGTCGTCGGGCGCCGCGTTGGTGAGGAACTCGGTGAACCGGTTCGTGGTGCCCGAGCCGTCGGAGCGGTGCACGACCGTGATGTCGGCATCCGGCAGGTCGGCATCGGGGTTGTCAGCCTTGATCGCGTCGTCGTTCCACTTCTTGATGTCCCGATCGAAGATGTTGGCCAGCGTCTCGGGGCTGAGCTGCAGCTCATCCACGCCCGAGAGGTTGTACGACACCGTGATCGGCGCTGCGGTGATCGGGACGTAGAGGAACGACCCGTCCGCGATGCCGTTGTCCGGGCCGACCAGGCTGTCGGTGCCCGCGTAGTCGGTGAGGTCCTGGCCGAACTCCTGCTTGCCGGTGCCGGAGCCGACCGCGTTGTAGGTGATGTTGGCGTCGCTGGCCTGCTCGAGGAACGCCTCGATGGCCGCCTGCTGGTAAGCGTCCTGGAAGCTCGAGCCCGAGCCCGTGATCTCGCCCGACACCGAGAAGTCGATGTCCGACCCGCTGCCGCTGGCGGCCGTCGTGTCCGACCCGCTGTCTGACGCCGTGTCGTCGTCATCGCCGCAGGCTGCTGCGACCAGGCCGAAGGCCAGGATGATCGATAGCCACGCCACGCGTCGCTTCATGGTCAACTGCACGGATTGCCCTCCCTTGGGCCGATCGCGCCTCTAACGCGTCTTGCGTTGACGCGACCGTAGAGACGGTATGGAACGGCCAGGGAGGCATCAGGTGACGCCGAGGTGAACGGTGACCAAACGCTGGCGTAACGCCAGCCCGCCCGTTGTCATCCCCCGCGAGATGTCGCCCCGCGGAGACGCTCTGTGGCCACTGACCATCTCGCCGGGCTCGGTGCTAGACCAGGGAACGTCCGGATCCTGAGGGGGAGACGATGACCGAACGCGCACGGCCGCCGCTGCCGTACGACTTCCTGCCCGAGGTGCCGTCGTTCACGGTGACGAGCGACGACGTGGCCGACGGCCAACCGATGGACGACACCCACGCCGCCGACGCCAGCTTCGGGGGGAAGGGGCAGAACCTGTCGCCGCAGCTGCGCTGGGAGGGCTTCCCGCCCGAGACCCGCGGCTTCGCCGTCACGATCTACGACCCCGATGCGCCCACGGGCAGCGGGTTCTGGCACTGGGTGTTGTTCGACATCCCGGCCGGGGTCACCGAGCTGCCGCGGGGGGCCGGATCGGGCGACCAGGCCGGCCGGCCCGAGGGGACCAAGCACGGCCGCAACGACGTCGGCGGTCTCGGGTTCGTCGGGGCGTTCCCGCCTCCGGGTCACGGTCCGCATCGCTACGTCACCGCGGTGCACGCTCTCGACACCGACCAGCTGGGTCCCCCGGACGGCGCGACGCCCGCCTTCGTCGGCTTCAACCTCGGCGGCCACACACTGGCCCGGGCCGTGATCGTGCCCACCTACGAGGTGCCGGGCTGAGCGTGGAGACCGTCGCGACCGAGGTCCACGAGGGGATCCTCACCATCACGCTGGACCGGCCCGACCGGCTCAACGCGTTCACGACCGAGATGCAGGCGGACCTCATCGCCGCCTTCGACCAGGCGGACGAGGACCGGTCCGTGCGCTGCGTCGTCGTCACCGGCCGCGGCCGCGCCTTCTGCGCCGGCGCCGACCTGAGCGCCGGAGGCGAATCCTTCGACGCCTCGGCCCGCAACGGCGGCGGCGCTGCCGGCCGCGCCGAGGGCAACGCCGGCGGGGCGGCCCGGGCGCGGCGTGACGGCGGCGGGATGGTCACGCTGCGCATCTTCCGGTGCACCAAGCCCGTCATCGCCGCGATCAACGGGCCGGCGGTGGGTGTCGGTGTGACCATGACGCTGCCCATGGACATCCGCCTGGCGTCCGAGTCGGCCCGCTTCGGGTTCGTGTTCGCCCGGCGGGGCCTGGTGCCAGAGGCGGCGTCGTCGTGGTTCCTGCCCCGGGTCGTCGGCATCAGCCGGGCGGCCGAGTGGTGCTTCACCGGGCGGGTGTTCGGGGCGGACGAGGCGCTGGCCGCCGGGCTGGTCCGCTCGGTGCACCCCGACGGCGAGCTGCTCGACGCGGCCTACGCCCTGGCCGGCGAGATAGCGGCATCGACCTCGCCCGTGTCGGTGACCCTCACCCGCCAGATGCTGTGGCACATGCTGGGCGAGCCCCACCCGATGGCCGCTCACCGGATCGATTCGGCTGCCATCGAGACGCTCGGCCGGGGGGCCGACGTGCGCGAGGGCGTGACGTCGTTCCTGGAGAAGCGCCCACCGCAGTTCCCCAGCCGGGTGCCCGACGACCTGCCCGGCTTCACGCCGTGGTGGGAGGAGCCGGAGTACTAGCCCGCCGCGGCGTCGTACTCCTTCACCAGCTTCTTCGGGGCCTGGCAGCGCCACGCGTCGACGACCAGCTCGACCAGCTCGTCCACGTCCACCGCACCCAGGCGGACCAGCACGGCGGGGAAGCCGTTGTAGTGGGGCTCGGTGAAGAACTTGGTGCCGTCGGGGTCGGAGGCGAGCAGCAGCTCCTTCTCGCCCACGTTCGGCACCCGGACCGCCAGCACGTCGAGGTTGTGGACCCGGGGCTTGCCGGGCGTGACCCGCTCGGCCCACGCCCAGACGAAGCCCTTGTCCTTCTTCCCGGCCCGCACCGAGAAGGCGAGTGGGTGGTCGGTCGCCTCCGTCACCTCCGGCAGGGCCAGGGCGATCCGGCGCACGTCGTCCTGGTCGGCCATCCCTCAGACTGTGCCACGCCCCGACAGCAGCTCGTTGCCCCGCAGGTAGTGGACCTTGGTCTCGGTGCCGGCGCGCCGCAGCGGGCCCCGGGTCAGCACCGAGAGCTCGTGGACGTCGACCACCGGGGCCCCGGCCAGGCGCACGATCAGGTCGTCGGCCGTCATGCCGGCCTGGTCGGCGAAGCCGCCGGGGACGACGTTCGCCACCACCAATCCGGCCGGTGTCTCCACCACGTCGCAGCCGACGCTGCCCCACGGGACCAGGTGACGGCCCATGGCCACGCCCCGCTCCAGGTAGAGGGCCACGTCGGCCACGATGGGCCACCAGCCGGCGGTCAGCCAGGGGCGGGCCTGGTCGAAGCCGGCGCCGAAGCCGGTCTGGATGATCGTGATGCGGGTGCCGCTGGCCTCGTCCTCCAGGCGGATCACGATCTCGGTGTCCTTGCACGGTTCCGCCGCCTTGCGGGTGCGCAGGCTCTCGCCCGGGACC
>JBKPRS010000078.1:0-12250 GCA_046734695.1 Actinomycetota bacterium | reverse complement strand
CGCAGCCGGACCGACTCGGCGTGGGCGGGCAGGCCCTCGTAGGTCGCCAGCGCCACGACATGGGGGGCCACCTCGGCCAGGCCCTTGTCGTCGACGGTCACGACGTGGACGTGCTTGCGGAAGTCGTCGACCCGCAGCGCGCCCGCGAACCGGGCCGAGCCGTAGGTGGGCAGCACGTGGTTGGGCCCGGCCACGTAGTCGCCGATCGATGCCGGTGCCAGCGGCCCGCAGAACACCGCGCCCGCGTGGCGCACGAGTGGCAACAGGTCGGCGGCGTCCTCCACCAGCAGCTCCAGGTGCTCGGGGGCGATGGCGTTGGCCACGGCCAGGGCCTGCGCCGCGTCGTCGCAGACCACCGCGTAGCCGCCCTCCGCCAGCGTGGCCTCCAGGTGGCGGCGCCGGGGCGACGCGGGCACCAGCCGGGCGACCGCCTCGGTGACGGCGTCGGCCACGGCCTCGTCCCAGGTGATCAGCCAGGCCAGGCCGTCGGGGCCGTGCTCGGCCTGGAGGATCACGTCGATGGCGGCGTGGTCCACGGGCGTGGTGGCGTCGGCCACGACGACCACCTCGGAGGGGCCGGCGAAGGCCGAGGGGACGCCCACCAGCCCCGAGCCCGCCACCTCGCGTTTGGCCTGGGCCACCCGGGCGCTGCCGGGGCCCACGATCACGTCCACGGGGCGGATGGAGGCGGTGCCGTAGGCCAGTGCCGCGATGGCGGCGGGGCCGCCGACCCGGTACACCTCGTCCGCCCCGGCCAGCGCGGCCGCGGCCAGGATCCCGGGCGCCACCTGACCGTCGGGGCCCGGTGAGGTGACCAGCACGACCTCGGGCACGCCCGCGACCTTGGCCGGGACCACGGTCATGAGCACGGTCGACACCAGCGGGGCGGCGGCGCTGGGTACATAGCAGCCCACCCGGTCCACGGGGCGGACCAGCTCGCGGATCTCGATGGCGCCGTTGTGGTGGACCACTTCGTCGCCGCACTGGGCCTCGTGGTAGGCGGCGATGTTGGCCTGCGCCACCTCCAGCGCCTCCCGCAGCTCGGCGGGGACGGCAGCGAGCGCCGCCGCCACCTCGGCCGGCGGCACCCGGATGTCGTCGATGCGGACGCCGTCGAAGCGCTGCGTCAGCTCCCGCAGGGCGTCGTCGCCCCGCTCGCGCACCGCGGCCAGCACCGCCCGGACCTCGTCCACGGGCGGTTCCGTCTGGGCCTTGGGCCGGGGCAGCCGGCGGCGCAGATCGCCGGTGCCGGTCCCGCGGAGGTCGAGTCGGCGGAGCACGACCCGCAACGCTACCGGCGGCCGGCGGAACGGCCCCAGCCGATACCGCGGGTAGAACGGTCCCCCATGGAGAGCGAACGCGCCGAGCTGTCGGCCCTGGCGACCACCCTCGACGAGATGACCCGGCGGATCACCGCCGTGGCCGACCGCTACGCCGGGACCCCCCGGGCGGACGTGGCCGACGGGCTCTACGAGGTCGAGCGCTCGCTGCTCACCGCGGCCCGCAAGCTGGACCGGGTCGAGCGGTCATTACGCTAACTCGTCCCTGAATACGACGACGGCGCCCCGTAGGGCGCCGTCGCGGCGACGCCAGGCGGCGGATCCCGGCGTCGCATGGAACCAGGTGGCGGGAACCTGGTCTTCACCAACGTTATCGCTTACGGCGTAGGCGAGGGTGCGCGGCTGGGCAAGAAGTTCGTTGCAGTTCCTTCACAATGACCTGAATGCCCATGTCAGAGGTCACACCTTGAAGGCGGACGGGCAGACGTCGGCGAGCACACAGCGGTCGCAGGCAGGCTTGCGGGCCTTGCACACGGCCCGACCGTGCAGGATCAGCCGCAGGCTGAGCGTGCCCCGCTCGCCCGCCCGGACCAGCGGGTTGAGGTCCATCTCGATCTTCACCGGGTCGGTCTGGGTGGTCAGGCCCAGCCGCTTGGACAGCCGCTGCACGTGGGTGTCCACCGGCAGGCCCGGCTCGTCCATGGCCACGCTGCGGACCACGTTGGCGGTCTTGCGCCCCACCCCGGGCAGCGTCACGAGGTCCGACATCCGGTGCGGCACCTCGCCCCCGAAGCGCTCGGTCACCCCTGCCGCCATGCCCATGATGCTCTTGGTCTTGTTACGGAAGAACCCGGTGGTGCGGATCAGCTCCTCGACCTCGGCGGGATCGGCGCCCGCCAGGTCCTCGGGCCGCGGGTACTTGGCGAAGAGGGCGGGCGTCACCATGTTCACGCGCTCGTCGGTCGTCTGGGCCGACAGGATCGTGGCGGTCAGCAGCTCGTAGGGATTGCTGTGATGGAGCGCGCACAGCTCGGCGGCGCTCCCCGGGTACTCGACCGCCAAGCGGTCGGCGACGACGCGCGCACGCCCTCGGGGGCTGCGGGGACGACCGGTGGCCATCGGCCGGACACTACCGGCACACCACACCCGTTCCGGCGACATACTGCGGCGATGGCCCCGGAGCACCCGCCGCGCCTCCTCGCGGGGATCCTGGCCGTGATGGCCCTGGTCCTGGTACCGGCGGACTCCCCGGCCGCGGTCCGCACCACGATCGCCGGGGCCCGGTCCACGCTCGCCAGGGGCGGCGTCGACGGCCGCACCTCCTCCCCGGCGCCACCGCCCGAGCAGGCCGCGCCGCGGTCGTTCACCCTGGTGGCGGGCGGGGACGTGTTGCTGCACCCGCCGCTGTGGGCGCAGGCGGAGGCGGACGGAGCCGCGGCGGGGACCGGAGGCCTCGACTTCCGGCCGCTGCTGGCGGGCGTCGCGCCCATCGTCCGCGACGCCGACGTGGCCATCTGCCACCTGGAGACGCCGCTGGCTCCCGCGGGCGGGCCCTACCGGGGCTACCCGGAGTTCTCGGTGCCGCCCGAGATCGCGCCGGCGCTGGCCGACACCGGGTTCGACGCCTGCTCGACCGCGTCCAACCACACCTTCGACCAGGGGGCCGCCGGCATCGACCGGACTCTGGCCGCCCTCGACGCGGCGGGCATCCGCCATGCCGGCTCGGCCCGCGGCCCCGCGGAGGCGGAGGCGATCACGCTCATCCCCACGCCGACGGCGGCCGACGTGGCGTTCCTGTCCTACACGTTCGGGTTCAACGGCATCCCCGCCCCCGGGGGCGACCTGTGGCGCGCCAACCGCATCGACGAGGGCCGGATCCTGGCCGACGCGGCCCGGGCTCGGGCGGTGGGCGCGGACGTCGTGGTGGTGGCGCTGCACTGGGGCCAGGAGTACGAGTCCGAGCCCACCGCGGAGCAGCGCGACCTCGGTCCCCGCCTGCTGGCCTCACCCGACATCGACCTGGTGCTGGGCCACCACGCCCACGTGGTCCAGCCGGTGGAGGCCGTCGGCGGCGAGTGGCTCGTCTACGGCATGGGCAACTTCGTGGCCGACCACTCGACGGTGCTGCCCGCCAACGAGGAGGGCCTGCTGGTGCGGTTCACGTTCAGCGAGGCGGCGGGCGGCGGCTGGCACGCCACCGCCGCGGAGTACGCGGCCCTGCTGGTCCGCACGCCGGGGCCGCCGATCCGCCTGGCGGACGCGGGGGTGGCCCGGTCCGACCCCGCAGTGGCGCCCGCCGACCGGGCCCGGGCCCAGGAGGCATGGGACCGCACCACCGCGACCGTCGGCGCCCTCGGGGCCCCGGCCGCGGGGCTGGCGCCGCTCTGCTCCGTATCCTGCGCCCCGTGAGTCCCTTCGACATCGAGCGCCCCCGGGCCCGGGTCCGGGTGGTCCAGGGCGGGCGGCGCTGGGACTTCGAGCTGACCTACGAGCGCAACGCGGAGGGACGGGAGGACGCCGTCGAGGTCCTCACCGCGGCGGTCGGGCGCGTGCGGGAGGGTGGCGGCGGCCGGGCGCACCTGTGGATCAGCCGGCCGGATGAGGCCGATGACCGCATGGCCGCGGCCGCCGGGCTCGGCCCCGAGCGGGACCTGTGGGAGGTCCGCCGCCCGCTTCCCGTCGGCGAGGCCTGGGAGCTGGAGACCCGCCCGTTCGTGGTCGGCCAGGACGAGGCCGCCTGGCTGGACGTCAACAACCGAGCCTTCGCCTGGCACGCCGAGCAGAGCGGCTGGACCATGGACGACGTGCGGGGCCGGGAGGCCGAGCCGTGGTTCGACCCCGAGGGCTTCCTGCTCCACGAGCAGGACGGGCGCCTGGCCGGCTTCTGCTGGACCAAGGTCCACGTCGACCACGATCCGCCGCTGGGCGAGATCTACGTCATCGCGGTCGACCCCGACTTCGGAGGCCGCGGCCTGGGCCGCGCGCTGGTCCTGGCCGGGCTCGACCACCTGGCCCGGCGCGGCCTCACCGTCGGGATGCTCTACGTCGACGCCGACAACACGCCCGCCACCCGGCTGTACGCGGACCTCGGCTTCGTCCTCGACCACGTCGACCGGGCCTACGCAGCAGACGTCGACCCCGGCACGCAGAGCTAGCCGACCCCGAGGGCCCGGCCGATGGCGAACGTGACCGCCGCGGGGATGACGGTGAACAGCACCTGGCGCAGGATGGCCCGCCCGGTCGGGCGGCCGGTGGACCGGGCCACGACGGCGCCCACCACCACGGCCGCGATGACGCCCAGGACCAGCGAGGCGACGATCGCGACGGTCCCCGCGGCCACGAACCACGGCACCAGCGGCACCGACGCGCCGAGCGAGAAGGCCAGGAACGACGACACCGCCGCGTCCCGCGGCGAGCCCAGCTGGTTGGGGTCGATGCCCAGCTCCTCGCGGGCATGGGTCTCCAGCGCGGTCTCGGGGTCGCTCATCATCGCCTCGGCCACCCGGCGGGCGTCGGCCGCCGTCAGGCCCCGCTGCTCGTAGATCCCCGCCAGCTCGGCGGTCTCCAGGTCGGGCCGGCGCCGCAGCTCGGTCGCCTCCACGGCCAGCTCCCGCTGGAGCAGCTCGGACTGGACCCGCATCGAGTTGTACTCCCCCGCCCCCATGGAGATCGCGCCCGAGATGAGCCCGGCGAGGCCGGCCAGGCGCACCACCGCGGGAGCGGGGTCGGCGCCGGCCACGCCCAGGATGAGGCCCATGTTGCTGACGAGCCCGTCGCTCACGCCGAACACCGCGGCCCGAGCGGATCCGCCCTGGACATCGCGGTGATGGTGCTCGGAATGGTGCGTAGGGCGCCGGGTCCGGGGTGTGTCGCTGTCGCCGTCCACGCCGAGACGGTATCCATCGCGGCCGGACCGCCCTACGCTCGACGCCCGTGCCCTCCCGCTACGACCTCGACCGCGACGCGCTGTCCGCCCTCCTGGCGGGCGAGCCGCGCTACCGGGTCGACCAGGTGTGGGACGGTCTGCACCGCCAACTGGCCGAGCCGGGCGAGCTGACGACCCTGCCCAAGGCCCTGCGGGCCCGCCTCGACACCGAGCTGCCCGCGGCCCTGCACCCGGTGGCCGAGTCGGCCACGCCCAACGGCGACACGGTCAAGTGGCTGTTCGAGCTGGACGGCGGCGCCCGGGTCGAGACCGTGCTCATGCACTACCGGGACCGCACGACCGTGTGCGTGTCCACCCAGGCGGGCTGCGCCATGGGCTGTGGCTTCTGCGCCACCGGCCAGGCCGGGTTCCAGCGCCAGCTCAGCACCGGCGAGATCGTCGAGCAGGTGGTGCGGGCCGCCCGCCGGGCCCGCGAGTCCGGGCGGCGCCTGGGCAACGTGGTGTTCATGGGCATGGGCGAGCCCCTCGCCAACTACGACCGGGTGTGGCCCGCCGTCGTGCGCATCCACGACGACCTGGGTCTGTCCGCTCGCCATCTCACGCTGTCCACCGTCGGCCTGGTGCCGGGGATCCGCCGGCTGGCGGCCGAGGACCTGCCGGTGAACCTGGCCGTGTCGCTGCACGCGGCCAACGACGAGCTGCGCAACGAGCTGGTCCCCATCAACAAGCGCTACCCGCTCTCCGTGCTGATGAGCGCGTGCGCCGACTACCTGCGGGCCAAGGGCCGGCGCCTGTCGTTCGAGTGGGCGCTGATCGACGGCACCAACGACCGGCTCTCCGACGCCCGGGAGCTGGCCGAGCTGGCCCGCACCCTGCCGCTGCCCGCGCACGTGAACCTGATCCCGCTCAACCCCACGCCCGGCTACCGCACCCGGGGCACGACGGCCGACGGCGTGCGCCTCTTCCGCCAGCGCCTGTCGGACCTGGGCGTCAACGCCACCATCCGCCGCAACCGCGGCACCGACATCGACGCCGCCTGCGGCCAGCTGGCCGCCCGGGTGGAGCTGCGGGCTCCGGCTCAGCGCACCAGCACCGTCACGTAGTCGTCGGCCCGGATGGCGTAGGCCAGGCTCTCGCCCGGCCGGACCCGGGCGCCGGGCCACACCACGCAGTGGTCCAGCTCGCCCTCCACGTTCGCCCCCTCGCCCACGACCGAGACCCCGCCCGACGCGGCAAGGTTGGCCCACAGATACTGGGCCGGGGTCCCGCAGTCGACCCAGGGGCCGTCCCAGCGGACCACCTCCACGGCGCCCTCGGCCAGCCGGTCCCGCCACGACACCTCCCACAGCCCGGTCGGCTCGGCCGCCAACCTGGACACCTCGGACCACGGCATGAGCGAGCCCGCGATGCGGCTCTCGGGACGCAGGTGGTCCTCGCCCGCCACCAGCACTCGCACCCGGGCCCGGTCCCAGCCCGCCACGACGGCCGACAGGTCCCCGGGGGCCCATGTGTCGCCGTTGAGGACCAGCACGCCGCGGCCGTCGATCCACGGCCGCAGCAGCCCGAGGGCGCCGGCCGTGCCGAGGGCCTCGCCCTCCTCGACCGAGATGTGCACGCGGTCGCCGAGGTGGGCCTCCACCTTCTCCCGGCCGTGGCACACGTTGACCGCCACCGCCCCGTCGGGGCCGACGGCCGTGCAGGCGCGGGCGATGGCCAGGTCCACCAGGGCGTCCTCGCCGACCGGGCAGAGCACCTTGGGGCGCAGGCGGGTGAGCGGGCGCAGGCGGGCACCCTCGCCCGCGGCCAGGACGACGGCGCACACGTCGGTTGGGAACGCCCCTCCGGCCTGGGGCATAGTCCGGGACATGACCACCATCGTGCAGGGAATCGACGGGCTCCGCGACCTCGTGGGCCAGCACCTGGGCTACAGCGACTACGTCGAGGTGACCCAGGAGCAGGTGAACCTCTTCGCCGAGGCCACCGGCGACCACCAGTGGATCCACGTCGACGTGGAGCGGGCCAAGCGGGAGAGCCCGTTCGGCGGCCCCATCGCCCACGGCTACCTGACCCTGTCCATGGGGCCGCGGCTGGTCCCGCAGGTCGTCGCCGTGTCGGGCATCTCGATGGCGGTGAACTACGGCTGCAACAAGGTGCGCTTCCCGTCCCCGGTCCCGGTGGGCTCGAAGCTGCGCGTAGGCGTCGAGCTGGCCGACGTGACCGACATCGAGGGCGGCGCCCAGGTGGTCATGCGCTTCACCTTCGAGTGCGAGGGCGCGCCCAAGCCTGCCTGCGTGGCGGAGAACGTCTTCCGCTACTACGCCTAGCTCCGACTGTGCTTCCCGCTCTTGGCGCCTGAAGGCGCCGGGCCGCTCGGGCCACGGCTGCGCCGAGAAAGGCGCAGCCTCTAGGCCGAGAGCCGGGAGCGGACGGCGGGCCAGCCCGGGAGCGCCCGGACCGGCGCCAGGTCGGGCTCGCCGTCCAGCAGGCCGGGGGCACGGAACCCGGCGTCGACCGCCGCCTCCACCCAGCGCAGTGCCTCGTCGGGACTGCCGGCACGCGCCCACGAGCACGCCACCTCGAACGCGGTCTGGGCCGGGCTCTGGGGCCCCGCCGCGAAGACCTGCTCGCCCACCTCGGCTGCGGCCCGGAAGCGCTCGGCGTAGTGCAGGTGGGTCTGGAGCCCACTGGCCGCCTCCACCCCCGTGCGGCCCGCGGCGCACAGCCTCGCCGCCACCGGGACGGCGCGGCCCGAGTCGGCCAGCAGCGTGGCCGGCACCAGGTTGGGCGGGCCGGCGGGCTCGGCCCGGTAGGCCGCCTCGAACAGGTCGTCGGACATCTCCACCGGCCCGGTGACCAGGGCGATGCTGGCCCGCAGGAAGACGTTCCCGCCGTCGCCGACCTGGCGCATGATCGACGCGGCCCGGCCGCCGTCGCCGGAGCGCAGGGCGTTCCACGCCCGGGTCTCGGCCTCGGCCATCGACAGGCGGGGCGTCAGGTCGGGGATGGCCTCCTGCCCGCCGACCACGGCCAGGTTGGCCCGGCTGCGCCGCCGGGGCGCGCGCCCACCGCGGCCGCCCGCGTCGGGGGCATCGACATCGAACGTGCCGGTCTGCTGGTCCTCCCGCAGGTCGCGGAAGTTCAGGAAGGCGAACAGGCCGAAGTACATGAGCCCGATGAACCCGAACAGCCCCTCCCGGAACGTGATGAAGGCGGCGATGATGGCGGCGCCGATCGAGAGCTGGCAGGCCATCCGGAAGCCGAACAGCGTCTCGGCCACGTGGCCGCCGTCCAGCGGGCGGATCGGCAGGAGGTTGAACACCCCCCACCAGATGCTGATGAACTGCAGCCAGTACAGCACCGGCCACCAGTTGAAGAACCCGAGGTCGTTGTTGATCCAGCGCACGAGCTCCTGGTCGCCCCAGTTGCTGTGGATGGCCAGATAGGCGGGCACACCGAGCAGCAGGATCTGGGTGAGTGCCCCCGACAGGCTGACCAAGACCGACTTGGGCTTGGACAGCACCTGGCGGCCGCCGCCCGCGGGCACGGTGAACCCGCCGAAGCCGTGGAGCACGATGGCCGACCGCTGCCCCAGCAGCCGGTAGGTCAGCGCGTGACCCAGCTCGTGCACGAGCACGGAGACGAACGCCATGGCCACGAAGGCGAACACGGTCCACAGCGGTTCGATGCGGATCCCGAACAGCGCCACCACGATGAAGAAGAAGGGCTCGACGCGGATGGGGATGCCGAAGAAGCGGAATTGAGCCCTGGCCACGGACCGCAGCGTAGGCGCTCGCGGCCCGACCCCGGCCATCCTTCCCGGCCTGTCCGGATTCCGGAAGCGCTGCCGGGCGCCCGTACGATGCCCAGGGATGGCCCGCTTCTCGATGCCCGACTCGCTGCCCCAGGGGGACGAGAAGGCCACCGCGGTGCGCAGCATGTTCGACGCCATCGCGCCCCGGTACGACCTGGTCAACCGCATCATGACGTTCCGCCTGGACGTGCGCTGGCGGCGCCTCACGGTGCGGTCGCTGACGCTGCGCCCGGGCTCGACCGTGCTCGACCTGGCGTGCGGGACCGGGGACCTGTGCCGGGAGCTGCAGGCGTCCGGGCTGATGCCCCGGGGCGTCGACCTGTCGTTCGGGATGCTGGCCGCGGCCCGCACCGCTGCCCCGCTGGTCCAGGGCGATGCCCTGCGACTGCCGGTGCACGACGGGGCGGTCGACGGGGTCACCTGCGGCTTCGCCCTGCGCAACCTGGTGGACCTGGACCCGCTGTGGGACGAGCTGGCCCGCGTCGTGCGGCCCGGCGGCCGCATCGCGCTGCTGGAGGTGGCGACCCCGCCCAACCCGATCCTGCGCTGGGGCCACGGGGTGTACTTCGGCAAGGTGGTGCCCTGGATCGGCGGGCTGCTGTCGGACCCCGCCGCCTACCGCTACCTGCCCCGCTCCGTGGCCTACCTCCCGCCGCCGGAGGAGATGCTGGCCCGGATCGCGGCCGCGGGGTTCAGCGACGTCGACCGCCGCCTGCTCTCGGGCGGCATCGCCCAGCTGATCACCGGGACGCGGAACCCATGAGCCTCATCGCGCGGACCCGCCGGCTGGACGCCGACGTCGACCTCGTGGCCTTCGCCGGCGCCGACGGCTTCGTGTTCGAGAAGGGCCGCGCCGGCCTGGCCGGCCGCGGCCAGGCCCTGGCGGTGGACTGGCCCGCAGGCGACCCCGCGTCAGCCGCGAAGGCCGCGGCAAGGGTGCTGGCTGCCATCCAGGCGGACGACGAGGTTGGCGTCCCAGGGACCGGGCCCGTGGCCTTCGGCGCCCTGCCCTTCGTCCCCGGCCGCGGCGCCACGCTGGTGGTCCCCGAGGTGGTGGTGGGCCGCGCCGACGACGGGACCCGTTGGATCACCGAGCTGTTGCCCGACGGGGCCCGCGACCGTGGCCCCGGCGAGGTCGCCCTGGTGGGGCCGCGTCATGCCGGTCCTCAACCCCAGCAGTACACCGTGACCTCGCAGATCAGCCCGGAAACCTGGTGCGACCTCGTGTTGCAGGCCACGAAGGTGATGACGGGCGGCGCGTTCGACAAGGTCGTCCTTGCCCGCCAGATCGACGTGACCGCGGACGTCGCACTCGACCGCCAGACCGTCCTGGAGCGCCTCCGCGCCACCTACCCCGGCTGCCACCTCGTGGGCATCGGCGGGTTCGTCGCCGCCAGCCCCGAGCTCCTCGTGTCGGTGACCGGCGACGTCGTCCGCTCCCACCCGATGGCCGGCACCGCCCCCCGGGGCGGCGACCCGGCCACCGACCAGCGCCTGGCCGCCTCGCTGCTGGCCTCGACCAAGGACCGCCAGGAGCACCAGGTCACCATCGACATGGTCCACGACACCCTCCTCGGCTGGTGCTCCTACGTCGACTACGAGGCCGAGCCCTCGGTGGTGGCGGTGGCCAACGTGCAGCACCTGGCCACGCTGGTGGAAGGCCGCCTGTCCCGGCCGACGCCCTCGGTGCTGGAGCTGGTGGCGGCGCTGCACCCCACCCCCGCCGTGGCCGGCTGGCCCCGGGAGGACGCGGTGCGCTGGATCGGCGAGCACGAGGGCATCGACCGGGGCCGCTACGCCGGCACCTGCGGCTGGGTGGACGCGGCCGGCAACGGCACGTGGGCGGTGTCCGTGCGCTGCGCCGAGATCTCCGGCGACCGGGCGCGGGTGTTCGCCGGCAACGGCATCGTGCCCGACTCCGACCCGCCGACCGAGCTGGCCGAGACCCGGGCCAAGCTGGGCGCCCTGCTGTCCGCCCTGGTCCGCCCCTAGCTCCCGAGCGCGGCCTCGACCGCGGCCGCCATGGCCTCGTCCAGGCGGCGGTGGACCGCCACGTTGGCGGCGCGGGTGGTGGACACGACGAGCACCCGCACGCCGCCCTCAGCGACCGCCCGGGTCACGGCGGCGGCGACGTCCTCGCCGGGTGTGAGCCGGCGGGCGTCCACGCCGTAGGCGGACGCCAGAGCCACCAGGTCGATGCCGTGGGGCGTGCCGAACAGCGTCTCGAAACGCTGCGGTGCCAGCGCGGTGGCCTGGGGCAGGAACGAGAAGATGCCACCCCCGTCGTTGTCCACCACCACGCACACCAGGTCGGCATTCCGGGCCGCCGCCCCGAGCAGCCCGTTGCTGTCGTGGAGCAACGCGATGTCGCCCACCAGCAGCGCGGTCGGGACTCCCGACCCGAGGGCCACCCCCAGGGCCGTGGACACCACCCCGTCGATCCCGTTGGCGCCCCGGTTGGCGAGGGTGGTGAGCCCGGACCGGGGGGCGGCGTAGCGCTCCACGTCCCGGATCGGCATGGACGACGAGATCACCAGCCGGGCGCCGTCCGGCAGCGCCGCGGTCACCGAACGGGCCACCCCGGGCTCCGTGGCGGTCGCCTCGCCGTCGAGCTCGTCCGCCAGGGCCTTGGCCGCCGCCCGGGAGGCGGCCTGCCAGGCGTCGAGCCAGCCTCCGGTTTCCGGCTCGCCGCCGGCTCGGCACGCGGCGTCCAGGAACGGGGTCGGGTCGTCACCTGATACCAGCGCGGCAGTGCCGGCGGGGTCGGACCAGTCGGGCGCGCCGAGCACGATCTCGGGGGCACCCGATGCCGCCAGCCACTCGTTCACCACCCGGGACGACCCCGGCACCCCCAGGCGCACGATCACCTCGGGCCTCAGCACCTCGGCGGCCCGGGGCGAGCGGAGGATCGCGTCCAGGTGCGTCACGGTCGTGTCCGCGGGGAGCCAGGCGGCCGAGCGGGGCTCGGCCACGACCGGCCAGCCCCGGGCCGCAGCCGCCGTGTGGACCAATCCGCCGTCGAGGCCGGGCACCGCCCCCGCCACGATGAGCACCCGCCCAGCGGGGACGCCGACCCCTACCGCCCCGCCGGCCCGAGCCGGCCGGCGGGCCCAAGGGCCCTGGTCCCGGGCCGGGGGCAGCGGTCCGGGCGTGCCTACCAGCGGCTCGCGGAACGGCAGGTTGAGCTGAACCGGGCCGGCGGGCGGTCCCACCGCCGCGGCGTAGGCGCGGGCCGCCAGCGGCCGCCAGCGATCGGTCCCGGAGGCGTCGGGG
>JBKPRS010000077.1:0-4739 GCA_046734695.1 Actinomycetota bacterium | reverse complement strand
GGCGGCGGCGCCGTCGGTTCCCTGCAGGGCGATGGCGCCGGCCTGGGGGATGGTCGAGGCCTGCGCGAACGTCAGCTCCGCCGGCTTGAGGGCGAGCGCCGACTCGGCCGCGACCGCGTACTCGGCGAAGCCGCCCTTGAGCGCGAGGTTGTCGCCGTACACCTCGTCACCGGGCCGGAGCCGGGTCACGCCATCGCCGACGGCGTCGACCCACCCGGCGATGTCCGAGCCGAGCGTGCGGCGTGCCGGCGACCGCAACCCGCCCAGCCGTGCGTACAACGGTGAGCCTCGCAGGCATTCCCAGTCGCTGAGGTTGACCGACGTCGCGGCGACCCGCACGAGCACCTGCCCGGGAGCGGGAGACGGCGTGGGCACGTCTTCGACCCGCAGGACCTCCGGCGTCCCGTAGCGGTCCTGGACGACCGCCCTCATGTGCGATCCCCGGTCCGAGCCCCGCAGGTCGCGAGGGCGGCGGCCACGAATGCAGCCGTCTCGTCGGAGGTGTCGCCGGTCCGCCAGGCGACGCGTAGCTCGTCGTACAACGCCACCGGTTGCAGCCGCCGGACGACGATGTCGGCGCGGCTGCGGGCCCGGGCTGCCTGCCACGAGTTGAGCCAGCCGATCCCCGTGCCCAGGGCCACCAGGTCCAGCACCCGCTCGACCTGGACGGCGGCGTGGGGGATCCACCGGGGCCGGGCGCCGGCGGCCGCGCAGTAGGACTCGATCTCGTCGTGGGCCGTCGGGGCGTCGACCCGCTGGACGACGAGCACCGGCTCACGGTCGAGGTCCCGGGCCCTGACCACCTCCCGGGCCGCCAGCGGATGGTCCGGCGGCACGGCCACGTGGTCGACGGGCACTCGGGCCAGGGGCAAGGACGCGACCGGGCCAGGTTCGGCCACCGGCCCGCGCAGGATGCCGACCGCGATGCGCCCGGCGCGCAGGCCGTCGAGGATGAGCAGGGAGGTGAGCCCGTCCGGCCGGATGACGGCGTCGGGATGCTCGGCCCGGAACGCCCGGATCGTCCGCATCATGCCGTCCTCGCTGCCGTGGCAGTAGCCGACGGTCCAGGCCGCGGGGGTCGACGCGACCTCGGCCGCCGCGACCTCGAACCGGTCCATGGCCCGGAGCACGGCGCGCGCCTCCCCGAGCAGCCGCTCCCCGGCCGGGGTCAGTGCCACCCGGCGGCTCGTGCGCTCGAACAGGGCCACGCCGAGCTCGCCTTCGAGCTCCCGGATGCGCTGCGAGAGCGGCGGCGCGGAGATGTGGAGCCGAGCCGCCGCCCGCCCGAAGTGAAGCTCCTCGGCGACAGCCACGAAGTACCGCAGCCCTCGCACGCCGACCCCCCGACCCACGGCCCGAACATTATCGGTTCGGACATGATCCGTGTTGCACACGGTCGTGGACTTTCGGCACGGGCTCGGCGACCGTAAAGACCGTGAAGCTGCTCTGGTTCCACCTCATGCCGTACCCGGAGCTGCCCGAGGACTTCAACCGGAAGCACCGCAGCGTCTGGGTCGACGTGGACCCCGCGCTGTTCGACCCGGAAGTGCTGGCCGCCTGCTACGAGCGCTACATCGACCAGCTCCTGTTCGCGGAGCAGTGCGGCTTCGACGGGATCTGCGTCAACGAGCACCACGGGAACGGCTACGGGCTCATGCCGTCGCCGAACGTGATCGGATCGGTCCTGGCCAGCCGCTCCACCCGGGCGGCCATCACGGTCCTCGGCAACTCGGTCGCCCTCTACGACCCCCCGATCCGGGTCGCCGAGGAGATGGCGATGCTCGACCTGCTGTCGCACGGCCGGCTGATCAGCGGGTTCCCGGTCGGCACCTCGATGGACACCGCGTATGCCTACAGCGCCAACCCCGCGACCCTGCGCGACAAGTACCGCGAGGGCGTCGACCTGATCCTCAAGGCGTGGACCGCCACCGAGCCCTTCGCCTTCAACGGGCGCTTCACGCAGATGCGCAACGTGAACGTGCTCCCCCGGCCGCTGCAGCGCCCCCACCCGCCGATCTGGATCCCCGGCGGCGGCTCGGTCGAGACGTGGGACTACTGCTCCACCCGCGATTACGTCTACGCCGCGCTGTCGTACTACGGCCACCTGATGGCCAAGGAGACCGTGGGCGGCTACTGGCGGACCGTCGAGGAGAACGGCAAGGACGCCAACCCGTACCGGCTGGCGTTCCTCCAGTTCATCGGGGTGGCCGACAGCGACCAGGAGGCGTACCGGCTGTACCAGGAGCCGGCCGAGTACTTCTTCAACCGCTCCCTGCATGTGTACCCGGGCTACGCCGACCCGCCCGGCTACCTCACCGAGGCCTCCGCCCGGGCGCGCTTCGCCTCGAAGGTCCGGGCGAACGTGCGGGCCAAGCAGGCCCAGCACGATCTGACGTGGGACGAGATGGTGGAGAAGGGCTACGTCGTCATCGGCAGCCCGGACACCGTGCGGGAGACCCTCGAGGAGGTGGCCCGGACGTTCAACTGCGGGCACCTGCTCACCATGCTGCAGTTCGGCAACATGAGCGACGAGCTCACCCGGCACAACACGAAGCTGTTCGGTGAGATGGTCGCGCCCGGCCTGCGTGGCCTGTTCGCCGAGGCCGAGGACCACTGGTGGCCGGCGAACGCGGTGGCGGCGGCATGAGCGGCCAGACGCTCGTCTACCTCCCCGGGATCGCCGGCCACCCGGCGAGCTCGCCGGCGCTCGACGCCCTGGGCGAGGCCGGCTGGGACGTCGTGGTTCCCGACATCCCCGGTCTCGACGGGCGATCGGGCTTCTGGGCGCCCGACGACTACCTGGGCTGGCTGGTGGTCGTCTGGGACGCGCTCGACGCCACCGGCGCGCTGCCGTGCCCGGTGGTCGGCGCCTCGCTGGGCGGCATGCTCGCCGCCGATCTCGCTGTGTTCCGGCCTGAAGCGGTGACCGCAGCGGTGCTGCTCGCGCCGTTCGGCATCTTCGACGAGGCGCACCCCGGCCTCGACCTCTACGCCGTGCCGACGGCCGAGCGGATGGGCCATCTCTTCGCCAAGGGCGTGCCCGAACCGTTCGTCGACCGCTTCGGCGAGCTCGGTCCGGAGGACGGTCCGGTGGCCCGCTACCTGTGCGACGCGGCGGCCGCGAGCCTGCTGTGGCCGCTGGGCGATCGCGGGCAGGCCCAGCGTCTCCATCGCCTCGGCTGCCCGACCCTGGCGCTGTGGGGTGAGCTGGACGAGCTGCTCCCGGTCGGCACGTCCGAGCTGTGGGCCGACCGCGGCGTGCCCGTGGAGGTCGTCGCGGGGGCCGGCCACCTGCTCGAGTGGGACGAGCCCGACGGCGTCGCCGGTCGTGTGGTCGAGTTCCTGGCAAGCGTCAACCGCTGAGGGGGTCCGATGGGTCTGGTCGATCAAGCCGAGTTCCACTTCTTCCACTTCTTCCCCTACACCGACCTGCCGGCGGACCACCGGGAGCGCGAGTCGCTCTGGGTCGACTTCCCCAACACCAACTACGACCCGCACGTGGGCCACGACCTGTACAACCGCTACCTGTCGGAGATGGTCATCGCCGACAAGCTCGGCTTCGACGGGCTGGTCCTCAACGAGCACCACAACACCCAGTACTCGATGAACCCGGCGCCCAACCTGACGGCGGCGGCGCTGATCCCCCAGACCCGCGGCTGGATCAATGTGTTCGGCACCCCGCCCAACCTGGGCTACCCGAACCGGCTGGCGGAGGAGTACGCGATGCTCGACGTGATGTCCGGCGGGCGCCTGCGGGTCGCGTTCCCCCTGGGCACGGGCATGGAGTACTGGGCCAACGCCGTGAACCCGGCGACGGCCCGGGCCCGCTTCCGCGAGTCGATCGACATCATCCTGCACTGCTGGACCGATGACGGTCCCCGCAGCTACGAGGGCGACTTCTACACGTACCGCTACCTGAACCCCTGGCCCCGGCCGCTGCAGCAGCCGCACCCCGAGTGCTACATCGTCGGGACCGGCTCGCCGGAGACGATCGAGCTGGCGGCCGAGCTCGGGTTCGGATACTCGGTCGTGTTCATCCCCCGGACGGTGCAGCTCCAGGTGTTCGACCGCTACCGCGAGCGCCTGGCCCACCACGGCCACGAGGTGACGCCCAACAAGGTCGCCATCGGCGTGATGGCCTACGTGGCCGAGAGCGACGCGCGCGCGGAGGAGGAGTTCCTTCCCCACGTCATGTACTTCTTCGAGAACGCGCTGCGCACGACGCCCCGCTACCTGAACCCACCCGGCTACGTGACCGTGCCCGAGTTCCGCAAGCGGATCCAGGCCGCTGACGTGCACGGCTCGGCCAACTGGGACGACCTCGTCGCCATCAACCGGATCGTCGCGGGGACCCCGGAGAAGGTGGCCGACGCCATCGGCGGCTGGATCGAGGAGTCGGGCGCCAACCGCCTGACCCTCAACCTCACCCTCGGGGACATGCCGCACTGGAAGGTCGTGAAGAACACCACGCTGTTCGCCGAAGAGGTCATCCCGCGGCTGCGGGCCCGGAAGGAGGCGGCAGCATGACCGCCACGCCCGTCACCCCCGTCTTCGACCGGCTGGACCACGACGTCAACGGCACCCCCACGACCGTGCTGGCGGCCGGGGACCCCGACGCGCCCCCCATCGTGTTCTTCCACGGAGCGGGCACGTTCCACGGCTGGGCGTTCGCGGAGCCCTGGACCGAGCGGTACCGGGTGCTCATCCCGCACCACCCCGGCTTCGGCGACTCCGGGGAC
>JBKPRS010000076.1:0-9732 GCA_046734695.1 Actinomycetota bacterium | reverse complement strand
GGGCGACCGCTGGCGGCTGGACGGGGTCCGGGCCCGCGCCCTGGCCGATCCCGCGGTCGACGGGCTGGCGGCCCTGCCGGAGGAGGCCGTCGTGTACGGCAGCGACGTGTACCGCAGCCTCGGCGACCGGCTGGCCGGGGCAGGGCCGGGCGACTATCTGGCGACCCACGCCGAGCTGGTGGCCCGCACGTCGCGGGTGTCCGAGCCGATCTTCGCCCCGTTCGTGGCCGACGTGGCGGCCCGGTGCCGGCCCCGGCGGGTGCTGGACGTGGGCTGCGGCTCGGGCGTCTACCTGCGCCACGTGGCCGACGCGGCCCCGGAGTCGACCGGGGCGGGCGTGGACGTGCAGCAGGAGGTCGTGGCGCTGGCCCGGCGCAACCTCGGCGAGTGGGGCCTCGACGCCCGGTTCAGGGTCGAGGTGGCCGATCTGCGCTGCCTGCCGCCCGAGCTCACGGGGCCCTGGGACATGGTCCTGGCGCTGCAGAACATCTACTACTTCGCCCCCGGGGACCAGCCGGCGCTGCTGGCCCGGCTGCGGGAGCTGGCGCCGGGTGGCACGGTGGTCCTCGGCACCGCGGTGGCGGGGACCGGCGATCCCGCGGCCGCGCACCTCGACGTGGTGCTGCGCTCGACCGTCGGGAGCGTCGGCCTGCCGACCAGCGCCGAGATGGTCGGCGCGCTCCGCGCGGCGGGGTTCGCCCGGGTCGAGGAGCGCCGCCTCGCCCCGGTCCAGCCGCTGAGAGGGTTCGTCGCCCGCTGACGATGCTAATCTGACGGTCCGTCAGATTTCGTGTGGGGGTAGCACATGGACTTCGAGTTCTCGGAGGAGCAGCAGGCGTTCCTCGCCGAGGTCGAGGCCTTCCTCGACGAGCGGGAAGACCCCGCCGTCATGGACCCCACCCGGGAGAACATGGCCCAGATCTGCGACACCCCGGAGCGCCGCGCCTTCATGGCCGAGGTGGGCGAGCGGGGCTGGCTGGGCATGACCTGGCCCCGCCGGTACGGCGGGTCGGAGGGCGATGGCGTCTACGAGTACCTGCTCAACGAGGCCCTGGCCCGGCGGGGGGCGCCCCAGATCGGCAAGGGCGTCGGCATCATCGGCAAGACGCTGATCAAGCACGGCTCCGAGAAGCTCAAGGCCGAGTTCCTGCCCAAGATCCTGCGCAACGAGGTCGAGTTCGCGGTCGGCTACTCCGAGCCCAACGCCGGCTCCGACGCCGCCGCCATGCAGCTGCGCGCCACCCGCGACGGCGACGGCTGGCGGCTCAACGGCCAGAAGACCTGGACCACCTCGGCCCACTTCGCCGAGTGGTACTGGGTGGGCGCCCGCACCGATCCCGAGGCCCCCAAGCACCACGGCATCACGCTGTTCCTCGTGCCGCTGGACGATCCCGGCCTCACCATCCGGCCCATCTGGACCATGGGCGACGAGCGCACCAACGAGGTCTTCTTCGACGACGTGTTCGTCCACGACGACTACGTGGTGGGCGACCTCAACCGGGGCTTCCAATACATCGCCCAGGCGCTCGACCTCGAGCGCTTCACGATGTTCACCTACAGCCAGATCGACGCCCGGCTGCAGATCCTGCTGGACCACGTCCGCACCGCCACGGTCGACGGCGAGCCGCTGCGGGACGATCCGGTGGTGCGCCAGCGGATCGCCCGGCTGGTCACCGAGGGCGAGGTGGCCCGGCTGCTGGGCCTGCGGTTCGTGCACGCCTCCATGCAGGGCGGCGACCCGCCCCGGGCCGAGGCGTCGGAGTACAAGCTGTTCGCCACCGAGCTGTCCAAGCGCCTGGCCGACGCGTCCATGGACCTGGGCGGCCCCGGCTCGCAGCTGCGGGTGGGCACCGAGGACGCGCCGATGGCGGGCCGGGCCGAGTCCACCTACCGCTACACGGTCATCGACACCATCGGCGGCGGGACGTCCGAGGTGCAGAAGAACATCATCGCCACCCGCAAGCTGGGCCTCCCCAAGAACTTCTGATGGCCGGGCTGCTCGAAGGCACGACGGTCCTCGACCTGTCCACGGTGGGACCGGCCACCCGCTGCTCGCGGCTGCTGGCCGACTACGGCGCCCGGGTGGTCAAGGTGGGGCCTCCGCCCAAGGCCGGGGCGACGCCGCTGGTGCCGCCGTTCCACGCGTACAGCGGCCAGCGGGGCCTGGAGCGGGCCGAGATCGACCTCAAAGCCACCGCGGGCCGCGCCGCCTTCCTGCGCCTGGCCGCCACCGCGGATGTGGTGCTGGAGTCGTTCCGGCCCGGCGTGATGGACCGGCTCGGCCTGGGCTACGACGCCGTGCGCGCCGCCCAGCCCGGCATCGTGTACTGCTCGACCAGCGGCTACGGCCAGGACGGCCCCTACGCCACCCGGGCCGGCCACGACCTGAACTACCTGGCCGCCGCCGGTTACCTGCACATGTCCGGCCGGGGCAGCGGGGGCCGCCCGCTGCTCCCCGGGGCCACCGTGGCCGACATCGCGGCCGGAGGGATGGCGGCGGCCGTCGCCATCCTCGCCGCGCTGGTCGGCCGCCAGCGGACGGGCGAGGGCATCCACCTCGACGTGGCCGTAGCCGAGGGCGTGCTGTGGATGCTGTCGCTGTACGTGGACGAGTACCTGGCCACCGGCGAGGTCCCCGGGCCCGGGCACTACATCCTCACCGGGCGCTATGCCTGCTACGACGTCTACGGCACCAAGGGCGGCGGCTGGCTGGCGGTGGCGGCCATCGAGCCTGTGTTCTGGGCCAACCTGTGCCGGGCCCTGGGCCTGGAGCGCTGGAGCGGCCACCAGAGCGACGACGCGGTGCAAGACGAGATCCGGGCCGACCTGCGCGGGGTGTTCGCCGAGCGCACCCGGGACGAGTGGGTGCGGCTGCTGGCCGACGCCGACACGTGCGTGGCGCCGGTCCTGTCCGTGCCCGAGGTGGTGGACGACCCCCACGTCGAGGCCCGCGGCGCGGTCGTGGAGGCCCAGCGAGAGGGCGAGCCGCCGTTCCGCCAGCTGGGACCGCTGCTGGCCGGGACCGTCGGCCAGGCGAAATACCAGTTGCCCGACCCCGAGGCCACGGCCACCGCCGGCCTGCTGGCCGAGGCGGGCCTGTCCCCGGCCGAGATCGAAGCGCTGACCGCGGATGGGGTGATCGCGTGACCGCCGCCGAGGTCGAGCAGTGGATCGGCGAGACCCGCTACCCGGAGACCGCCGACTTCCCGGTGGAGCGGGGCTACATCTGGACGTCCTGCGCCTCGGTGGAGAACGGCAACCCCCTGTTCTGGGACGACGCGGTGGCCGAGTCGCTGACCGGCGGCCCGATCGCGCCGCCCTCCACCCTGTCGCTGTGGTTCCGGCCCCACCACTGGCAGCCGGGCGAGGTCACGGCGCGGCTGCCGCTGCAGGTCCACTTCGACCTCAAGGACGCCCTCGGCCTGCCCGAGGCGGTCATGAGCGACAGCGAGGTCACGTTCCACACGCCCGTGCGGCCCGGCGACGTGATCAGCACGTGCCAGGTGCTGCGCAGCCTCAGCGAGCCCAAGGTCACCAAGCTCGGCATCGGGCGCTTCTGGGTCATCGACGTCCCCTATCGCAACCAGCGCGACGAGCTGGTGGGGGTCGAGACGTTCACCGGCTTCGGCTACGTCCGGGCCGAGCAGATCGGGTCGGTGGCCGGTCGTGCCGGCCCCGATGGCACCCCGGCCGCCGGCCCGCCCCACGAGGACGGCGAGCCGCTGCCGGTCCTCCGCCACGAGGTCAGCGCCACCACGGTGGTCCTGGGCGCGCTCGCCACCCGGGACTGGCGTCCCATGCACCACGACCGGGACTTCGCCGTCGAGCGCAACGGGGCGAAGGACATCTTCCTCAACACGCCCAATCAGCAGGCGTGGCTCGAGCGCTTCGTCACCGACTGGACCGGCCCCCGGGGCCGCCTGGGCTGGATGCGCTTCCGCATGCTCGACTCGGTGTACCCGGGCGACACCATGACCATCACCGGGACCGTCGAGTCGCGTGACACGGACGCTGCCGGGTGCGGTTGGGCCCGCGTCGCCGCCCGGGTGTGGGCGGGCGAGCGCCTGTGCACCACCGCCGGCCTGCGCATCGCCGTGCCGCTCTCCGCCGACGACAACCCCTGGCGCCGCACCGGCGACCAGTGGATCCCTGACCTGAACGCCTAGGAGCGACGTGCTCGACCTCGACTTCACCCCTGAGCAGGACATGCTGCGGGCCATGGTGCGCGGCCTGTGCGCCGAGCACGCGCCCCTCGGCGTGGTCCGCCAGCTGGAGGACGACCCGGTCGGGATCGCCGCTGACCTGTGGAAGCGGCTGGCCGCGGCGGACCTGTGCGGCCTGCTCGTGCCGGCCGAGCACGGCGGGGCGGGCATGACCGCCGTGGACGGCGTGGTCGTCTACGAGGAGCTGGGCCGGGCGCTGGCGCCCACGCCCCACTTCGCCAGCTGCGTGGTGAGCGCGGGCGCGCTGGTGGCCGGCGGGACCGGGGCCCAGCGGGCCGAGTGGCTGCCCCGGCTGGCCGCGGGCGAGGCCGTGATCACGCCGGCGTGGCTGGAGCCGGACGGCGGCTTCGGGCCCCGCGGCGTGCAGGCCCGGGCGACGCCGGATGGCGACGGCGGCTACCGGCTGAGCGGAACCAAGCGCCACGCCCTGTTCGCGGCGGCGGCCGACCGGCTGCTGGTGCCGGCCCGGACCGGCGACGCGCCGGGCGAGGTCGAGCTGTTCCTGGTGGCGCCGGACGCGCCCGGGGTCACGCTCACCCAGCAGCGTTCCGTGGCGTCCGACAGCCAGTACCGGGTCGACCTCGACGGTGTGGCGGTCGGCGGCGCCGACCGGCTGGCCGGCGGGTGGGCCGCGTGGGAGGCGGCGCGGGACGACGCGCTGATCCTGCTGGCCGCCTGGGCCGTCGGCGCGGCGGAGCAGGTGCAGGAGATCACGGTCCAGTACGCCAAGGACCGCGAGCAGTTCGACAAGCCCATCGGGGCGTTCCAGTCCATCGCCCACTACCTGGCCGACCGCCAGGCGGAGGTGGACGGCGCCCGCACTCTGGTCCACGAGGCCGCCTGGGCGCGGGCCACCGGCCGGTCGGTGGCCCGCCTGGCGCCCATGGCCAAGCTGTTCGCGGCCCGGGTCTTCCGCGACCTCACGGCCACCGCCCAGCAGATCTACGGCGGCAACGGCTTCACCCTCGACTACGACGTCCAGCTGTACTTCCGCCGCGCCAAGGCCCTGCAGGTCTCGTGGTGGGGCGACCGGTACCTTGAGGAGATGATCGCGGCGGACGTCCTCGGCTGAGCCATGACCACCGGCACCATCGCCGTGTGCACGCGGGACCGGGCCACGGTCCTGCCGCAGTGCCTGGCGAGCCTGGCCGGCCAGCTGGCCGAGCCGGACGGGGTCGAGGTGCTGGTCGTGGACAACGGCTCGACCGACGGCACCGCCGACCTGCTGCGCCGCTGGCGGTCCGAGGGCGACGGCCGGCGGGTGGTCGACGAGCCCCGGGTGGGGCTGTCCCGCGCCCGCAACGCCGCGCTGGCGGCGTCCGATCGCGACGTCGTGCTGTTCCTCGACGACGACGCCCTGGCCCCGCCCACGTGGGCCCGGGCCCACCTGGCGGCCTACGCCGCCGCACCCGACGTGGGCAGCGTGGGCGGGCCCGTCGGCGTGGTGTGGCCCGCGGGGCAGCCGGAGTGGATCAGCCCTTCGGTCATGTGGGTGTACAGCGCCCTCGACCTGGGCGACGAGGCCGGCCCCTTCCCCACCGAGCACGGGCCCTACGGCACCAACATGTCGGTCCGCCGGGCCGCGGCGCTGGCGGTGGGCGGCTACGACCCCCGGCTGGGGCGGCAGGGGGCCAAGCTGCTGTCGTCCGAGGAGCCCGACCTGACCCGCCGGCTGCGGGACGCGGGCTGGACCATCCGCTACGAGCCCGAGGCGGGCCTGGTCCAGCAGGTGCTGCCCGAGCGCCTGGGGAAGCGCTGGCTGATGCGCCGCGGCTGGGCGCAGGGCATCAGCAACGCCCGCCGCGAGGTGCTGGGCGACAAGCTCTCCCGGCGCGCGCGGCTGCGCCGGGCGGCGGACGAGGCGCGCGAGTCCCGGGAGGCGCTGGCCGAGCGCCGCCAGGCCGAGCCGGACGACCTCGACCCCACCGTGCGGATGGTGGCCCACGCCGCCGCCGCGCTGGAGCTGGTCCGCTCGTCGCTGGCGTCGCGGCCATGACCACCGCCGCGGCCCCCGGGGCCGGGAACACCGCCGCGGGCCCCGCGGCCAGGAACACCTTGCCGCTGTCGGTGTGCTGCCTGACCGGCGACGACCCGGCCATGGTGGGTGCCGCCCTCGCCGTGCTGCGGGACGTGGCCGCCGAGATGGTCGTGGCGGTGGACAGCCGGGTCGACCCCGCCGGCCTCGCACCGCTGCGGGACGTGGCCGACACGCTGGTCCGCTTCGAGTACACCGATCCGCCCGAGTCGGCTCGGCCCTGGCTGGTGGCCCAGTGCCGCCACGACCGGGTGCTGATGGTCGACGGCGACGAGGTCGCGAGCGCGGCCCTGGTCCAGGCCCTGCCGGGACTGGCGGCCGACGACGTCACCGCTCAGTTCCGGGTGCCCCGGCGCTGGTGCTTCCCCGACCCGGGCCACTGGCTGGCCGAGCGGCCCTGGTGGCCCGACTACCAGCGCCGCCTGGTGGCGCGTGGGCCGGTGCTCGACTTCGACCTGGCCGTGCACGGCGGCGTGCGCGACGCGCTGCCCGCCCGCTACCTCGACGAGCCGCTGTACCACCTGGCCTGCGTGGTCACGCCGTTCGCCGAGCGGCGGGCCCGGGTCCGCCGCTACGAGGCGCAGCGCCCGGGGCTGGTGGCCGTGGGCGGCGGTCCGATGAACGACACCCTCTACGTGCCCGAGCACTTCGCCACCCTGCGGCCCGCCCGAATCCCCGACGAGGACGTCGGGACGCTGGCGGGCGTGCTGGCGGCCCGGGGCACCGCGGCTTCGGCCGGCGCCGCGGCCGGGCATGACGTGCCCGTCGTCGGCGCGGCCGAGATCGCCGAGCACCGCCCGGCCGATCCGCTGGCCGTGCAGGGCTACCAGGCCAAGCTGGCCGTGGCCGAGCTGGATCGGAGAACCGAACCGGGCAACGACACGTATCTGATGGTCGAAGTGACCAACACGGGATCGGCGGCACTCCCCCACCAGGACAGTCCCGGGGTCCGGCTGCGGCTGGGCGCACGGCTGGTCGACCGCGCCGGTGGAGATCCGGTGACCGAGTGGGCGCTCACCGCCCTGCCCGGCGACGTCCCGCCGGGCGAGAGCCGCCTGATGGAGGCGCTCATTCGTGTGCCCGACTCCCCCGGGAGGCACACTGTGGAAGTCGATCTCGTCAACGAGCATGCGAGATGGTTCGGCGTGACGGCGCGAGCGGACCTGGCGGTGGCCACGCGCTGGGGCCGTTTCGCGCTGTGATCCCACCCCCCAGGATCTGAGAGGCCGAGGTGCCCGTCACGACTGTCATGACTGTGGAGGAGGCCAGGGAGCGGCTGGCCCGCGCCGCATCGCCCGTGGTCGCGGTGGCCGTCCACGACTCCTACGAGGACGCGGTCCAGTGCCTGGAGGCCATCGCCGCCCACACCGACCCCGGGGTGGCCGTGCTGGTGGTCGACGACGCCGGGCTCGACCGCCGGATCGTCGAGGTGCTCGACGCCGCGGCCGCGGGGCTGGCCCAGGACGTCGTCGTGCTCCGCCACCCGCACAACCAGGGCTTCGTACGGTCCTGCAACGACGCCTTCGCGGCCACGCCCGGGCGCGACGTCGTGCTGGTCAACAGCGACGTCGTCGTGGGGCCCGAGTGGCTGGAGCGCCTGACCGCCGCGGCCACCAGCGCCGACACGGTGGCCAGTGCCACCGCGCTCACCAACCACGGGACGATCCTGTCCGTCCCCGACCGCAACCGGCCCCGGGCCACGCTGCCGGGCGGGCTGCTGCCGGCCGAGGCCGCCCGCCGGGTGGCGGCGGCGAGCCTGCAGTTGCGGCCGTCGATCCCCACGGCCATCGGCCACTGCATGTACCTGCGCCGCCACGCCCTCGACCTGATCGGCGACTTCGACGAGACCTTCGATCCCGGCTACGGCGAGGAGGTCGACTGGAGCCAGCGGGCCGTGGCCCACGGCCTGCGCCACGTCTGCGCCGACGACGTGTTCACGTTCCACCGGGGCGGGGCCAGCTTCGGCCTGGCTCCGGAGGTGAAGACCCGCCAGGACCACCACGAGGCCATCGTGCGCCGCCGCTACCCGTGGTACAGCGAGTGGGTCGCCACCGCCCAGAGCGACCCCTCCTCGCCGCTGGCCGACGCCCTCGCCACCGCCCGCCGGGCGCTGGTGGGCGTGACCGTGGGGGTCGACGCCCTGTGCCTCGGGCCCGACCGCATGGGCACCCAGCACATCGTGGTGGACACCCTGCGCGCCCTGGCCCGCCACCCCGGCATCGACCGCCTGGTGGCCTACGTGCCCCCCGGGGCCCCGGCCTATGTGGATCAGCTGCAGGCCGAGCTGGCGGGGGTCGAGTTCGTGGCGCTGGATCGGGCCTACCTCCACGACCACGCCGCGTCCGTCGACCTCGTCTACCGGCCCTACCAGGTCACCTCGCTGGCCGACCTGGACGTGCTGGAGCGGGTCGCCGACCGGTTCGTGGTCAACCAGCTCGACACGATCGCGTTCGAGAACCCGGCCTACTTCGCCTCCGACGAGCGCTGGCTCGCCTACCGCGACGCCACCCGGCTCACATTGGAGCTGGCCCACGGCGTGGCCTACCTCAGCGAGGCGAGCCGGCAGGCCGCCGGCGCCCAGGGCCTGGTGAGCGGGCGCGCGGCCGAGGCGGTCGTGGGCTGCGGCGTCGACGGAGCCCCGGACACGGAGAACGGGCCCGAGGCGGTGCCGCCCGGCCTCGGACTCGGCGACGAGGGCTTCCTGCTGTGCCTGGGCGCGTCCTACCTGCACAAGAACCGGCCGTTCGCGGTCGAGGTGTGGACCGAGCTGCGGCGCCGGGGCTGGGACGGTCTGCTGGTGCTGGCCGGACCGACGCCGCCGCACGGCAACTCGCTGGCCCGGGAGGCCGAGCTGCGCCTGGGCCTCGGCGACGAGCAACGGGCGGACCTGATCACGCTGGGCACGGTCAGCGAGGACGAGAAGCGCTGGCTGTACCGGCGCGCCGCGCTGGTCCTCTACCCCTCCGCGGTCGAAGGCTTCGGCCTCGTCCCGTTCGAGGCCGCCCGCTTCGGCGTGCCCACCCTGTCCACCCGCGGCGCGGGGCTGGGCGAGGTGCTGCCCGCGGGCATCACCGTGCTCGACGGCTTCGACGTGGCCCGGGGAGCGGACGCGGCCTGGGGCCTGCTGCACGACCGCGTGGCGGCCAAGGAGCTGGTGGAGGCCATGCGGGGCGAGGCCGAGTCCCACACATGGGACGGCACGGCCGAGCGCCTGGTCGCCCTGTTCGGCGAGGCCCTGCGCCGGCCCCGGGGCCGGGTGCTGGGCGTGGAGGGCGAAGGCGACGATCCGCTCGGCATCGCGCCCCGCCGGCCGCGGCGCCACGCGCCCTCGGAGTGGTCGGCGGCGCTGGAGCGGATGGTGCACGCGGTCATCGACCGCCCCACGCTCAAGGAGCGCCTGTCGCCCGACGGCACCCGCCGCCAGCACGCGGCCCGGGTGGTCATCGGGCGCGCCCGCCGTCACCTTGGGTGACG
>JBKPRS010000075.1:0-3888 GCA_046734695.1 Actinomycetota bacterium | reverse complement strand
CGAGCAGGCCCACGGCGCGGACGGTGAGCACCGCGTCGCCGGCGGTGGTGTCGCGGTCGAGGCGCCAGGCGCCCCGCACGATCCCGTCCGCCAGGAGCGAGCCCTGGCCCCGGTCGAAGGCGAGCCCGATCTCGTCCCGGTGCTCCTCCCGGACGAAGCGGGACCGGTCGGCGTGGCTGAGCAACACGTTGTCGTACTCGGGCAGGAAGCGGACCGCCGCCGGGGTGTCCGGGTCCGGCCGAAGCGCGTCGGGTAGGTCGAACAGCTCGCGTCCGCGCTCGTCGCGGAATGTCCGCAGCTTCGGCCGCAGCCGGTCCAGCACCTCCCGCAGCGCCGTGAGCCGCGACCAGGTCGCCACGTCGGCCACCGTGGCCGGGCCGAACGCGGCCAGGTAGCGCAGCACCACCGCGTCGATCGACGGCTCGGCCACCACCGGCCGGCCCAGCCACCCCTCGGCCGTCATGGTGGTCACCTGCCCGCCGCGCCCCCAGAGTCCCCGAGGCGGGACCTGGACCATCGCCAGCCGATTGCGGCAGGCGAAGGCCAGGGCGGCCGCGTCGTGGTCGGGGAAGCGCTCGGCCATGAACGCCCGCAGCTGGGGACCGGTGAACGGCCGCTCGTCCAGCACCGGCCGGGCCACCGCCATGATCGGATCGAGGTCGACGCCGGCCAGCAGCGGGGCGAAGGTCTGGTGGCGGGCCAGCTCGCCGTCGAGGACGGGCTGCACCAGCGGGCGCAGCACCAGGCAGTCGTCCGCGGTGACCAGGTGCAGCGTGCCGCGCAGGGTGACGATCCGGACCAGGACCCGGTCCTCGATCAGGCCGGAGAGGACCATGGGATCGAAGGGGTCCAACCGGGACCACAGCGCGGTGTAGGGGTTGTGCGGCACCTGGGCCTGCAGCCCGACCAGGTGGTCGACCACGGCCGTGAGGTCGCGGTCCTCCCGCTCCAGCAGGAGCTGGCGGGCCAGGGTGGCGCGCCCGAGGGCACGATCGCTGAGGACTTCGTCTGTCACCCGGCGATCATGCCCGCAAACGAGGTCAGGTCTGTTCCGCGGGCTCCGGTTCCGGCTCGGGCGCCGGCTCCGGCGGCGGGGCCGAGGCGGGCGTCGGGCCGCCGATCGGCGGCGGCTTGCGCAACCCGCGGGTGACCCAGCCGCGCTCCTCGGCCCACACCAGCATGGGCGGCAGGAAGACGAGCGCGGAGAGCAGCGCCACGGTCACGTTCATGGCCACGATGGCGCCGAAGTCGCGCAGCAGCGGCAGCGACGAGAAGGCGATGACGGCCACGCCCGAGATGGCGGTGAGCGCGGAGACGATGAAGGCCCGGCCCGTGCGGGACGCGGTCACCTCGACCGCTTCCTTGGGCGGATGGCCGCGGTGCCGCTCCTCGATGAAGCGCAGCAGGATCAGCGACGTGAACTCGGTGCACAACGCCACCACCAGCGGACCGCCCACCGCAGTCATGGGGCTGAGCTGCAGGCTCAGCGCCCACGCCACCAGCGAGGCCGCACCCACGGCGATGAGCACGGGCACCATCGACAGCAGCGCCCGCACGATGCTGCGCAGCCGCACGCTCAGGAACAGGAAGACGAACAGGATGGCCAGGTAGGTGAGCAGGATGCGGTTCGACTCGATGTTCTCCAGCAGGCCCACGCCCACCACGGCCAGCCCGGACGGCGTCGCCCGCACCCCCTCGGGGACGACCACGCCGCCCGCCGTCTCGCCCGCCGACAGCTCGTTGCGGATCTCGTCGACGTAGACGGCCCGCTCGTTCAGCGAGCCGGGCCCGGTGCGGAACACCAGGTTGAGGGCGTTGGCGTCCGGGTTGACCAGCGCCTCCTGGATGTCCGGCGGCGCCACCTCGTAGGCCCGCTCCACGTCGATGCCGCGGGGCGGCAGCACGGTGGTGCCCGGCACCTCCAGCAGGAACGACACCGTGGTCGGCATGGACGAGGCGGTGAGCAGCTCCTCGGGCCGCTCCGCCAGCTCCTCGTTGGCGAAGTCGGTGACGAAGGCGACAGTCTCGTCGCTGAACACGTTGTCGGACTCGATGAAGATGCCCAGCTCCGCGGACGAGCCGGTCTCGCGCTTGAGCGTGTCGATGTCCTTGATGACCTGGGTGTCCTGGTTGACCCACTCCTCGGGGTCGCTCTGGATGTCGAGCTGGTCCTCGACCACGATGCCGCCCACGAAGATGGCCACGCTGGCGATGGCGAGCGGTACGGCCAGCCTGGACGGCAGGGCGCCCAGCCACACCACCAGCTTGGCCAGGGTGCCGTGGCTGAAGTCGCGGCCCTTGGTGGGCGAGCGGAACTCGCGGATGCCGAGGATGGCGATGGGCAGCACGATGCTGCACACGCAGATGGCGGCGATGCCGACGGCGAGGAGCAGGCCGAAGTCGCGGATCATCGGCACCTTGGCGAACCGCAGCGCCAGGAAGGCGAAGATGGCGTCGAACGTGACGACCAGCAGGGCGGGACCGAGGTTGACCGCGGCCTCCTGGATCGGGTGCGCCGCCCGGTCGATGACCACCTCCTCCTCGATGCGGGAGTGCATCTGGATCGCGTAGTCGATGCCCACGCCCAGCATCACCGGCAGCCCCGCGATGGTCACGACCGAGAGGGGGATGCCGAGGTAGCCGGCCAGGCCGAAGGCCCACGTGACGCCGACGAGGATGACGAACAGCGGCAGCAGCCGCCAGCGCACGCCGAACAGCAGCAGCAGGATCACCACCATGATCCCCACCGCGATGGCGCCCAGCGTGAGCATGCCGCCCTTGAGGTAGTCGTTCAGGTCCTTGAGCAGGACCGGGGCGCCGGTGGTGACGGTCGAGGCGTTCTCGAACGGCTGGGCCTGGACCTCGGCCACGACCCGCTCGCTGGCTGCGCCCTCGACCTCCAGGGAGGCGTTGCCGATCAGCCGGGTGATGGCCTGGGCGTGGTTCTCGTCCGGGAAGAAGGGCAAGAGGGACTTGCGGATCAGGTCCTGGTTGTCGAACAGCAGGAACTTGACCCACTCGGGGTTGTCGAAGGTGTGGGGGCCCTGGACCGCGTTGATGCGGGCGAGGGTGGTGCTGGCATCCTCCAGGCGGATGGCCTGGGCCGCGGGGTCGGGCTCGGCGTCCCGGGCGGCGAGCAGCGCCTGGCCGGCGACGCTCTGGGTGACGTCGTCGGGGGCCTCGGGCGGCCCGGTCACCATGGCCTGGGTGAACTCCAGGGCGGTCAGGGGGCTGATGACGGTGAGGACGCCGTCGGTGTTGCGCAGCTCGTCCTCGACCTGGGTCATGTGCTCGATGTTCTCGGGCGTGAACCAGTCCGTGACCGTCTTGCCCTCGTCCATGGTGAACAGCGTGAGCATGGCCTGGCCGCCGAAGAGGCTCTGGTAGGCGACGCTGTCCTTGTAGACCTGCTCGTCCTTGTTCAGGTACGAGTCCTGGCCGGTGGCGAACTCGAGCTTGGTGATGCCCAGGCCCATCAGCAGCGTGATGGCGAGCCCGATCGCGCCGACGATGCCGGCGTGCTTGCCGAAGTTGATCGCCATCCAGGACCAGACACGGCGCATGGCGTGACCTTCCCTCTGTCCTTGACCCGGCCTCGTTGTCTGTGCGGCGTCGTTGTCGTACGTGGGGGAGATTGGTGAACGAGGTAGGGAGCGTAGGCACCTTATATGTTCAGGTAGATGAACGGGAGTGCCCCGTCGGTGGACGAGGTGATGGCGCTCGTGCGAGGCGCCGGCGGCCGGCAGACGGCGTCACGCCGGGCGGTCGTGGAGGCGCTCCTGGCGGGTAACCACCACGTCACAGCAGACGAGATCGTCGCCCGGGTGGCCGAGGAGCACCCCGAGGTCCACCGGTCGACGGTGTACCGGACCCTGGAGCGCCTGGAGG
>JBKPRS010000074.1:0-7585 GCA_046734695.1 Actinomycetota bacterium | reverse complement strand
GGATCGCCGGGCCCCGCGGCGGGCGGGCCTGGGAGCCGGTCACCGAGCGAGCGGCGCGCATCGAGCAGCTCGCCCTCTGGTGACTCCGGGTGGCGCCTCACGCGCCATTGGTGGCCATGCTGAGAAATTTTCTCAGGTCGTCTAGAACCAAGGCGGGGTCTGGCGCGTCTTAGAGACAGCGCCCGAGGCTCGGCGGCGGCAACGGGGCACCGACACGTGGGGAGCGGTGATGACAATGGTGTGGCGACGGGCGAAGGTGCTGGCCGCGATCGGCCTGGCGGCGACGACCGCGGCCGCGGCCCTGGCGGTCGGATCGGCCCCGGGTGGCGCCCAGGCGACCGGGCCCCAGGCGACCGTGGACCCGGCGACCGGCCTGGTGGACGGATCCCCTGTCACCATCTCCGTCACCGGCCTGCCGGCGGGCCAGTCCGCCCAGGTCGCGCAGTGCGCGGCGGGCGCGGGTCTGGACTTCAACCGGTGCGACTTCCGGGACAGCCAGGCAGCCGCGGCCGACGGATCGGGCAACGCCACGTTCGAGCTGCGCGTCGACGCCATGATGTCCGTCGGGGACTTCGACGGCCCCGAGGACCTCGACTGCCGCCCGGATGCGTGCGAGATCCTCGTCTTCTCCGGCTTCGGCAGCTCGCAGGCCTTCCAGCCGATCGAGGTGCCGATCAGCTTCACGGCGGGTGCACCGCTGGCCCCGCCCCCCACCGTGACCGTCGATCCCGACGAGGGGCTGGTGGACGGCCAGACGGTCACGGTGAGCGCCTCGGGCCTCGTGTGGGAGAACGACGGGTTCGCGCTCCTGTGCAAGGCCGGCCTGACGTCGAGCTCTGATTGCTCATTCGAGTCGCTCGGGTTCTTCGAGGTCGCCGAGGACCGGACCGCCGCCGTCCAGCTCAGGGTGACGACGTTCATCGAGACGGGCAGCGGCGTGATCGACTGCCGCGAGCCCGGGGCATGCGTGGTGGCCGTCACGACCGACAGCGGCCGCAGTCCCCGCAAGCTCGGCATCACCCCGGTCGCGTTCGACCCCGACGCCGAGATCGTCCCGCCGGCCCTCACGGTCACGCCGGGCACCGACCTGGTCGACGGCCAGAGCGTGACCGCCGCCGGCACCGGGTTCACCTCCGACTTCGTCGAGCTCGTGGAGTGCATGCCGGGCGCCACCGACTTCGCCGGTTGCGAGTTCGTCGGCTTCGTCGACAGCGTCAACCCCGACGGGACCTTCTCCCAGGCGGTCAACCTCGCCGCCGTGCTCAGCGGCGACAGCGGCGGCAGTCTGGACTGCCGCACCAACCCGGAGCCGTGCGTGCTGGTCGCCACCAGCGGCGCGATCGACTCGCCGCGGGCCGCCCGGGCCCCCCTGGCGTTCCGGCCCGACGGACCGCTCCTGCCCGGGCCCAGCCTGACGGTCACGCCCTCGAAGGACCTGCCCGACCAGGCCACGGTGACGGTCACGGGCTCGGGCTTCCCCGAGCAGGGATCGGGCTCGGTGGTCGTCTGCCGCACAGGCGGCGGCGGCTGCGATCCCGAGACCCAGACGCAGGTCGACGCCAACAACGACGGGACGATCTCGCTCCAGCTCGGCGTCGCCGCCACCTTCACGCCCGGCGAGGGCGAGCCCGTCGACTGCCGGGCCGCGCCCGGCTGCGAGGTCGTGGCGACCTCCTTCGACGACTTCGGCCACCCCCGGCGGGGGACGGCGCCCCTCGCCTTCGCCCCGTCCACGGGGGCCGTGCAGACCCGTTACCTCGACCCGGTGTTCCCCGACGTCGACGTGACCGAGAACGTCCCCTACCGGACCACGACCGACGCATCCGGCCAGCCGGTCACGCTGACCCTCGACATCTACCAGCCGAAGGGCGACACGGCGGAGCACCGTCCGTTGCTCGTGTGGCTGCCGGGCGGCTGGTTCGACGCCCCCGACCAGAACGTCACCCCGACCTACGCCGAGGCGTTCGCCCGCCGCGGCTACGTCGTGGCCGTGATGGACTACCGCCAGCGGCCGGGGCTGTGCTGCCCGTCCACCTCCGCGACCGGGCTCACCGCCGCCTTCCTCGACGCCCACCAGGACGCCGCCGCCGGCGTCGCCTGGCTGCGCGACCACGCCGATCACTACGGGATCGACTCCCGGGCCATCGCCGCCGCCGGCAGCGAGGCCGGGGCTGCCACCGCGCTGCACCTGGCCGACCTGCCCGGCCAGATGGGTGTGACCGGCACCCCGGCCGTCGCCGCCGCCGTCGGGATCGGCGGGGTCGATCTCGGCCGCCACGACGCCGGCGAGATGCCGACGCTCGCCCTCAACTCGACGAACAACATCCCCGCCCCGCAGTTCCTCGCCCAATGGGCGTGCGACCACTCGCGCCGGGTCGGCGTCGTCTGTGAGACCGTCGGCTACGACGGCATCTTCGGGGACGTCGCATCCCTGCGGCAGCGCGACGCCACCCGGCGCACCAGTCGCTTCCTGGTCGACGCGGTCCTGGCCCCGCTGGGCCTGGCCGCGCCGACCGGCGACTCGTTCACGCCGGTCAGCTCGCCGAGCTCTCCCACCCCGGCGCCCGGCGCCCCGGCGATGGCCACGCCTGCGGCCGCGACGGCGTCCCAGGCACAGGGCAACCTGCCCCAGACCGGCATGAGCGCGACCGGGACGCTGGTGCTGGTCGGGCTCGTCCTCGCCGCCCTGGGAGCGCTCCTCGTCGCCCTGAGCCGGGCCCGGCGCCGGGGCCAGACCGGTCGCCTCGGGGTGACGGGCGCGGTGGCCGTGGGTGTGGCCGCCGTCCTGGTCACCAGCCTGATCGCCACCGGCTGCTCGAAGGGCGACGACACCAACACGTCGGAGCAGAACGACGAGCACGACATGGACGCCCCCGGCCACAACATGGACGAGGACGAGCAGGACCACGCGGAGACCGGCGACGACCACGCGTCCGAGGACGAGCACGCGTCCGGCGACGAGATGGACGACCACGGTGGCGACGAGAGCGCCGCCGGCACTCCCGACGGCCATGGCCACGGGGACAGCACGGGGACCGGGACCGGCCACACCGGCGGCACCGGCCACACCGGCGGCACCGGCGGCAGCCACCACTCCAGCGGGTCCGGGGGCAGCCTGACCCACGGGACCAACGACAGCCACGCCAACGCCGGCGACCCGTCCCATGCCAACCCCGGCGACCCGTCCCACGCCAACCCCGGGGACCCGAGCCACGCCAACCCCGGCGATCCCGGCCACGCCAACCCCGGCGACCCGGGCGATCCCGGCCACGGCCATCCGACGGAGCCGATGCCCACCGGCTTCGACCCGAACTGGACGCCCGAGCAGACGGCCTTCGCCCAGAGCCTGATCGACCGGACCACCGCGGCGATGCCGCAGTTCGCCAACCCGGCGATCCTCCCGCTGTTGAACTACTCGTACATCTTCGACGGCCGGACGCCGGGCACCTACCAGCACTGGATCAACACCGGTCTCCTCGGCGACAGCCACACGCTCGACCCGCAGGTCCCGGAGTCGCTGGTGTTCCGCAACACGGGCGACGGCTCGGTGCTGGAGGCGGCGATGTACATGCTGGGCCTCGGCGCCGACCTGGACCACCTCCCCGCGGACAGCGCGTTCCTGCCCGGGTGGCACATCCACACGAACCTGTGCTTCGACAACAACTTCCACCTGGTGGGCGTGACGGTGAACGGCGTCTGCGAGCGGGGCCACTTCCTGCCGACGCCGCCGATGCTCCACATCTGGATCGTCGACACGCCCTGCGGCCGGTTCGCCGGCGTGGACGAGAACGGCCTGCAGTGCGAGCCGCACCAGCACGAGGGTTGAGGAAACAGGACAGCCTTACATCGTTGCGCTAGGTTCCCGCGACCGGGGCGCGAGAAGGGGCGAGCCCCGCCGAAGGGGGGAACGACATGTCTCCGATCGGGCGATCCGGCCAGTGGCGACGCCACCTGCGGCGCAGAGGCGTGGGTGCGGCGCTGGCGCTGGTGGCGCTGGCGACCACGCTGGCCGCGGCCGCCCCGGCCTCGTCAGGGCCCGCCACGGGACCTAACCGGTTCGACGTGACGGTCCTGTCGGGCCGGCCGGACCAGGTCAGCGGGGGCGACGCCCTCGTCCGGGTGGGCCTGCCCGACGGGCTCGCGGCCGACCGCGTGCGCGTCAGGGTGGGCGACCAGGACGTCACGGCCGCGTTCGCCCCCCAGGACGACGGCGCGCTGGTCGGCCTCGTCTCCGGGCTGGTCGACGGCGACAACACCCTCACCGTGACCGCCACCAACGGCGGCCGGCGACCCCAGCCCGCCGAGCTCACCCTGGTCAACCACCCCGTGACCGGCCCCATCTTCTCCGGTCCCCACCAGCAGCCGTTCGTTTGCACCACCGCCCGCGGCCGCTTCGACGGCCGCATGATCCTGGGCCAGCCGCTGGTCGACAACCAGGACCACTTCGGCATCCCGGTGGCCGCCGAGGCGCCCGACGGCAGCTATCCCCAGGACGGCCGGGGCTACCCCACCGCCGCCGCCACGATCGTGGGCTGGTCCCGCGACTGCAGCGCCACCACCCGCTACGGCTACGTCTACCGCTCCGCCACCGACAACCGCTTCCACTGGCTCGACAATCCCGCGGCCCCGCCCGCAGACGTGGCCACGACCACCACCATGGACGGCCGGACCGTTCCGTTCGTCGTTCGCTGGGAGCGGGGCACGGTCAACCGCTTCGTCTACAGCGTCGCCTTCCTCGCCCCGGTGGGCGAGGCCAGCCCCACGGCGCCCGACGACTCGCTGTGGAACCGGCGGCTGGTGTTCAGCTTCGACGGCGGCGTGGGCATCGGGCACTTCCAGGGCACCACGTCGGAGGGCAGCATGCTGCCCGCCCAGCTGCTGGGCCAGGGCTACGGCGTGATGTGGTCGAGCGGCACCCGCACCAGCACCCACTACAACCTCCAGGTCGGGGGCGAGACGGCGCTCATGCTCAAGGAGCACACCGTCGAGACCCACGGCGTGCCGGACTACACGGTGGCCGTCGGCGGCTCGGGCGGCGCCATCCAGCAGTACGTCTACGCGCAGAACCACCCCGGGCTCATCGACGCGGCCATCGCCCAGTACTCGTACCCCGACATGGTCACCCAGACCATCAGCGTCGGCGACTGCGAGCTGCTCGAGCACTACTTCGACGCCACCGACAAGGACAACCCCCACTGGAAGGACCCCGAGGTCCGCCAGGCGATCCTCGGGCTCAACGGCACGAACTTCCCCAAGAACCTCTCGCCCGGCGAGATCAACCAGTGGAACGGGCTGTACCAGCTGTACGCGGCGTTCGGGTACCAGGTCATGGACCGCGACCCCGCCTCACCCGCCCCGGCGCTGATGGAGTGCAAGCCGGGCTGGTTCGGCCTCACCCCGCTGGCGCTGAACCCCACGTTCACGAACGTCCAGGACCTCGACAAGCTGGCCCAGGGGTCCGCGGGCGTCGAGTGGACCCACTGGGGCGACACCGTGAACATCTACGGGACCGGGAACGACGGCTTCGCCCGGGTGCCGTGGGACAACGTGGGCGTCCAGTACGGGCTGGAGGCGCTCAAGGCCGGGACCATCTCGCCCGCCGAGTTCCTCGACCTCAACGCCCAGGTCGGCAGCTGGAAGGAAAGCGCCGACATGGTGCCCGAGGGCTTCCCGTTCAACGGGCCGCTGTCGCCCGAGAACTTCGACCCCTGGAGCTCACGCAACATGAACCTGAGCCCCGACGGCGGGGTGACCCCGGCGGCGAGGCGGGAGGGCAACCTCGACGCCATGCACGCCGCCTACACGTCGGGCATGGAGTTCCAGGGTGACGTCGACATCCCCATCATCGACTGGCGCCACTACCTCGAGGACGAGCTGGACATGCACCACTCGACCGAGTCCTTCGTGGCCCGCCAGCGCATGCTCAACGTCGACGGCGACGCCGGCAACCAGGTCATCTGGTTCACCGACGCCCGCCCGGCCGTGGCCTTCGACCAGACGCCGATGGCGTTCGAGGTCATGGACGAGTGGATGGCCAACATCCACGCCCACCCCGACCGCAGCGTGGCCCGCAACCGGCCCGACCGGGCGGTGGACTCCTGCTTCGACACCTCGGGCAACCTGATCGCCTCCGGGCGGCGGGTGTGGAGCGGCGTCCTGGACAACCGGCCCGACGGCGCCTGCACGCAGCGCTTCCCGATCTACTCGACGTCCCGGCGGGAGGCCGGCGGGCCCTACGAGGGCGGCGTCTGGAAGTGCCAGCTCCAGTCCGTGTCCAAGGCGCTGCGCAACGGCGCCTACGGCAACTGGACGCCGACGGACGCCCAGCAGGCCCGGCTGGAGCAGATATTCCCCGACGGCGTCTGCGACTACAGCAAACCGGACGCGGGCCTGCCCCGGTAGGCCGCTAGACACTGCCGTGTGATCGACCGCACCACCGTCGAGGTCTACCAGCGGTCCGCGGTCGCCTATGGCGAGGCCCGCTCGGCCGACGCAGCCGGGCGGGCCTCCGACTTCGCGGCCCGCGTATCGGCGGTCGAGCCGGGCGGAGTCCGGCTCGACCTCGGCTGCGGGCCCGGCCACTACCTGCCGTACCTGGGCGTCGGCGGCCCCGTGGTGGCGGCCGACGCGGCGCCGGCCATGGTGGCCGAGGCGCGGCGGCGCCATCCGGGGACACCGGGGGTGGTCTGCGACCTGGCCGCGCTGCCCGTGCGCCGGGGGGCGCTGGCCGGGGTGTGGGCGTCGAAGTCGCTCCAGCACATCCCGCGGGACGCGCTGCCTCTGGCCCTGGCCGGGCTGCACCGGGCCCTGGCGGTCGGTGGCGTTCTGGACCTCACGGTGTTCGCGGGCGACGGCCATTGGCGCTCCGGCTCCGACGACGACTTCCCCGGCCGCCGCTTCACCTGGTGGCGCCCCGAGGCGCTGACCGACCTGCTGGTGGGGGCCGGGTTCGTCGTGGACGAGGCGCCGTCGGACCCGGGTGGGCGCCGCCACGGCCGCCTGACCGCCCGCGCCACCCGGGCCCGGACCCTGCCCGACACCGTCGGGCCCGGCATGCGGCTGCTGCTGTGCGGCCTCAACCCCAGCCTGTACGCGGCGGACGCGGGCATCGGCTTCGCCCGCCCCGGCAACCGCTTCTGGCCCGCGGTCCAGGCCGCGGGCCTGGCCGCGGTCGACCGCGACCCCGACCGGGCCCTGGCCGAGCATGGCCTCGGCCTGACCGACCTGGTCAAGCGGGCCACCGTGGCGGCCGCCGAGCTGCGGACCGACGAGTACCGCGCCGGTCTGGCCCGGGTCTCGCGCCTGGTCGCCTGGCTGCGCCCGGGCGCCGTGTGCTTCGTGGGACTGGCCGGCTGGCGGGCCGCCGTCGACCGCAAGGCCGTGGCCGGTGTGCAGCCCGACGGGCTGGCAGGCGTCCCGGTCTACGTCATGCCGTCGACCAGCGGACTCAACGCCGCCACCCCGCTGTCCACCCTGGTCGACCACCTGCGGGCCGCGGCCGACCTCGCCGGCGGCGTGGGCTGATCCGCCAGCCGCCCATCTCGGCCATACCGTCGACCAGCGGACTCAACGCCGCCACCCCGCC
>JBKPRS010000073.1:0-17866 GCA_046734695.1 Actinomycetota bacterium | reverse complement strand
GTAGGCGTACCCGCCGGACTCGAACACCAGGAGCTCCCCGTCCGGCTGCCACACCGCGGGGCCGGCCTCCACCCGCGTGGGCTGGCCCAGCGCCGCCAGCAGCTCGGCGCGCGGCTGGCCGGACTGGGCGCCCTCGGCGGTCGGGTTGAAGCTTCCGCCCACGGCCCTCACGATCCCGTCCAGGGGATCACCGCCCACCGGCTCGATCAGGAGGACAGGGGACGACGGGACGTCTGCGAACGTTCCGGTGCCGCAACCGCCGGAGCTGGTGCCCGGAGTGATGGCCATCCCGGCCGCCGCCTGAGCGTCCCTGACGGTCATCCCTGCCGTGATCGGCCCGATGCCTCGGCGGTTCAGCGGGGTCGTCAAGCTGATCGCCGGCCGCGCCGGGACCGGGGTCGGCGCCGCGACGGTCGTGCTGCTGTTGCCCGTGGTCGTCGGGACGGTGCCGGCGGGCCCCTCCGGCTTGGGGGTCGGCGTGGTCGTCGATGTGGTCGACGACTCCTCCGGCGCGGCGGTCGTCACCGTGGTCACGCTGTCGCCGGTGCGCACGCGGCCCCGGTCGGGCCCACCGATGGCGACAACCGCGACCACCACGATCGCGGTGGCGGCCACGGCGCCGGCGGCAGCCAGCCGGGTGCGGCGATGGCGCCGGCGGACGCGGGCGGTGATGCGCTCGGGCAGGTCGGCCGCGGGCTCGTAGTCCAGGGACTGCCGGGCCACCGTCTCCCTGAGGCGTTCCTCGAGATCAGCCACGGCTGCCCTCCATGGTCGAACGGAGCGCATCGAGTGCCCGGGACAGCCTGGACTTCACGGTCCCGGACGGTATGCCGAGTATGGCCGCCGTGGCGTCCTCGGACAGGTCCTCGACCACTCGGAGGACAAGGACCACCCGCTGCTGGCGGGGCAGGCGGGCGAGCGCCGACCAGAGCTGGTCGCGCACGTCGACCCGGTCCTCGAACCGCTCCGCCACGCGGTCCTCGATCACGAGCGCGGGCGGCGCATCGCTGCGGTTCTCGAGCCGGCGCCGCCGGTGGCCGGCGAACGCCAGGTTGGCCACCGTCCGCATGAGGTACGGCACCAGCGAGTCGACCCGTCCCCGCCGCCAGTAGGGCCACACCCGGGCGTAGGCCTCGGCCACGATGTCCTCGGCCTCGGTGCGATCGCCGCACAGCCGGAAGGCGAAGCGCGCGAGCTCCCGGTGATGATCGGCCACCGCCCGGCTGAAGTCGTCGCCGGTGGCCCGTGAGGGCCGGACCGCCGCGCGTCCCGCCAGCGGTGCCGCCACCGTGCCTAGCTGGTCGCTGGGCGGCTCCACTCCCAGATCATCCCTCGTCCCACTATCGTCCCGACCGCGCCCCCCATCACCCGGACCGCACGAAAGGTGTGCTGATGGTCGATGATCGCCGTGCCATCGAGGCGGAGGTCGAGGTCTCCGGCACGCCGAAGGAGGTGTGGCGGGCGGTCGCCACCGGCCCCGGCATCTCGTCGTGGTACGTCCCCCACACGGTCGAGGAGCGCGAAGGCGGCAAGGCCGTCGCGTCGTTCGGGCCCGGTCCCGAGATGCAGGTCCCCGGCCGCGTCGCGGTCTGGGAGCCCCCGCACCGGATCGTGTTCGACGGCGGCGAGGGGGTCGGCGGGCTGGCGTTCGAGTGGCTGGTCGAGGCCCGCAGCGGCGGCACCTGCGTGGTGCGGCTGGTCAACAGCGGGTTCGGCGAGGGCGGGGAGTGGGACGACCAGTACGACGACATGGTCGGCGGCTGGCAGCTGTTCATGCTCAACCTCAAGCTGCACCTGCAGCACTTCCCGGGCCAGACGGCGACCGCCAGCTTCCCGAGCGCGCAGTGGGCCGGGCCCCGGGCCGAGGCCTGGGCCCGGCTCGCGGACGCGCTGGGCATCCCCGCCGCGCCCGCGGTGGGGGACCGGATCGCGGTCGGCGCGCCCGACGCCCCCGCGCTGGCCGGCAGCGTGGCCGACGTCGCGTCGCGGGGACTGGCACTGGTGGTGGACGAGCCCGCCCCCGGCACCGCCTTCCTGGCGGTCGAGGGCGGCGGCGATCCGGTGAACGTGTCCATCTGGTCGTACCTGTACGGGCCCGGCGGGGCCGCCGCCGCCCGGCGTGACGAGCCGGCCTGGGCGAGCTGGCTGGCCGAGCGGGGCTAGCCGTCCTTCGCGCGCCGGTAGGCCGCCTCGGCCAGGCCCTTGATGGCCCGGAGCCGGCGGTCCCAGGCGTCGGCCACCTGGGCCAGGGCGCGGGTGGCCTCGTCGAGCCGGGTGGGGTCCACCCGGAACAGGACCTCCCGGCCCTGGCGGTGACGGCTGACGAGACCCGCCCCCTCCAGGACCGCGAGGTGCTTGGCCACGGCCTGGCGGGTGAAGGGCACGTCGTGGGCGAGGGCGCTCGCCGTCGCCTCGCCGTCGCGCACGAGCAGGTCGAGCACGCGGCGGCGAGACGGGTCGGCGATCGCCGCCCACAGGTGGTCGTCGGGCGCGGCGCTCATCCGCTCCGGGCGGCGAACAGCTCGACGAGGCGGCCGAAGTGGTGCGCCCAGCCGTCGTTGTGGTCCTCGGCGTAGGCGTCCTTGGCCTCGTCGGACCAGTCCAGGCCGTCCAGGCCGGACTCGACCACCCGCAGCCGGGTCCGCTCCTCACCCTCGGCCGTGAGGGTGAACTCGACCAGGACCGAGTTCGCCGGGGTGGCCGCTTCGCCCTCGGGCTGGCTCCAGCGGTAGGCGAGCCGGCGCAGAGGGTCGACGGTGTCGACGACGACCGGGACCGTGGTCGTCTTGCCGGTCGCCTTGTCGTCGAAGACGAGCTTGCCCTCGCCGGCGGAGCGCAGGTCGAGCTCGACGCGGTCGGCGAACCAGCGGGCGATCTGGTCCGGCTCGGTGATCGTGCGCCACACGACATCGGTGGGCGCTTCGATGAGGATCTCGCGTGCGATGGTGCGGTCGTTCATCGGTCCGGTCACCCCCAGCTGCTGATCAGCTCGTTGTCGGGCCAGGGCGTCGCCTCGTCCCGCTCCAGCCCGTGCTTGAGGCTGAGCAGGAAGTATGCCCATGCGGTGCTGCAGTGGTGCATGAACTCGACGACCTCGCGCCAGCCGGAGTGGGTGAAGAGCACGACGGTCTCGTCGCCCTCGGTCTTGAGGTCGAACGTGACGGTCGTGCCGAGCCACTCCTCCGGACCGCCGACGCAACGCCACATGACCCGGTGGGGCGGCGCGAGCTCGACGATCTCCATGGTGGCAGAGCGCTGCGGGCCGCCGAAGAGGAACGTGAGGCGGCTGCCCACCTGCGCCTCGCCCTCGACGTCGCGGGTCCACCACTGCGCAGCGCCCTCGCGCGTGGCGATGGCGTCGTAGACGTCTCTGATCGGTGCCTTGATGCCGACCCTGTGCCGGATGTCTTCCATCGGTCCTCCTGGGTTTGATGTGCAACCAACGATTGCACATGGACGACCACATGTGCAACCAAGAGTTGCACATGTCACGGGCAGCGTCGCCACGCCCGCCTCGGGCAGACTGCTGCCGTGCCGGACTACCAGGACATCCGCTACGAGGTCGACGACCCCGTGGCCACCATCACGCTCGATCGACCCGAGGTCCTCAACGCCTGGACCGACCGCATGGGGGCCGAGGTGCGCCACGCGGTGGCCGCGGCCGAGCACGACCCCCGGGTCGTCGGCATCGTCATCACCGGGGCGGGGCGCGGCTTCTGTGCCGGCGCCGACATGAACACGCTGACCTCGATCACCGAGGGAGCACGCGGCGCCACGGAGATACCGGTCGACCTGGCGTCCGACCCCGGTGATCCCGCCGGGGGCGACGACCTCCGGGGCGGCGAGTACACCTACCTCCTCTCGGTGCCCAAGCCGATCGTGGCCGCGGTCAACGGACCGGTGGCGGGCATGGCGGTGCCGTTCGTCCTGGCGTGCGACGTGCGCTTCATGGCGGACGACGCGGTGCTGATGACCGCCTTCGCCCAGCGCGGGCTGATCGCCGAGTGGGGCCTGAGCTGGCTCCTGCCCCGGCTGGTGGGCACGGCGGTCGGGCTCGACCTGCTGTTCAGCTCGCGCAAGGTGTCCGGCACCGAGGCGGCGAGCCTGGGACTGGTCAACGCCGCGCTGCCGCGTGACCAGGTGCTGGCCCACGCGCAGGACTACGTGCGCGGGCTGGCCCGGACCTCGTCGCCGGCGTCGATGGCCGTCATGAAGCGCCAGGTGTACCAGCAGCTCCACGCCGGGCTGTTCCCGGCCGAGCGCGAGGCCCGCAGCCTGATGATCGAGAGCTTCTCCCGCCCGGACTTCCGCGAGGGCGTCCGCTCGTTCACCGAGAAGCGCCCGCCTAGCTTCGAGCGCCTGTCCTGACGCCGCTCAGCGCAGGAGGGCGTGGGCGATGGCCACGATCGGCACGAGCAGCATCATCTCGAACAGGAAAGCCAGGTAGATGAAGCCGGCCAGGCAGCCGAACAGGCACAGGAACAGCACGCCCATGATCGCCATCATCAGGATCCCGACCACCCACCCGAACGTCCTGGTGGCCGGGTTGAAGTGGGGCTTGGGGCCCGGGATCGGCGCGTTGGGGTCGGCCCGGACGTAGGCGCCCATCGCCGCCAGCCGCTCCACCCGCTTGCCCAGCGGCGGGAGGAAGCCGGCGAGCTCGGTGGACGCACCACTGGGCGACGATGTGGCGGTGCCGGGACCAGCCGCCGGGACGGGCTCGGCCATGTCGTTGCGCAGGTCGGCGGAGGCGGCCAGCGCGAGCCGGGTCCGCCGGGCGAAGGATCCGACTCCCGACTCGCCCGGCTCCTCGCTGGTCCAGATCTCGTCGCGGCGCCGCTCGAACGACTGCATCTTGCGCTCCCGGTCGAGCTCCGGCCCGATGGCGAAGAGGTGGGTCCACGGACCGGCCGGCACCGTGGCGCCGTTGTCCCGCAGCTGGGTGAGCGCGGTGGAAAGGGCGTCGGGGTCGCGGGTCATCTCCACCGCGGTGGCGTCGGCCAGCAGCCGCCGGCGGCGCCACATCGCCCCCATGACCGGGGCCACGATGAACCCGCCGACGAGCAGGCGGGTCAGGCTGTAGGCGATCGCGGCCACCAGGAACGGCAGCTGGACGAGGGCCAGGCAGCCGCGGGGCTTGCTGTCGTCCATCGCGCCCATCATGGCGAGCTCGGTCAGCTCGCCCGCCAGGAACTGCTCCTCGGCGCCGTCGCCGCGGCGGGACCGGCGCCGGAAGGTGAGCCGGAACGTGCGCCACAGCACGCGCCGCGTCCGCCGGCTGAGCGGGGCGGCGAGCATGGCGCCGACCACGTCGAAGGTCTGGAACGCGGACGAGATGACCAGCGCCACCCGCAGGTCGCCGTTGACCACCACCGCCAGCATGTCGGCGATGATGGCGCCGGTGGGCTGGCGGCCCAGCTGGTCGAGCAACCCACGCGGCACGACGATGGTGACGTCGTGGATCGACCGGCCGGCCACCGCGCAGTTGGCGTCGGGCGAGTCGACCACCATCACCCGGGGCGGCGGCACCCCCGCGGCCAGGGCCATCTCCTCGACCAGGTTGACGAGCTGGCGCTCCTCCAGGTCGCCGCTCGGCGGCCGGGCCCCGGCCGCCAGCGCCATGGCACCCGCGCCCGAGCGCAGCATCAGCCGGCGCACGCACAGCCAGACCAGCCCCATGAAGAGGAGGCCGGGGACGAACAGGCCGATGCCGAAGGCCAGCAGCGTGCTGTCCGGCACCCGCGCCGGGTCGTCCGCGGGCGCCGGCTCGGTCGTCTCGCCGGTGTCGCCGATGTCCTCCAACAGCCTGCCCAGCTCGCCCACGGGGTCGGGCATGGGTGTCCACTCGTTGGCGACGTCCACGCCGATCAGGCCGACCGCGGCGATGAACGGCGAGATGAGCACGCTCACCGGTAGCCCCAGCAGCAGCACCGCCATCACCGTGAGCAGCGAGAACCGCCAGCCCGAGCGCCGGTGCCGCGCCTGGGCCTCGTAGAACGTCTCGCGCCGATCCGCCTGGACGACCGCCATCGCCTGTTCCTCCTGCCACCCCGGCCGAAGGCCTGCCACCAGGATCGCAGACATTCCGCCTGCGCCGGGCGCGGGCCGGGGATACTGAGCCCATGGAGCCGACGCCGTCACCCGAGCTCGAACGGTTCGTCAAGGCCAGGCAGGTGCTGCTGACCACCTACCGCAAGGACGGCACGCCGGTGGGCACGCCGGTGAACGTCGCCGTGGTGGGACCGGTGGCCTACGCCCGCACCTGGGACGCCACCGGCAAGATCAAGCGGATCCGCAACAACCCGCAGGTGGAGATCGCCCCCTGCACCGGGCGGGGCAAGGTGACGGGCGAGCCCCTGAAGATGACCGCCCGCATCCTGGAGGGCGAGGAGTCCGACCGGGCCGGGAAGGCCATCGAGGCCAAGCACCCGATCCTGCAGGGCCGGATCGTCCCCTGGTACCACCACTGGAAGCACCTGGGGACCACCCACCTCGAGCTCACGCCGATCTAGCCGCCCGCCACCCGGGCGTAGGCCACCCGGTAGAAGTCGTGCCCGCTCATGCTGCGGGCGGCGTCGCCGTAGTAGCGGTGCCGGAACTCGCGCGCGCCCACGTCCCAGCGCAGGGTCAGGCCGCGTTCGGCCAGGTAGGCGGGCGCCTCGTCGGGGTCGAGGCCGAACGTCATCTCCTCGCCGGCCCGCCGTAGCGTGGCGCGGAGCCGGTCGGCGCCCGCGTAGCGGCCGGGGTCGGTGAACAGGGCGCGGTCGACGTAGGTCACGATCAGCCGGCTGCCGGCGGGGGCCTTGGCGCACCAGCGCAGGGTGGCGTCGACCTCAGGCTCGCGCAGGTAGTTGGTGACGCCCTCCCACAGGATCAGGCTGGGGATGTCGGGGGACCAGCCGGCCGCGGCCAGCGCCGCGCCGAGCTCGCCGTCGGAGAAGTCGATGGGGACGTAGTGCACCCGGTGGCGGGCGATGTGGCGGCGGGCCAGGATCTTGCGCTTGCGGACCTGGGTGTCGGGGTGGTCGACCTCGAACACCGGGACGTCCGCCAGGCAGGGGAGGCGGTAGGCGCGGGTGTCGAAGCCGGCGCCCAGCAGCACGACCTGGCCCGCGTCGCCGGCCTTGGCCGCCAGCGTGTCGTCGATGAGCCGGGTCCGGGCCACCACGGTCGGGCGCACCCCGGGCCAGCGGCCGTCGATGAATCGGACGACCCGATCCCGCACGGCGGCGATGCGGGCCGCCTGGGCCAGCAGGAACGGGGGCCAGGACAGAAAGGCGACGGCCAGCCGGTCGTCGCAGACCCGCTCGGAGGGCGGTCGCCGGGCCTCCAGGGCCCGGAACAGGGCGTTGTGCTCGGCGGTCTTGCTCGCTCGTCCCGTGCGCACTCGTCGTCTCCCCGGCGTCGGATGCTCGATCACTCGCTACCACACTCGATACGCCTCTGTATCGAGTCGATACAGTCGTGTATCGTGTGGTCGATGTCAAGAGCGCGCGTGAGGCCGACCCGGGACGAGACCCGTGAGCGGATCTTCGCGGCGGCCGCCGGGGTGTTCGCCGAACACGGCGTCGCGGCCACCACCGTCGAGCAGATCGCAGCGGCCGCCGGGTTCACCCGCGGCGCCTTCTACTCCAACTTCGACACGAAGGACGAGCTGGCCGTGGCCATGCTCGACGACCACGTCACCCGCAGCTACGTGCACAACCGGGCGCTCGCGCGTGACCACCCGGACGCCGCCGGCCTGGTCCAGGCGCTGCGCGACGACCTCGACCGCCAGGACCCGCTGCATCGCAACCCGCTGCTGCAGGTCGAGCTCATGCTGTACGTGGCCCGCCGGCCCGACCTGCGCCCACTGATGGGGGAGCGCCTCGCGAGCCTGCGCCGCCTCGTCGGCGAGGTGGCGGTGAGCGCGCTGGCCGCCGAGGGGGTCGAGGACGCCGACCCCGACGCGGTGGGCACCATCCTCGTGGCCCTGGAGGACGGCCTGCGCCTCCATCGCCTCGTGGACCCGGAGTCGACGCCGTCGGGCGCCTTCCTCGACGCCCTCGACATCCTCCGCCGGATGGTCACCCCGACGCGTTGAGCGCCGCGATGTCGGCGTCGACCATGGACCGGACCAGCTCCTCGAAGCCCGTGCGCGGCTTCCAGTCCAGCGTCGCCGCCGCGTGCGACGGGTCCCCGATGAGCAGATCGACCTCGGCCGGGCGGTAGAACCGCGGGTCCTGGACCACGTGGTCGGTCCAATCGAGCCCCACGTGGCCGAAGGCGACCTCGCACAGCTCGCGGATCGAGTGGGTCTCGCCGCTGGCGACCACGAAGTCGCCCGGCGCGTCGAGCTGCAGCATGCGCCACATGGCCTCGACGTAGTCGGGGGCGCTGCCCCAGTCGCGGCGGGCGTCGAGGTTGCCGAGGCGCAGCTCGTCCTGCAGGCCGGCCTGGATGCGGGCGACCCCGTGGCTGACCTTGCGCTCCACGAACTCCAGGCCGCGCCGGGGCGAGCCGTGGTTGAACAGGATCCCCGAGGTGGCGAACAGGTCGTAGCTCTCCCGGTAGTTCACGGTGATCCAGTGGGCGTAGAGCTTGGCCACGCCGTAGGGCGACCGGGGATAGAACGGCGTCGACTCGGTCTGGGGCACCTCGACCACCTTGCCGAACATCTCCGACGAGCTGGCCTGGTAGAAGCGGATGTCGGGGTCGATCTGGCGGATCGCCTCCAACATGCGCACGGCCCCGAGCGCGGTGACCTCGCCGGTCAGCACCGGCTGGCCGAAGCTGGTGACGACGAAGCTCTGCGCCGCCAGGTTGTAGACCTCGCTCGGCCGGTGCTCGGCGATAACCGTGTTGAGCGAGCTCTGGTCGAGCAGGTCACCCGGCGCCAGCGTCAGCCGGTCCTGGATGTGGGCGATGCGCTCGAAGTTGAGCGTCGAGCTGCGCCGGACGACGCCCACCACCTCGTAGCCCTGCTCGAGCAGGAACTCGGCCAGGTACGAGCCGTCCTGGCCCGTGATGCCGGTGATGAGCGCACGTCGGGGTGAGGCCACGGCTGCGGTTGTACCGGGCAGGGAGCCGCCTGTCTGCTAAGCCACTTGGCATCGACGAGGACTCCTTCGGGCGCCGCGTGGCCAAGGAGCGAGCCGAGCTGGGCTGGACTCAGGCCCAGCTGGCCGAGCGCGTGGCCATGTCGCGCACGGCCCTGTCCCACATCGAGGCCAACCTGTCGGTGCCCAGCGAGCGGACCGTGACCCTGCTCGCCGGCGTGTTCGGCTGCGAGCCCAGCGCCCTGGTGGCGGGGACCAAGTACCCCTCGGCCAAGGCCGAGCGGCTGCCGCTGGTCACGGCCCGCCACACCGAGGTCGACCACCAGCTGGCGCTGCTCGACGCCGTGCTGGGCACCGTCGAGCGCGTGTCCGCCCCGCAGCGGGACCGGCTCGCGGCCGAGGTGCGCGCCGAGTGGCAGGCGCGCCTGGCGGACCTGCTGGCGGTGTGTGACGACCCGGGCGAGCGGCGCCGGGTGCGGCTCGCGCTGGCCGGGCTGGCCCGCTAGAGCGCCTTCGCGAACCAGTGGTGGGCGTAGGACTCGTCGTTGAAGGCCTCGACCTCCTGGTAGCCGGTCGCCCGGTACAGCGCGATGGCCTCGACGAGGGTGCGGTTGGTCTCCAGCCGAATCGTGTGAGCGCCGCCGGCCGCGGCCCGCTCCTCCAGCGCGGCGAGCAGCCGCCGCCCGACGCCGAGGCCCCGGACCGTGGGCGCCACCCACATCCGCTTGATCAGCGCGGTGCCGCCGGCCTCGAACATGAGCATGGCGCTGCCGACCGGCTCGTCCCGCAGGGCCGCTAGCAGAACGGCGCCGTGCGGCGGCCGCAGCTCCTCGGCGGGCGTGGCCAGGCTGCGTCCCGGCTCGAAGCCGCCGTCGAAGCGCCGGTCCAGCTCGGCGAAGTACTCGGCCAGGCAGAAGCGCGCCCGCGCGTCGGTGGGATCGACCACCTCGAAGCGGACCAGCGCCGCGGTCAGCAGCCGCTCGACCTCACCCATGGCCGCCACCAGCCGGTCGCGGTGGTGCCCGTCGAGGGGTGCGAGCAGCGACCAGGCCAGCTCGTCCGCGGCCCGGTCCAGCTCGATCCGCTCGCGGGCGCCGGGGGCGGTCAGGCGGGCGGTGCGCACCCGCTTGTCGGCCGGGCTGGGCTCGACGGTCACCAGCCCGTCGGCCTCCAACGAGCGCAGCAGCCGGCTGACGTAGCCGGAGTCGAGGTCGAGCGCCTCGCGCAGGTGGCGCACGTCGCAGCCGTCCTCGCCGATCTCCCACAGCAGGCGGGACTCGCCGAGCGGGCGGTCCCGGGCCAGGAAGTGGTCGTCCAGTGCACCCACCCGCTGCGTCACCGTCCGGTTGAACGACCGCACCTTGTCCACCAGTGACTTGTCGCCTGACTTTTCGACCTGCGCCATGTCCATTACCTGACTTTAGTCAGACAATTGCTCTCGGGCGATGAGTTTTCGCCGGGCCGGCGGTCCGTACGGACATGAGCATCACGTTCCCCGGGGAGTCGGCGGAGTACCGGGCCGCCCGCGACAGGCTGCTGGACCAGGAGCTGGACCTGCGCCGCCGGATGGAGGCCGTGGCCGAGGCCCGCCGAGCTCTACCCCCGGGCGGTGTCGTGCCCGAGGACTACGTGTTCCGCGGCGCGGGACCGGACGGCGCGCCGGCCGACATCCGCCTCTCCGAGCTGTTTGCCCCCGGCCGCGACTCGCTGATCATCTACAGCTTCATGTTCCCGCGCGACCCCGGCGACGACCGGCCCGCGCCGAGCGAGGGCCGGGCGGCGCGCCTGCCGATCCTGGAGACGCCGTGCCCGTCGTGCACTGCGCTGCTCGACCAGTTCGACGGGGCCGCGGACCACGTGGCGGCCCGGGTCAACCTGGTGGCGGCGGCCAAGTCGCCGGTCGAGCGGGTGCTGGCCTTCGCCGAGGACCGGGGCTGGCACCGCCTGCGGGTCGTGTCCTCGCTGGGCACCACGTACAACCGGGACTACCACGGCGAGTCCCCGGACGGCGACCAGCGGCCGATGCTGAACGTCTTCCGCAAGGACGGCGACACGATCCGCCACTTCTGGGCCTCGGAGCTCTTCTACGCCCCCGTCGACCCCGGCCAGGACCCGCGCCACCTCGGCACGGTCGAGCCCATGTGGAACCTGTTCGACCTCACCCCTGAAGGCCGCCGGGCCGACTGGGAGGAGCAGTACAGCTACCCGGAGCCGTAGTACCCTGGCGCCACCGCTCGTCGGGGGAGCGGCGCGACTCGCCGGAAGGTTGGAAGCCACCCCTCAGACCACACCGCGCGCCCCGCGCGCTGTCGCACCCGAGCGAGTCCGGGTGCCGGAGGTCAGCATGAGGACGCTTCCCGAATCGGCCAGCCTCGACCACCTGCGCCGCCAGGCCAAGGAGCTGCTGGCCATCTTCCGCCGCAGCGAGCCGCGGGCCACGCTGGGCGAGGCCCAGGCCGCGCTGGCCCGCGAGTACGGCTTGACGACCTGGGCCGACCTCAAGGCCGAGGTCGCCCGCAAGCGGGCCGAGCCGCCGGTCGTCGCCCCCGACGACCTGGTGGCGGCGCTGGTCCGCGCGTTCGGCCTGGGCCACCCGACGTCGCCGATGCGCCACGTCGAGGACGAGTGGAGCGGGCGCGTCTGGGAGATGGAGACGGCGACCGGCCCCGTCCTGCTCACCCAGCTCGCGTCCCATGTCCCGCCCGACCACGTCGAGGCGGCCGCGGGACTGGTCGACGCCGCCATCGCCGCGGGGGTGGCGGCACCGCCGCCGGTCCGCACGCCCGAGGGCCGGGTGGCGGTGGCCATCGACGGCGAGCACTGGCGGGCCCACCGCCGGATCCCGCTCGGCCCCCTGCCCACCAAGCCGCCGACGCCCGAGCTGGCCGCGGCCGCGGGGAGCATGCTGGGCACGCTGCACGCCCTGGCGCTGCGGGCTCCCGCGCCCGTCGTGCGCTGGCTCACCTACCGGCGATCGGAGGAGGACTGGAAGGCGCTCGTCGACCGGGCGCGTGGCGCCGGGATGCCGTGGGCCGAGGCGCTGGCGGACGCGGTCCCGGGCTTCGTGGCGCTCGACGCGGTCCGGGACGATCGCGATCCGGACGCCCGGGCCATCTTCTCCCACTGCTGGCTGTCACCTGACGCCACCCGGGTGGCGGGGCGGGACCAGCTGGTGCTGACCACGTGGGACCACGCCGGTGCGATCCCGCCCGACTGGGAGCTGGCCAGCGCCCTCATGTCCTGGTGCGAGACGATCGACGGCCCCGGGGTCCTCGATCTCGTGCCGGGCCGGGCCCTCCTGGCCGCCTACCGTGCGCGGGTGGAAGGACCGGACCGGCTGGAGCTGCGCATGTTCACCGCGGGCGTGAGCGCCTGGCTCAACTGGACCGCCACCCGGGTGATGATCGTGCTCGACGGCGACCGGGACGACGACCAGCTGACCAGGGCGAGGCGCAACGTGCCCGGCCTGCTGACGGTGCCGCTGTCGCTCGACCGGCTCGAACGGTTCGTGAACGCGCTCACGGCATGAACGGCTGGTGGCTCGACGAGCGCGCCCACGCGGGCGACGAGCACCTCGACGCCACCTACGTTTCCGGCTACGACCGCAAGGCCGGCTACGACCCGGCCGAGGACGTGGAGGCCCTGCGCCGCCACGGCCTCGGCCCGGGCTCGACCGTGGTCGACCTCGGGGCCGGGACCGGGACGTTCGCGTGCGCCGTCGCGCCCCTGTGCGGGCGGGTCGTGGCGGTGGACGTGTCCCCCGTGATGGTCGCCGCCCTGCAGGAGCGGGTGGCCGGGCTCGGCCTGGCCAACGTGGCGGTCGTCCACGCCGGCTTCCTCTCCTACGAGCACGACGGCGAGGCGGCCGACTTCGTGTTCACCCGCAACGCGCTCCACCAGCTCCCCGACTTCTGGAAGGCGATCGCGCTCGACCGCATCGCCAGGCTCCTGCGCCCCGGGGGAGTGCTGCGGCTCAGGGACCTGGCCTACGACTTCGAGCCGGGCGAGGCGGGCGAGCGCATCGAGGCGTGGTTCGCGGGCGCCGTGGACGATCCCACGCGGGGCTACACCGCGGCCGACCTGGCCCAGCACGTGCGCAGCGAGTTCAGCACCTGGTCGTGGCTGCTGGACGTCCTGCTCGACCGGACCCGGTTCGACGTCGTGGAGCGCAGCTACCGGCGCGGCGCCTACGCGGCGTACACCTGCGTGCGGCGCGTCGGGCCCGGGCTTGACTCTCAGGTTGGTGCAGGGCCGAGGGTGAGGCCGTGAACGACCGCCTGAGCATCGGCGAGTGCGCCCGGCGGGCCGGCCTGTCGGTCAGCGCCCTGCGGTTCTACGGGGACCGGGGCCTGCTGCGGCCGGCCTCGGTCGACCCGGACACCGGCTACCGCGCCTACGGCGAGCACGAGGTGGCGGTGGCGGTGACCATCCGGGACCTGCGGCGCTTGGGGATGCCGCTGGCCGGCGTGGCCGCCTACCTGGGCGCGGCGCCGGCCCGGCGCCAAGCGCTGCTCGACGCCCACCTGGCGGGGCTGGAGCACCGGCTCCGCGACGCGCGCGGTCGCTCACGGTCTGCGACCTTCGACCGAGGAGTGCCCCATGTCCATGACCGTGCCCGCCCCCGCCTTCGCCGCCGCCCTGGACCAGGTGCTGCCCGCGGCCGGGTCCGACCCCGAGCGCCCGGTCCTGTGGTGCGTGCTGGTCGAGGCCCGAGAGGGCTCGCTGCGCCTCGTCGCCACCGACGCCCACCGGCTGGCCGTGCGCGACCTGGTGCCGGCCGGGCCCGGCGGGGGAGCGTTCCGCGGCCTGGTCCCCGCGGCCACGCTGCGGCGCTGGCGGGCCGACCTCCCCGGCCGGGGCGATCTGACCGTAGGCGTGGAGGGGCCCGACGTCGTGGTGCGGGGCAACGGCCTGGAGCGCCGCGCCCGCCACGTGGTGGCCGAGTTCCCCGACTACGAGCCGATCCTGTCCGCCGACCGTCGCGCCCGGGTGGTGGTGGCCGAACGGGCGGCGCTACGAGCCCGACCTGTACGTGGCTGGACTGACGGCGCGCCTCAGCCGTCGAGGGCGGCGTAGGCGCAGGTCCAGAAGTCCTGGAACATCGGCGGCAGCGTGGGCGAGGAGAACATCTGATCGGTCAGGATGACGCCGATCAGATCCTCCCGCGGGTCGTTCATCCACGAGCTGCCCAGGCCGCCGTCCCAGCCGTAGCTGCCCACCGAGTAGGTCGGGCCGGTGCGGGTCACCTGGACGGCGAGGCCGAAGCCCCAGCCCTGAGAGCCATCGGGGGAGGGGCTGCAGGCCGCGAGCTGGTCGGGGGTCAGGTGGTTGGTAGTCATGGCCTCGACCGATGAGTGGGACACGACCCGCTGGCCGTGGTACGTGCCGCCGTCGCGCAGCATCGTGGCGAAGGCGAGGAAGTCGTCGACCGTGGACACCAGGCCATCGCCGCCGCTGGGAAAGGCGGGCGGTCGGGCCCACTGCCCGCCCGCCTCGTCGTAGACCGGACGGCCCGGGGCGGTGACGTAGCAGGGGCCGAAGCGGTCTAGCGCTGAGGGCGGCACGTGGAAACCGGTGTCGGTCATCCCCAGCGGCTCGAGCACCCGCTCGGCCAGCACCTCGGGGAGCGGCCGCCCGGCCACGCGGGCCACCAGCACGCCGAGCACGTCCGAGCTCGTGTGGTAGAGCCAGCGCTCGCCGGGCTGGCGGGCCAGCGGCAGGGTCCCCAGCCGCCGCATCCACTCGTCCGGCTCCGGCGGCCCCGCCGGCGCGGGCGGGCCGGCGCCCAGGCCCAGCTCGGCACCCGCCTCCACCACCGGCTGGGGGCCGGCCGTCGTGAAGTCGAAGCCCATCCCGCTGCGGAACGTGAGCAGGTCGCGCAGGGTGATGGGCCGGGCCGCGGGAAGAGTGTCGGTCAGCGGGCCTTCGGGGCGGGCCAGGACACGGCGGTCCGCCAGCTCCGGCAGCCACTCGTCCACCGGGTCGTCCAGCCGGACGAGGCAGTCCTCCATCAGGCTGAGGGCGGCGACCGCGGTGACCGGCTTGGTCATGGACGAGATGCGGAAGATCGTGTCGCGCTCGGCGCTCCCCGCGGTACCGCAGTGGACCTCGTCGTGGCGGGCCACGGTCCACGCCACGGACGAGGCGTCGCCCTTCTCGACGTGGGCGGCCACGACCTGGTCAAGGCGGGCCAGGCCCGGCTCGTGCCAGGCGGTGCTCATCGCCGGTCCAGCTCGGCGGCCAGCCGCTTGGGCGCGGTCATGCGGTACGCCTCGGTCAGCAGCTCGGTGACCTCGTCCCAATCCGGCGGCTCGCGGTCGAGGTACAGCCCCACCCAGCCCCGGGGGCCGAGGTAGGGAGGGACGAAGAAGCGCTCGGGCTCGGCCCCTACCAGGGCTTCCTGCTCGCCGGGCGGGGCCTTGACCGACAGGGCCAGGCGGCCGTCGCCGTGGTGGTCGTCGGTGAAGTAGGCGAACGTCTTCTTGCGGACGACGTAGCCGACGTGACGGCCGTGCTCGCCCCCGGGGCGCTGCTCGACCTCGGGCAGCTCCTCGCAGATCCCGGCCAGCCGCTCCCGCAGCCCTAATGCACTCGGCAGTGCCATGGGCCCAGTGTGACACTGGCCGGCGATGCCGAGAGCCGACTACGAGGGCTGGATGGCCGACGCCTACGACGCCGGGCGCGGCCTGGGCCCGGAGGCCTATGCCGCCTGGGGCGAGGCGACCCGGCCCTACCTGGGGGAGCCGTCCGGGGGATCGGTGGTCGACCTCGGAGCGGGGACCGGCCGGTTCTCCGGCGAGCTGGCCCGCTGGTCGGGCGGTGACGTCGTCGCGGTCGAGCCCACCGCGGCCATGGCCGCCCACGCCCGGGCCAAGCGCCAGCCCGGAGTGTGCGTGGTGCGGGCCCGAGCCGAGTCCCTGCCGCTGGCGGACCGCAGCGTCCGGGCGGTGTGGATGTCCCAGGTGCTGCACCACGTCGACGACCTGCCCGCCGCCGCGCGGGAGCTGGCCCGGGTGGTCCGCCCGGGCGGGCACCTCCTGCTGCGGGGCGAGCTGCGGGGCGACGACGGGGTCCCGCAGTCCGGCACCGCGCTGGCCATCTACCGCTACTTCCCCGAGGCGGACCGGGTGGCCCGGACGTTCCCGGGCCGCAAGCTGCTCGTGGGCACGTTGGGCGCGGCGGGCTTCGCCGTCGTGAGCGAGACCGTGGTCACCCAGCAGGTGGCCGCAAGCCTGCAGGCGTTCCACGACCGCCTGGCCACCCGGGCCGACTCCACCCTGGCGGCCATGGACGACGACGCGTTCGCAGCGGGGCTGGCCCGGCTCGCCCTGGACGCCGCAGCCGAGGGCTCGCCCCGCCCGATCGTCGAAAGATTGGGCTTCGCTGTGCTTGAGAGGGTCGTTTCTGGTTAGCGTGCGGCATGGCCGCCGGACAGATCCCCCTGGTTGATTACCTGGTGCTGGGCGACGATCCGCACCTCCGGGCACGCGAGTGCACGGCGTGTGGCGCCCGCTTCTTCGACCGTCGCAACGGCTGCGCGTCGTGCGGCGGGACCGACTTCGGTGAGGTGCGGGTCCCCACGGAGGGCGAGGTGCGTGCGTTCACGATCGTCTCCCTCGCCGCGCCGGGCATCCCCGTGCCGTTCGTGGCGTCCGTCGTCGACTGCGACGGGACCAGCGTGCGGGGCAACATCGTCGGCGTGGACCCCACGCCCGACAACGTCCGGCTGGGCATGAAGGTCCGGCTCACCACGTTCCCCATCGGTGTCGACGGCGCCGGCACGGAAGCCGTCGGGTTCGGGTTCACTCCCCAGGAGGCCAACTGACATGGCAGACGACGTCTGGATCCTCGGCATCACGATGACCAAGTTCGGCAAGCACCCGGACAAGGACACGATGGACCTCGCGTCCGAGGCGGCCCGGGGCGCCCTGGCCGACGGCGGCGTGACCATGAAGGACATCGGCGTGCTGGCCGCGGGCAACCTCATGGCCGCCAACGCCAGCGTCGGCCAGCAGCTCCAGAAGCAGATCGGCCAGACCGGCATCCCCGTCTACAACGTGGCCAACGCCTGTGCCACGGGCGCCACCGCCCTGCGCACCGCCATCATGTCGGTGAAGGCGGGCGAGGCCGACATGGGCCTGGCCGTGGGGGTCGAGAAGCTGGCGGGCGCGGGCCTGCTCGGCGGGGCCAACCGGGCCAAGGACGCCGACACCTGGGAGCCGAAGGGCCGCGTCGGCGCGGTGGCCCCGGTCGACGGCCGCATCGGCACCGAGACCATGCCCGGCGTGTTCGCTCAGATCGGCATGCAGTACATGCACGAGCACCCCTACGAGGGCGCCGAGTTCGAGCTGTTCGCCAAGATCAGCGAGAAGAACCACGCCCACTCCACGCTGAACCCGCTGGCCGCCTACACCAAGCGGATGTCGCTCGAGCAGATCATGGGTGATGTCATGATCGCCTACCCCAACACCCGGCCCATGTGCTCGGCCAACTGCGACGGCGCCGCCGCCGCGGTCGTGGTCTCGGACTCGAAGCTGCGCACGCTGTCCCAGGAGCAGCAGCGCCGGGCGGTCAAGGTCAGCGCCTCGGTGCTCACCAGTGACCCGTGGCAGGAGGCGTGCCAGGTGCTGCCGGACGTCAACACGCTGACCCGCAACGCCGCCACCACCGCGTACGAGGCCGCGGGCGTCGGCCCCGAGGACCTCGACCTGGTCGAGCTGCACGACTGCTTCGCCACGGCCGAGCTGGTCCACTACGACAACCTCGGGCTGTGCGAGCCGGGCGGCGCGGTCGACTTCTTCAACAGCGGCGCGCCGTGGCGGGACGGG
>JBKPRS010000072.1:0-6365 GCA_046734695.1 Actinomycetota bacterium | reverse complement strand
TGATCATCCAGATGCGCCGGCTCTCCTCGTCGGCCGCGCTGCTGCCCCCGGACGACGGCGCCACCGTGGTGGTCGTGGTCGGCGCGTCCTGCGTGCCGTTGCCCGGCACCAGCAGGTTGTTGACGGTGTTGAAGGTGATGTCCCCGGGCGTGGGGGCGGCCGCCGCGCTCTCGCTGTCGTCTCTCGCCGCGGTCGTCGTCGTGCGGCGAGGCGCCGGCGTGGTCTCCTGCGGCTCAGCGGACGTGGGCGGCGGGGCCTCGGTCGTGGGCGGCGGCTCCGTGGTCGGCGGGGCCTCGGTGGTGGACGAGGTCGTCGGCTCGGTGGAGGGCGGGCCCTGCTGGGCGAAGGCGCGCGACGGGCCGAACCACACGGCCAGGAACACGCCCGCCGTCACCACGCCCCGTGCGAAGCGTCGCGGCGCGGGTCGTCCGTCGCCTCTTCGTCTGCCGTCGAGCATCCAATCCACCTTGTGGGCCCCAGCCGGGCATGAGCGTATCTGCCGCGCAGCCGTCGACTGTAGGACCCCGCAGCGCGGTGCGTGAATCGCGCGTGAACGCAGTGAGCGACCACTCGCTCAGTGCTGATGTCCGGGGCAGCTGACCGTGGTGCGGCCGCCGACGGTGCGGCGCACCAGTGGCGTACCGTCCCGCGGGCACAGCCCGTCGAGCGCGGCGGCGCCGCGCACGTCGCCGGTGTGGCTGCCACCGCGGGCCCCGAGGTCGGACAGCACCTCGAGGATGGACGCGTGCAGCGCGGCCCGCTCGGCATCGGACAGCCCGCCGGCCGGGCGGACCGGGTCGAGGCCGGCCCGCCACAGGATCTCGTCGGCCAGCAGGTTGCCGATCCCCGCGATGCGGGCCTGGTCCAGCAGCCGGGCCTTGAGCGGCGCGGTGCTGGTGCCCAGGGCGGCGTCCAGCTCCGCCGGGGTCAGCGTCAGGGCATCGGCGCCGAGGCGGTCCTCGTCGGGATCGAGCACGACGCCGCCGAGCCGGCGGGGGTCGCGCACCCGCAGGTCGGACCCGTCGGTGAATCGCAGCGCGAAGCGGTCCCACACGGCCACATCGCGGCCTGACGAGTACAGGAGCTGGTCGATCGACGCGGCCCCGTCCACCATCAGCCGTCCGGTCATGCCGAAGCGCAGGCCGAGCCGGGTGCCGCCGTCCAGGTCGAGGACCAGCAGCTTGCCCCGCCGCCGCACGCCCGTCACCGTGCGCCCGGTCAGCGCGGCGATCAGCTCGGCCGGCTCGCCGCCCTTGACGAACCAGGCGTCGCGGGCGTCCACAGCCGCGATGGTGCGGCCGACCACGGCCTCCGCCTGGCGGCGGTAGAGGTCGACCTCCAGCAGCTCCGGCACGATCCGCACGCTAGGCGGTGCGCGCCTGACTGCCGCCGGACGGCCAGGGGTACGCCTGATCCGTCGGGACACCCTGAGGGGAGCACAGATGTCGACCGCAGCACAGCGCATCCGCACGACCGGTCGGACGGTCGGTCACGGGGACTGGGTGGAGCGGGCCGGTCGCGTCGGCCTCGTGGCCAAAGGGGTGAGCTACGCGCTGATCGGCATCCTGGCCATCCAGATCCCGCTGGGCCAGGGCGGCCAGGTCGCCGACCGCAAGGGTGTGCTGCGCCAGCTCGCCACCGAATCCTGGGGGTCGGCGGCCCTGATCGCCCTGGCCGTGGGCTTCGCCTGCTACGCCGTGTGGCGGGTCATCGAGGCCGTGGTCGACCGCCAGCACGAGGGCCATGACCCCAAGGGGCTCGCCAAGCGGGCCCGCTCGCTGGGCCTCGGTGTGGTGTACGTGGCCTCTGCCGCCGCCGCGGTGGCCCTGGTCCGCTCGAGCTCGCCGAGCGCGGGCGGCGGAGGCGGAGACGAGAAGCAGGAGACCGCACGTGTGCTCGACTGGCCCGCGGGCCGCTGGATCGTGCTGGCAGTCGCGCTCGGGTTCCTCGCCGATGGCCTGTACAACGTCTACCGGGGCGTGACCACCAAGTTCCGGGAACGGCTCAAGACGCGGGAGATGAGCCCGGGTGTCGAGCGGGCCGCGGTGGCGTCCGGCGTGGCCGGCCACCTGTCTCGGGGCGTGGTGTTCGCCCTGGTCGGACTGTTCCTGGGCAAGGCCGCCATCGAGTACGACCCCAACGAGGCGGTGGGGATCGACGGGGCACTGCTCAAGGTCGCCCAGGCCTCCCACGGCCCGCTGCTGCTCGGCCTGGTGGCCGGGGGTCTGATCGCCTACGCCCTGTACTGCCTGGTGGAGGCCCGCTACCGCAAGATCTGACGGCCGGGGCACCGCCCGGGCGGGGCATGCTGGGAGGCGTGAACCGCACGGACCGGCTCTACGCCCTGGTCGAGGAGCTCCGGGCGGTGGCGCCACGGCCCCGCACGGCGCGCCAGCTGGCCGACCGCTTCGAGGTGAGCGTGCGCACCATCGAGCGGGACCTGAACGCGCTCATGGAGGCGGGCGTGCCGCTCTTCGCCACTCCGGGACCGGGTGGTGGCCACGCCATCGACTCGGCCCACACGCTGCCGCCGGTGAACTTCACCTCGGACGAGGCCGCGGCCCTGGCCATCGCCCTGGCCCGGCCGGGCCGCTCGCCGCTGGCCGAGGCGCTGCGCTCCGCCCTGCAGAAGGTGCTGGCGGCGATGCCCGCGACCGAGGCGGAGGCCGCCGAACGGCTGGCCGGCCGCGTCCACCTCATGGCGCACGACAGCGACGACCGCCCGCGGGCGGCCCGCACCATCGAGGAGGCCGTGGTGGCCGCCCGGGTGGTCGAGATCGAGTACAAGGACTCCGACGGCGCCGTGACCCACCGCGCGGTCGAGCCCGTCGCCCTGGTGGGCGCGAGCGACGCCTGGTACCTCCTGGCCCACTGCCGCCTGCGCAACGACGTGCGGTTCTTCCGAGTCGACCGGGTGGCGGCGGCCCAGCTCACCGACGAGCGGGCCCCGGAGCGGGACTACACGATCCCCGAGATCCCCACCACCCGGGTGCGGCGTCTCTCCCTGCAGAGTGACAAATGACACCGGTGGAATTCCCGACAGGATGTCGTCGTAGGCGGGGCGCACGGTCGCCCCATGACTGACAACAAGGCACCCCGCACGCCCGATCCCGTCACCTGGTTCGAGATCGGCACCGACGACCCCGACGCCGCCCGCGCCTTCTACGGCGAGGTCTTCGGCTGGACCTTCGCGCCCGAGGGCCCGTACACGATGGTCATGAGCGGCCCCGACCCTGCCCCCAAGGGCGGCATCGCCGACACCCGCTCGTCCCAGCCGGGCACCCCCCGCACCTACGCGGTCCCCTACGTCCAGGTCGCGGCCGTAGCCGACGCCTGCGCCGCGGTGGAGGCCGCGGGCGGCAAGGTCATCGTCGGGGCGTCCAGCACGCCCGACGGGCTGCAGTTCGCCCACGTGGCCGACCCCGCCGGCAACCACATCGGCCTCTGGACCCCGCCTGCCGGCTGATGACCTCAAGGCCAGGGGTGGGGAGGTGCCGTTATAATAACGGCACCTCCCCACCCGTCAGCTCCCGGCCGGTGCCGATGCCGCGGCCAGCGCCTGATCGAAGTCGGCGCGGAGGTCGACGACGTCCTCGAGGCCGATCGAGACCCGCACCAGGCCGTCGGAGATGCCGAGCCCCGCCCGCTCGTCGGGCGTGAGGTGGGACACGATCGTGGCCGGGTGGGTCACCAGCGTCTCCGGGCCGCCGAGGGACAGGGCGATGCGCGCCACCCGGGTGGCCTCGCAGAAGCGCCGCGCCGCCTCGAACCCGCCCGCCAGCTCCACGGCCAGCAGCGTGCCGCCCGCGCTCATCTGCCGCTTGGCCAGGTCGCGCTGGGGGTGCGAGTCCAAGCCCGGATAGCTGACCGCGGCCACGGCCTCGTGGCCCTCCAGGTGCTCGGCCAGCGCCTGGGCGGTGGCGCACTGCTGGCGCACCCGGACGCCGAGCGTGCGGATCCCCCGCAGCCCGTTCCAGGCGTCGAACGGCGAAGCCTGCCCGCCCTGGACCACGTGCCAGCCCCAGATGGCGTCGATCAGGTCCCGGCTGCCCGCCACCACGCCCAGCAGGGCGTCGTTGTGCCCGGCCAGACCCTTGGTGGCCGCGTGCAGCACCAGGTCGGCCCCCAGCGCCAGCGGCTGCTGGAGGACCGGCGTGGCGAAGGTCGAGTCCACCAGCTTGAACGGCCCGGGCAGCGCACAGACGGCCTCGATGTCGGTGAGCGACAGCGCGGGGTTGGCCGGCGTCTCCATGAACACGAGCTGGGTGCGGCCCGGGCGGATCGCCTCGGCGAACTGGGCCGTGTCGGTGCCGTCCACGAACGTCACGTCGATCCCGAACCGGGGACAGTGGGCGGTGAACAGCGTCGAGGTGACCGAGAACAGCTGGCGCTGCACGACGATGTGGTCGCCGGTGGAGCACAGGGCGAACACGACGCTGGTCACCGCGGCCATGCCCGAGGCCGACGCCAGCGCCGCCTCGGCCCCTTCGAGCAGCGCCACCGCCTGCTCGAACTCCTGCACCGAGGGGCTGCCGAAGCGTGAGTAGTAGTGGGCCGGGCGGGCCGTGCCCGCCATCTGGCGGTGGTCGTCGACCGCGTCCACCTCGTAGGTGGTCGAGGGGAACAGGACCGGCGCCAGCGAGTCGCCGCTCCAGGTCCGCCCGCCGAGGATGGCGCGGGTGTCGATCCCAAGCTGTCGGACGGGCTCGTCGGGCTGCTCAGCCTCGGGCATCATGTTCTCCCCGGTCGAGGCGGTCGATGAAGTCGCGCACGATCGCGGTGAGGTCGTCCACCTCGATGAGGAACGCGTCGTGGCCGTGCGGGCTGTCCAGCTCCGCGTACTCGGCGGGGACGCCCGCGGCCGCGGCCAGGCTGACGATCTCGCGCGACTGGTGGGGCGGGTAGAGGATGTCGCTCACGATCCCGACCGACAGCAGCGGGGCCCGCACACGGGCGAAGGCCGCCTCCATGCCGCCCCGACCCCGCCCCAGGTCGTGCAGGTCCATGGCCTTGGTCAGCAGCAGGTAGCTGTTGGCGTCGAAGCGCCGCACCAGCTTGTCGCCCTGGTACTCGATGTAGCGCTCCACCTCGAAGCGCTGCCACAGCGTGAAGCCCTCCACCGGCTCGACCACCTCGCGGCCGAAGCGCTTGGTGAAGACGTCGTCGCTGCGGAACGTCATCATCGACATCATCCGGGCCGTGGCCAGGCCCTCGTGGGGACCGTCGCCCGGGTCGGCGTCGTAGTAGTCGCCGCCCCGCCAGCACGGGTCCATGCGGATGGCCCGCCGGCCGCTGCTCCACCAGCCGATCTGTGCCGCGCTGGCGGCCGCGGCGGTGGCGATGGGAACCACGGCCCCGACCCGCTCCGGGTACATGACGGCCCACTCCAGCGCCTGCATCCCGCCCATGGACCCGCCCACGACCAGGGCCCAGCGGGCGATGCCGAGGTCGTCGGCCACGGCGGCCTGGGTGCGGACCATGTCCCGCACCGACACCACCGGGAACCGCGAGCCCCACGGCTTGCCGTCGTCGGGATGGGGGGACGCCGGGCCGGTCGAGCCCTGGCAGCCGCCGAGCACGTTGACGCACACCACGAACCAGCGGTCGGTGTCCAGCATGCGGCCGGGCCCGATGGCGCCCTCCCACCAGCCCGCACTGGCGTGCCCGGTGGTGAGCGGGCCGACGGCGTGGCTGTCGCCGGTGAGGGCGTGACAGACGAGAACGGCGTTGGCGCCGTCGGGGTTCAGCTCGCCCCAGGTCTCATAGGCCACGGTGACGCCCCGCAGCAGGCCGCCGCCCTCCAGGGCGAAGGGCCGCTCGACGGGGAAGGACAGGAAGCGGCGGTGCCCCACAGGGTCGCCGGGCCGCCAGGCGCCGGTCACCGGCAGGGCGCTCGGGTGCGCCCGGCGGAAGCCGTCGTAGCCGGTCATGGGCCGCGGCGTGCGGGCAGCCGCGTGCCGGGCCGCCGAGCGGGATGTCGCACGGGTCGAGTGTAGGGATCGGGCCATGTCGCCTCATCGGGTCCGCACAGCCGAGGCGCCCTCCCGCAGAGGGGGGCACGGACACTTGGTTGCTCCTCGCAGAGCCGCATCCCCGGCAGGACCGGGATGGCACCTTGGCTGTCCGAACCAGGTTGCCGGGCCGGCCCCTCGCGGGGTCGACCGCTCCTGATGTTCGGGGACACGCTAGCCCGCGCCGCTGCGGGCCGGTCCACTCGATTGCGCGCGCCACCACTCGGCGACCGCCTCGGGGGCGCCGTAGGCGCGGGCCGCGGCGGCCAGGAAACGTTCACGCGCTGCCTCCCCGGGTCCGGCGGCGTAGGCGCGCAGGGCGTCGGCGGCGCCGTCCCAGGCCCGGGCATCGGG
>JBKPRS010000071.1:0-6131 GCA_046734695.1 Actinomycetota bacterium | reverse complement strand
CCGCCCAGCGGCGGGATGCCGGCGAGCGAGAACAGAAACACCGACATCAGCACGGCCAGGGCCGGGGCGTAGTTGAACAGCCCGGCGAACGACGTGATCTCGGCCGAGCCGGTCCGGCGGGCCACCGCCATCACCACCGTGAAGGCGCCCAGGTTCATCGCCGCGTAGATCAGCAGGTACGTCACGACCGACGTCAGCGTCGTCGAGCCGATCTGCCCGACCACGGCCAGCGGCGCCAGGATGAAGCCGGCCTGCGAGATGCCGGAATAGGCCAGCATCCGCACCAGGTTGGTCTGGCGCAGCGCCACCACGTTGCCGATCGTCATCGACAGCACAGCCAGCACCCAGATCAGCGGCCGCACCACCTCGGTCTGACCGGCGAAGCCGATCACGATCAGCTCCAGCAGGGCGACGAACCCCGCAGCCTTCGACGACACCGACAGGAACGCGGTGATCGGCGTCGGCGAGCCCTCGTACGTGTCGGGCGCCCACGTGTGGAACGGCACCGCCGACACCTTGAACCCGAACCCGACGATGCAGAACACGATGGCCAGCGTGATCATCGGGACCGACTTCCCGACGGCCAGCGCCTCGCCGATGTCGACCAGCTTGGTGCTGCCCGCCACGCCGTAGACCAACGACATGCCGTACAGCAGCACGCCGGTGGCGAACACGCCCATCAGGTAGTACTTCACGCCCGCCTCGTTGCCCTTGCGGTCCCGCTTGCGCCACCCGGCCAGCAGGTAGGCGGGGACGGACAGCATCTCGAGCGCCACGAAGATCGTGATCAGGTCCCGGGCCGAGGCCATGACCAGCATGCCCAGGATCGACGACAGCAGCAGGAAGTAGTACTCCCCCTCGGCGTAGTCCCCCTCGGCGATGTAGTTGGTCGACTGGAGCACGATGACATACCCGGCCACCAGGAACAGCGCCTTGAGCACCAGGGCGAAGGAGTCGACGGCATAGGCGCCGCCGAACATCGTCCGGTCGGAGCCGTCCACCGCCAGGGTCAGGATCGGGACCAGCGCCCCCAGCAGTCCCAGGCCGGCGAGCGACGGCAGCAGCGCCTTGCGGTCCTCGGGGATGAACAGGTCGGCCACCAGCACCAGGCACAGCACGCCCGTCACCACCAGCTCGGGGGCGAGCGCGTGCCAGTCGATGGTCGGACGCTCGAAGGCGTCGGCCTGGGCCAGCAACGAGGCGAGCGGGGCGAGCACGGCGAGCACGGCGTCAGCTACCCACGTTGGCGACCCAGTCGGCCACCGCGGTCATCTGCTTGTCGGTCACGTGGAACACGAGGTTGGGGTAGATGCCGATCACCAGGATGAGGACCAGCATCGGCACCCAGGCCACCCACTCAGGGATGGACACGTCGTGGATGTCGGCGTCCGCGAACTCCTCCGTCGGGGTGCCGAACGCGACCCGCTGGTAGAGCCAAAGCAGGTACCCGGCGGCGAACACCGTGCCGACCGCCGCCACCACCATGTACACCCGGAACGTCACGTCCGACAGCCCGGGCGCCGGCTGGTACGAGGACAGGATCGCCGGGAACTCGCCCCAGAACCCGGCCAGGCCGGGCAGGCCGAGCGAGGCCATGGCGGTGAAGCCCAGGATCCAGCCCATGCGGGGCGCCTTGAGCAGGATGCCGCCGAGCCGCTTGATGTCGAGCGTGTGGTAGCGCTCCTTCACCGAGCCGGCCACGAAGAACAGCATCCCCGTGATGAGGCCGTGGGCGACCATGCCCATGACCGCGGCGTTGAGGCCGAAGTCGGTGAGCGTGGCGATGCCCAGCATGGTGAAGCCCATGTGGGAGACCGACGAGAACGCGATCAGGCGTTTCATGTCCGTCTGCGCCAGGCAGGCGAGCGCGCCGTAGATGATGCCGATGACCGCCAGCAGCCCGATCCACGGCGCCCAGCTCACCGCGGCCTCGGGCAGGATCGGGATGGCCACCCGGATGAAGCCGTAGGTGCCCAGCTTCAGCAGGACGGCGGCCAGGATCACCGAGCCCACCGTGGGCGCCTGCGTGTGGGCGTCGGGCAGCCAGGTGTGGAACGGGAACATCGGCACCTTGATGCCGAAGCCCATGAACATGCCGCCGAAGATCAGCAGCATCGTCGTCCGCGAGATGTCGGAGTCGGCCACCCGCTGGATCAGCTCGGGGATGACGAACGTCTCGCCCCCGGTCACGAAGAACAGCGCCAGGAAGCTCACGATCATCAGCGCCGAGCCGAACAGGGTGAAGAGGAAGAACTTGATCGATGCGTACTGCCGTTGCTCGCCGCCCCAGACGCCGATCAGGAAGTACATCGGCAGCAGCACGACCTCGAAGAACACGAAGAACAGGATCAGGTCCTGCGCCACGAACGTGCCGAGCATGCCGGTGTCCAGCACGAGCAGCAGGATGAGGAACGCCTTGGGGTTGCGCGGCTCGGGGAAGTGGTTCCACGAGTAGATGACGCACGCCGGCACGACCAGCAGCGTCAACGCCAGGAGCGGGACCGACAGGCCGTCGATGCCGATGGCGTAGTGGGCGTGGATGACGTCGATCCACGGCTTGTTCACCACGAACTGCAGCACCGCGCTGTGGCCGTAGTCGAAGTCGGCCAGCACGGCCGCGCCGACGCCGGCGGTGGCCAGCGTGACCACCAGCGCGAGCGTCCGGTGGATGTGCTCCTCCGTGCGGGGGATGAGCAGCATCACCAGGGCTCCTGCCAGCGGCAGGAACACCATGATGGTCAGGCCCCAATCGGAGAGGAACTGGTTGTTGTCCATGATGACCCTTGACGTCAGACGAAGAGGATGAAGGCACCGGCGAGCAGCGCGGCCGCCCCGAAGAGGAGGGCGCCGTACTGCTGCACCTTGCCGGAGGTGAGCCGGCGGAAGATCTGGCCGCCTTCTTCGGCGGCCGCCGCGGATCCGAGGATGGCGCCGTCGACCACCTGCTGGTCGATGCGCTCATAGGTGAAGCGGCCGAGCACGGTGGCGAGCTGCCCGCAGCCGTTGACGATGCCGTCGAGCACGTTCTGGTTGAACCAGTAGACCGACCGCGCCACCGGGCCCTTCACGCTGCCCACGATCAGGTCGGTGTACAGGTAGTCGAAGTAGTACTTGTTGACCAGCACCGTGTAGCCGCCCCGCGCCGCCCGGTTGCGCTGGGTGATGCCGTGGGGCCCGAGGTCCCGGAAGTACCAGAGGTAGGCGAGCGCGATGCCGGTCACGCCGATGAGCGTGCTGCCGATGGCGATGGCCCACGAGAACTCGGCGTGGCTGAAGTGGAGCGTCGGGAAGTAGGCGCCCTTGGGCTCGAAGTAGTGCTCGAAGCGGAGGGCGGTCGAGTCGGGGGCGAGGGCTGACGGCAGGTTGACGAGGCCGGCGGTCGCGCCCGCCGCCGCCAGGATCCACAGCGGGATCGTGATACGGGGGCCGGACTCGTGCGGGTGCCCGTGGCCCCGGTACTCGCCGAAGAACGTGAGGTAGATCGTCCGGGTCATGTACGCCGCGGTCATGAACGCCCCGGCGATGCCGATGGCCATGAACACCTGGTAGTGGCCGCTGCCACCCAGCTGGTTAGCGCCCGCCAGGATCTCGTCCTTGGACCAGAAGCCGGCCAGCGGGAAGATGCCGATCAGCGCGAGGGTGGCGATGGCGAAAGTCCAGAAGGTCTGCGGCATCCACTTCTTGAGCCCGCCCATGTCCTTCTTCATGTCGAAGCTGTGCACGGCATGGCTCACCGAGCCCGAGCCGAGGAACAGGCAGGCCTTGAAGAAGGCGTGGGTGAAGAGGTGGAACAGGGCGGCGGTCCAGGCCCCGACGCCGAGCGCCATCACCATGTAGCCCAGCTGGGACACCGTCGAGTAGGCGAGCACCTTCTTGATGTCGTTCTGCACGAACGCCAGCAGTGCCCCGCCGAGCACGGTCACGCCCCCCACCACGGCCAGCAGGTTCACGCTGGAGGTGCCGATGGACAGGCCCTCGAAGAACACCGCGTACAGCCGGGCCACCATGTAGATCCCGGCCACGACCATGGTGGCCGCGTGGATCAGGGCGGACACCGGCGTGGGTCCGGCCATGGCGTCGGGTAGCCACGTGTGCAGGATGAACTGGCCCGACTTGGACATCACCGCGGCGATCAGGCAACACGACGCGATGAGGAGCGTCGTGTGGGCGACGGTGCCGTCGAGGGCGGCGGTGTTGGTCTCCAGGATGTCGAAGCTGCCGACCGCCCAGAACAGCAGGATGACGCCGATGATCAGACCCACGTCACCCACGCGGTTGGTGATGAACGCCTTGAGGGCGGCGTCGCTGTTGGCCTTCTCCTCCCACCAGTGGCCGATCAGCACGAAGCTGCAGACGCCCACCAATTCCCACATGACGAGCAGCTGGAGCGTCGACTTGGCGATGACCAGCCCCAGCATCGACGCCGTGAACAGCGAAAGGAAGGCGAAGAAGTGGGTGTAGCGCCGGTCGCCCGCCAGGTAGTCGGTGGAGTAGATGTGCACCAGCAGGGACACCGACGTGACGACCAGCAGCATCATCACGGCGGGACCGTCCAGCAGCATGCCGATCTTGATGTCGTGCCCGCCGTTCTCCCACCAGGTGACCTCCTTGGTCACCGGCTCGACCGACTCGTGCTCTTCCCCACCCTCCTCCTGGGCGGGCACTGCGACCGCGGCCGACTCGCCGCCGACGATGGCCTCCTGCTCGGTCTCATGACCGGCGGGCGGGTTGTCGACGTGGTCCCACCAGCTGACGTTGGTGGCGAGCGCCAGGGCGAAGGCGATGCCGACGGCGGCGATGCCGATCTCGCTGCCCTTGCGCGGCAGCTTCTTCCCGAAGAACAGGATGAGGAAGAAGCTGGCCGCGGGGAGCAGCGGGATGATCCAGGCGTAGTCGAGCATGCTCAGCCTCGCATCGAGTCGACGTCGTCGAGGTCCACGCTCGAGCGGTTGCGGTAGATGATCAGCACCATGGCCAGGCCCACGCCGACCTCGGCGGCCGCCACGGCGATGATGAACAGGGCGAAGACCGCACCCGCCACGTCACCGTGCAGCGCCCCGAAGGTCAGCAGGTTGATGTTGACCGCGTTGAGGATCAGCTCGATCGACATCAGCACCAGCACCGTGTTCTTGCGGGCGATGACCCCGTAGACGCCGATGCAGAACAGGATCGCCCCCAGCAGCAGGAACTGGTTGATCAGCAGCTCCTCCATCAGCGGTCCTTCCGGGCGATGACGATGGCCCCGACGAGCGCCGCCAGCAGCAGCACGGACACGACCTCGAACGGGATCAGGTACTGGGCGAAGATCGAGTCGCTCACCGTGGCGGTGTTCGAGCCCGCGATCGAGTTGATCTCGCGATCGGCGGGCAGCTTGTCGCCGCCGTAGTAGTCCACCAGCGCGTAGGCCATCACGCCCACCAGCAGCAGGGCGGTGATCACGCCCGACCACCAGTGGTCGTTGGTGGCGTCCACGTCGCGCCCGATGCGGGCGCGGGTGAGCATGATGCCGAACAGCATCAGGACCATGATCGCCCCGATGTAGACCAGCACCTGGGTGACGGCCACGAACTCCGCCGCCAGCAGGATGAACTGGGCGGCCACGCCCGCGAACACGACGATGAGGGCCAGGGCGGCCCGCACGACGTTGCGGCTGGTCACCACCACCAGGGCGGCGCCGACCATGACCGCGGCGATGAGGTAGAAGAAGACGCTGACCATCGGTGCGGCTCTACCTCGGCACCTTGCGGACCTTCTGCTCCGACCCGGCCTCGTAGGGCTCGAAGTCGGGGACCGCCTGCATCCACTCCCCCAGGCGGTCCTTGTCGTGGAGCAGGTCGGCCAGGCGCAGCTCGGAGTACTCGTACTCGGGGCTCCAGAACAGGGCGTCGAACGGGCACACCTCGACGCAGATCCCGCAGTACATGCAGAGCGCGTAGTCGATGTCGAAGCGGTCGAGCTTGTTGACCGTGCGGGGCTTCCCGCCGGGCCGCCGGGGCGGCGCCGTGTCCTTGTGGCCCTCGATGTAGATGCACCAGTCGGGGCAGCTGCGGGCGCACAGCATGCAGACGGTGCAGTTGTCCTCCTTGAGGGCGATGACGCCGCGGGCGCGGGGCGCGGGCGCCTCCTTCTCG
>JBKPRS010000070.1:0-15194 GCA_046734695.1 Actinomycetota bacterium | reverse complement strand
GTGACCAGCACGATCGTGCGCACCTGGGCGTAGAGCGGATCGATGCCGGGGCCGCTGGCGGCGTGACCCGCATCGGCGGGCTCGGAGTGGAGCTGGCCGAGGCTGGGGCGCAGCCCCAGCGCCACCACCACGGTGGCGACGCCCAGGGTCAGGCTGGCGCCGTTGGTGAGCAGCCGGGACGGGCGCCGCCAGGCCGAACGCAGGCCCAGGACCGCCGGGAGCGGCAGGCCCGCCGCGGCCACCAGCCGGGCGATCGGACCGGGGCGTCGCGGCGGGCGGGGGCCGGTGGCCAGCGAGGCCAGCGTGCTGTGGCGGATCCCCCGCAGCGCGGGCCGGACCGTGCCCAGCAGCACGACGCCCACGGCCACTGCCGCGATCAGCGCCACCCGGCCGACCGTGAGCGGCGGGGTCTCGGGCGGCCCCAGCAGGGTCACCGACGACGCCGCCATCCGGGGCGCGATCACCCGGCCGATCGCCAGCCCCAGGGCCACGGCCAGCAGGGCTACGGCCAGGTGCTCGCTCAGCAGCGCCGCCACCACCTGGCGGGGAGTGACGCCGACCGCCTTGAGCGTGCCCACCTGGCGGGTCTGGGCCGCCATCCGGTCGACCACCAGCACCGCGGCAGTGGCGGTGGCCAGCAGGGCCAGCAGGATCGCGGCGGCGGCCAGGGTCCCGGCCACGATGTCGAGGTCGGAGTGCGAGTCGATGCGGCGCTGCTGCCAGGTCTCGCTGAAGCCGATCAGGGACGAGTCGGTGTCCTCCAGGCTGAGCTCGGGATGGGCCGCGACGAAGTCCGCCGCGTCGTCGGGGTCCTGCAGCCGGAGCTGCATCTCGAAGCCTTCCTCGGTCAGCCCGACGGCCTGCATCTCGGCCGCGGTGTCGGGGGTCACCCACACCTGCGCGGGCCGGCTCAGGGGGAACAGCCCACGCGAGACCGTCATGGCCACGCCCCGCACCGGGAAGGACCGGCCGTTGACCGTGATCGTGTCGCCCGCGCCGAGATGGAGGGTGCGGGCGAGCCCGTGCTCCAGCACCACGCCCTCCCCGGACCCGAGCCACTCGCCGTCGGTGACCAGGGGCTGGTCGACCGGCGAGCGGCCGGGTTCGCGCACTTCGGCGGTGAGGTCCTCGTAGCCGCCGGGCACCGCGAGGTTGCCGTACAGGTGGGTCCACGGGCCGCCGACTGCCGTGACCTCGGGCGACCCGGCGGCCGCCACCGCCCGCTGGCGCACCTCGGCCACCAGGGCCGCATCGCCCGGCTCGTCCGGCGGGTGGTAGGCGCCGAAGAGCACGTGGAACCCGTCGGTGGCCCGCCACACCCGGTCCCAGGGCGCGTCGCCGCTGCCGTAGACGGACAGGGCCAGGCTCATGGTGCCGGTGGCGATGGTCAGCGTCACCAGCAGGAGCAGCGCCTGCCAGGGCCGGTGGCGCAGGTTGCGCCGGGCCAGGCGGAGGGGGATGGCGGCCGAGCCCATCAGGCGCCTCCCAGGTCCACCAGCGCGGCCAGGGCGGAGGTGGGGAGCCCGCCGCCCAGGCGGGTCTGGGCCACGATGGCGCCGTCGCGCATGGTCAGCAGGCGGTCGGCGGTGGCGGCCACCCGGGGGTCGTGGGTCACGATCACGAAGGTCTGGCCGGCCTCGCCCAGCTCCGCGAAGAGGCGGAGGATCTCGCCGGTGGCGTGGCTGTCCAGGTTGCCGGTGGGCTCGTCGGCCAGCACCACCAGCGGATCGTTGACCACCGCGCGGGCCACGGCCACGCGCTGGCGCTCGCCGCCGGAGAGCCGGTCGGGCAGGTGCCTGGCGCGCTCGCCGACGCCCAGCCGCTCCAGCAGCTCGACCGCCCGGCGCCGGGCAGCGCGCCGGCCCTCGCCCGCCAGCAGCGCGGGCAGCTCGACGTTCTCGACCGCGGTCAGCTCGTCGACGAGGTGGAAGGCCTGGAACACGAACCCGACCTGGCGGCGCCGCAGCACGGCCCAGTCGGTCTCGGACAGGCCGTCGACCCGCTCGCCGCCCAGGTGGACCTCACCCTCGTCGGGCCGGTCCAGCCCGCCCAGCAGGTGCAGCAGCGTCGACTTGCCGCAGCCGCTGGGGCCCATGACCGACACGGTCTCGCCCGGCTCGACGACCAGGTCCACCCCGTCGACGGCCCGCACCGGGGCGGGCTCGCCCGGATAGCGGCGCACCAGGCCCCGCGTCTCGATCACCGGAGCGCTCATCCCACACCCCTCTCCAGCCAGCGCTGCTCGCATGCCTCGAGCCAGCGGATGTCGGCCTGGAGCCGCAGCGCGGCCCCCTCGATCAGCAGCCAGCCGTCGGACCCGTCCGGCTCGGCCTGCGCCAGGTCCTGGAGCTCCCGCAGCTGGCGCAGGAGCTCCAACCGCTGGGCGTCCACTAGCGAGACCGGATCCGCCAGGCGGGTCAGCGCCGCGGCCACCAGCTTGAGGTGGAACTCGACCGGCGCCACCTTGGACCAGGACACGTCGGTCAGCCACGTCTCGACCTGGTCGCGGCCCGCAGAAGTGAGCTCGTAGACCTTCTTGTCGGGCTGGCTGGCCTGCCCGACCGTCTCGGACCGGACCAGGCCCGACCGCTCCAGCCGGGACAGCGTGACGTACACCTGCCCGGGGTTGAGGGCCCCGCCGGCCGGCCCCAGCGCGGCGGCGAGGCGCTGGCGCAGCTCGTAGCCGTGGGCCGGCTCCTTGGCCAGGAGGGCCAGGATCGCATCCTTCATACCTGTTGTCTATAACTGTTATCTAGAAGCCGTCAAGGGCGGATCGTTCGGAAATCGATCGCACCGCAGGCGGCGGTTCCCCCAGAGTGGCGCCGTGCCCGGCGAGCCCCTGACCCTGCGGCGGTTGGTCCCGGAGGACGAGGACCAGTTCCGCCGCGCCCATCGGGCCATGGCGGCCGACGGCTTCCTGTTCGGCCTCGGCTACGACGAGGGCATGCCCTTCGCCGACTATGTCGAGCTCCTGGCTCGGCGGGAGCAGGGCGAGGACCTGCCCGCCGACTTCGTGCCCAACACGTTCCTGGTGGCCGAGGCCGGCGGGGTGATCGTGGGCCGGGCCTCGATCCGTCACCAGCTGACCGACCGCCTCCTCACCGAAGGCGGCCACATCGGCTACGGGGTCCTCCCCGAGCACCGCCGGCGCGGCTACGCCACCGAGATCCTGCGCCGGAGCCTGCGCATCGTGGCGGGCCATGGGGTCGAGCGGGTGCTGGTCACCTGCGACGACGACAACGTCGGCTCGGCCACGGTCATCGAGCGCTGCGGGGGCGTGCTCGCGGAGGTCGGCATCGGCCGCGACGGCCAGGCGCTGCGCCGCTACTGGATCGGCTGAGCAGCGCACGCCGGTAGCGTGCGGGCGTGCAGATCGGCGTGGTGTTCCCGCAGACCGAGCTGGGCGGCGATGCCGGCGCCCTGCGTGCCTACGCCGAGGGGGTGGAGGCGCTGGGCTACCGCCACCTGCTGGTCTACGACCACGTCCTCGGGGCCGACCCGGAAGCCCACGCGCCCTGGCGCGGGCCGTACACGATCACCACGACGTTCCACGAGCCGTTCGTGATGTTCGGCTACCTGGCCGGCTTCACGGACCTCGAGCTGGTCACCGGGATCATCATCCTGCCCCAGCGCCAGACCGCCCTCGTGGCCAAGCAGGCCACCGAGGTCGACCTGCTCACCGGGGGCCGCTTCCGCCTCGGCGTGGGCCTCGGCTGGAACGAGGTCGAGTACGAGGCGCTGGGCCAGCCGTTCGACAAGCGGGGCCGCCGGCTGTCGGAGCAGATCGGCGTGCTGCGCCGGCTGTGGACCGAGACGGCGGTGACGCACGAGGGCGAGTTCGACACCATCACCGCCGCCGGCCTGGCCCCCGCTCCGGTGCAGCGGCCGATCCCGGTGTGGATCGGCGGGTCGTCGGACGCGGCCTACCGCCGCATGGGCCGGCTGGCCGACGGCTGGTTCCCCCAGGTCCGCCCGGGCGAGGATCTGGACCGGGCCCGGGCGGTCATCGCCGCCGCGGCCGAGGCCGCCGGGCGCGATCCCGAGGCGCTGGGCATGGAGGGCCGCGTGGGCTGGCAGCCCGACGATCCCGCCAGGTTCGAACGCCAGGTGGGCCGCTGGCGTGACGCGGGCGCCTCCCACCTGGGCATCAACACCATGGGCGCCGGCCTGGACGGGGTCGACGCCCACCTGGCCGCCCTGGCGAGGGCGGCCGAGCTGGCCGGCGTCGGCCCGGGCTGAGCCGCAAGAGCCGACATCCGCCCCCGGTTGCGGGTACGAACTTATTGCGACACAGTCGTAGCAACCGGTCGGAAGGGCCGGGCGGTGCGGCGGGGGCAGGAGGCCTGGTGCACATTCCCGACGGGTTCATCGACGCACCGACATCGCTGGCCGCGGGGGCGGCGGCCGCGGGCGTGCTGGTGGTCTGCGTGCGGAAATCCGGCGAGGTGATGGAGGACAAGCAGGCCCCCATGGCGGGCCTCGTGGCCGCGTTCATCTTCGCGGTGCAGATGCTCAACTTCCCCGTGGCCGCCGGGACCAGCGGGCACCTGCTGGGCGGGGCGCTGGCGGCGATCCTCGTCGGGCCCTACCTGGGCACGTTGTGCGTGTCCGTGGTCCTGGTGGTCCAGGCATTGCTGTTCGCCGACGGCGGGCTCTCGGCACTGGGCCTGAACGTGATCAACATGGCGATCGTCGGCGCCTTCGGGGGCTACGCGGTCTTCCTGCTGGCCCGACGGCTGCTGCCCGCCACCCGCGGGGGTGTGGTGGTGGCCTCAGGGGTCGCAGCTGGGCTGTCGGTGGTGCTGGCCTCCCTGGCGTTCACGCTGGAGTACGCCCTCGGCGGGGCGGGCGGCGCGTCCGTCACCCGGGTGGCAGGGGCCATGGTCGGGACCCACATCCTCATCGGGCTGGGCGAGGCGCTCATCACGGCGATGACCGTGAGCGCGGTGATGGCCGTGCGGCCCGACCTCGTCCACGGCGCCCGGGACCTCGTGGCCGCGCCGCCACCGGTCGCCGACCGGGCCGCGACGGCGGTGGGGGGCTGAGATGACCCGCACGCGGCTCGCGGTGTTCGTGGCGGCCGGCCTGCTCGTGGCGCTGGCGCTGGCGTTCTTCGTCAGCCCGCAGGCCAGTAGCCAGCCCGACGGCCTGAACAAGGTCGCCATCGACCAGGGCTTCGCCGACCAGGAGACCACCCACCGGACCGGGGACAGCCCGCTGGCGGGCTACGGCGTCGACGGCGTGGGCAACGACCGCCTCAGCACCGGGCTGGCCGGGATCATCGGCGTCATTGTCACGTTCGCGGTGGCCGGGGGCTTCGTCCTGGTGCTCCGGCGGCGCAGCCGGGGGACGGCATGAGCGGCGGTCACGGCCACAGCCACGGCCTGCACCGGCCGGGGAACAGCCCGGTTCACCGCCTCGCCCCGCAGGTGAAGGTGGCGGCCACGCTGGGCTTCGTGTTCGCGGTGGTCGCCACCCCGCGGGACGCGTTCTGGGTGTTCGCCCTCGACGCCGCGCTGCTGGCCGCGGTGGCCCTGATCGCCACCGTGCCGCTCACGCTGGTGGCCCGGCGGCTGGTCATCGAGGTCCCGTTCGTGGCGTTCGCCCTGTTCCTCCCGCTGGTGGGCCAGGCTCCCCACACCGAGGTGCTCGGCCTGTCGCTGTCGGAACCGGGCCTGTGGGCCGCGTGGAACATCCTGGCGAAGGGCACTCTGGGCGTGGCGGCCACCACGCTGCTGGCCACCACCACGTCGGTGCCCGAGCTGCTCTGCGGACTGGACCGGCTGCGGGTGCCGCGGGTGTTCACCGCCATCGCCGGGTTCATGGTGCGCTACGCCGAGGTCATCACCGGCGAGGTCCGGCGCATGCGCATCGCCCGCCTGTCCCGGGGCTACGACGCCCGCTGGGCCTGGCAGGGCCGGGCCGTGGCCGCGTCGGCAGGCACGCTGTTCGTCCGGGCCTTCGAGCGGGGCGAGCGCATCCACGTGGCCATGCTGTCCCGGGGCTTCACCGGCGAGCTGCCGCCCGCGGCCCGGGAGCACACGCCGCGCCACGAGTGGGCCCTGGCCTCGGTCGTCCCGCTGCTGGCGGCAGCTGCGGCCCTCGCGGCGCAGGTGGCGGCATGAACGACGCCGCCGCGGTCCACGTCCAGGGGCTGGTCTACAGCTACCCCGACGGCTCGCCCGCGCTGCGGGGCGTCGACCTCGACATCACCGCCGGGGAGCGGGTGGCGGTGCTCGGCCCCAACGGGGCGGGCAAGACCACGCTGATCCTCCACCTCAACGGCATCCTCCTGCCCCAGGCGGGCGAGGTGGCCATCGGGGGGATGCCGGTCACCAAGGCGAACTTCAAGGAGATCCGCCGCCGCGTCGGGATCGTCTTCCAGGACCCCGACGATCAGCTCTTCATGCCGACGGTGCGCGACGACGTCGCCTTCGGTCCGGCCAACCTGGGTCTGCCGGGCGAAGCGGTGGACGCCCGGGTGCAGGCCGCGCTCGACGCCGTGGGCATGGACGGATCCGGGGGGCGGCCGCCCCACCACCTGAGCTTCGGGCAGCGCCGGCGGGTGGCCCTGGCGACGGTCCTGGCCATGGACCCGCAGATCCTGGTACTGGACGAGCCCACGTCCAACCTCGACCCGGCGGCCCGGCGCGACCTGGCCGACATCCTGGTCACCCTGCCGGTGACCGCCGTGATCGTCACGCACGACCTGCCCTACGCGCTGGAGCTGTGCCCCCGGTCGGTCATCATCAACGACGGGGTGATCGTGGCCGACGGCCCCACGCGGGACGTCCTCGGCGACGCCGAGCTGATGGCGGCCAACCGGCTCGAGCTGCCGTTCGGCTTCGACCCGACCCGGACCTGATCAACCGTCGAACGCGGCGCGCAGCCGGAGGAGCCCCTCGTCGATGTTGCCGGTGGCGATGGCGCCGTAGCCGAGCACGAGGCCGGCGGGCCCGGGCCGTTCGACACCGAACCACGCCAGGCGCTGGACCGCGACGCCGTCGCCCGCCGCCCGATCGGCTACGGCCGCGATCTCCCTGGGCGATGCCCCAGGGGCCAGCGCCGTGAGGTGGAGGCCGGTCACAGACGGCACGGCATCGAGCAGGCCGGCGAAGTCGCGCGCCAGGAGGTCCACGATGCGCCGGTGGCGCTCCTCGTACACGGTGCGGACACGGCGGATGTGGCGGACGAACCAGCCCTCGTCCAGGAAGCGGGCCAGCGCTGCCTGGGTGGGCAGGGCGGTGTGCCAGTCCGTCACGTACCTGGCGGCGCTCAGCGCGTGGCGCAGCGGGGCGGGAGCCACCACGAAGCCCACGCGCAGGCTGGGGAGCATGCTCTTGGAGAACGTGCCGACGTAGACGACGCGGCCCTCGCGGTCGAGGGTCTGCAGCGGCTCGATGGGCCGGCCGCCATGGCGGAACTCACTGTCGTAGTCGTCTTCCACGACGGCCGCGTCGTGCCGGCGGGCCCAGTCCAGGAGGGCGATGCGCCGGGGCAGCGAGAGGGCCACACCCAGCGGGAACTGGTGCGACGGTGTGACGTAGACGAGGCGGGCCCGGTCGGGCAGGGCGTCGACGACCAGCCCCTCGCCGTCGACCGGAACGCCGCGGACCCGCATCCCGAGGGACTCGAACAGCCGCATGACGGGCCCGTAGCCCGGGTCCTCCACCGCCACCTCGTCGCCCGGCGCGAGCAGCACGCGGGCTATCAGGTCCATCGCCTGCTGGGTGCCGTTGGTGACGGTGACATCCTCGGCGGTGGTCACGAGGTCGCGGGAGGTGGCGAGGTGGCGGGCGATGGCGTGCCGCAGCCCGAGGTGGCCGGCGGGATCGCCGTAGGGCTGGGCACCGGCTCCCTCGGGGCGCAACTCGTGGGCGATGAGCCGGCGCCAGGTCTGGAAGGGGAAGAGGGACACGTCGGGCATCCCGGTGCGGAAGTCGTAGTCCGCCTCGTCCGCGTACACGTTCAGCAGCGGGATGCCGGCCCACACCGGCTGTGCCGCCAGCGTGCGCGGGGCGGGGGAGGGACGCCCCGCCGCGGTCGGGACGTCGTGGGCCACGAAGGTGCCGGCCCCGACCCGGGTGGCCACGAAGCCCTCACCGATCAACCGGTCGTACGCCACCATCACGGTGGTCCGCGACACCGAGAGCCGGCGGGCCAGCTCGCGGCTGGGCGGCAGCGGGTCGCCGCTGCGCAGCCGGCCCTCGAGGATGGCGCCCCGGATCTGCCGGTAGATCTCGCCGGCCAGGTCCCGGCGCCCGACCAGGCTGATGTGGAGGTCCACCGCGGGGACCGTACCGCGCCCGGAATTGGACTGGTCGTACGGCCCGATATTGGCTCTGGCGCTGATCCCCTCACGCTTCGTAGGTTCGTCCTGGTGATGACCAACCTGCTCGCCGTGCTCCCGGTGGCGGACTTCGTCCCCGCGCTCGACTGGTACGAGCGCCTGCTCGGGAGGCCGCCCGACGTGTTCCCCCTGGCGCACGAGCGGCTGGCCGAGTGGCAGCTCACCGAGACCGCCGGCATCCAGGTCGTGGACGACCCCCACCGTGCCGGCACGGCGCAGGTCACCGTGGCCGTCGACGATCTCGACCGCCAGCTGGCCGTCCTGTCCGCCCGGGCCCTGCCGGTCGGTGCCGCGGGCAGGACGGCCACGGTGGCCGATCCCGCGGGCAACGTCATCACCTTTGCGGCCCTGGCCGCGCTCTAGGCCTGGATGCCGGGCCGGTCCCGTGCGACGGTGAACGTGGCGGCGGTGCTGACCCCGGTCGTGCGCACCGCCGCGTCGTCGAGGACGCGGAGTGCCACCCGGGTTTCGTCCGGGGTGATGTCGAGGACCGTGTAGCCCCGCCGGCTGGCGTCGGCGTAGTGGATGTCCGGGTTCTCCCGCAGCAGCGTGTCGATCTGGGACGCGGGCCGGCCCTGCGAGGTGATCGAGGTGCCGCACACCTCGGTGGCCACGACCGGGCTGTCCTCGTTGCCGGCGTCCTGGCGCAGATCGGCGGCGAACGTGGCGTGGGCGTCGCCGGAGATCACCACGCAGCTGCGGGCGTCCCGGTCGCGCAGGCCGGTGAGCAACCGGGTGCGGGCGGCCGTGTAGCCGTCCCACGCGTCGGTCCAGAACTGCTCCTCGCCGCCGAGGCGGGGATCGGCGCGGGCCATGAGCGTGGCCTGGGCCAGCACGTTCCAGCGGTCGGCCGCGCCCCGCACGCCGTCGTCCAGCCAGCGCTCCTGCTGGGTGCTGAGCATCGTGCGCTCAGGGTCGAACAGCTCCCGGCAGCTCTCGCCCACGACGTTGGCCCCGCCCCGGCCCGCCGGGGGGCAGGCCTGCGGGGTGCGGTACTGGCGGCCGTCGAGCATGTGGATGCGGGCCAGGCGCCCGAAGTCGTAGCGGGCGTAGATCTTGGCGTCGGGACCGTGCGGCCGGGCGCCGTCGGACAGCGGCATGTGCTCGAAGTACGCCTGGTAGGCCGCGGCCCGGCGGGCGATGAACTGGGGGTCGAGGTCCTCGGAGCGCCAGTCGGCGTAGTCGTTGTCGACCTCGTGGTCGTCCCAGATCACCAGCCACGGCACCTGCGCGTGCAGGGCCTGCAGGTCGGGGTCGGTCTTGTACTGGGCGTGGCGGTTGCGGTACTCGGCCAGCGTGCGGGGCTCGCCGCCCGCGTGGCGGCGCACCAGGTTCACGCCCCACGAGGACTCGTAGATGTAGTCCCCGAGGAAGACCATGAAGTCGACGTCCTCGTCCACGATGTGGCGGTGGGCGGCGTAGTAGCCCTGCTCGAACTGCTGGCACGACCCGTAGGCCAGCCGCAGCCGGGTGGGGTTGGCGCCGCTGGTGGGGAGCGTGCGGGTCCGGCCGACCGGGCTCACGTCGTCGCCGGCCATGAAGCGGTACCAGTGCCAGCGGTTGGCCTGCAGCCCGTCGACGCGGACGTGCACGGCGTGGCTCTGCCCGGCCAGCGTGTCGACGGTCCCGCTCTTCACGATCCGGCGGAAGGCGTCGTCGGTGGCGACCTCCCAGCGCACCACGACGGACTCCTCGCTGACGCCGCCGCCGGCGAGCGGCTCCGGGGCCAGGCGGGTCCACACGACCACGGACTCGGGCGTCGGCGCGCCCGACGCCACCCCGAGAGCGAACGGATAGCCGACGAACCGGGGTCGGCTGGTGGCCACCGCGCTGCTGGGGGGCCGCCACGCGTCGGCCTCGCTGGGCCAGTCTGAGTCCCGCACCGTGCGTCTCCTCGCCTTACCCTTCGAGGCCGTAGCTGTCGGCTCGGTATGCTACGCGCCGACGAAACCAGGACGGGGGCGGAACATGTCACTGGTGGTGGACGGCAACATCGCGGCGATGGCCCGGGGCCGGGAGCGCACGGTCGCCCGGGGCACGGTGTGGATCGGCGACGACGGGCTGGTCGAGAAGGTCACGACCGCGGGCCAGAAGGCGCCGGCCGGCTTCGACGCGGCGCCACGCGTCGACGTGGGCGACGCGGTCGTCTACCCCGGCCTGATCGACCTCCACTCGCACATCGGGTTCAACGCGCAGCCGCTGTGGGTCGACCCCAAGCGGGCGGCCAAGGGGGTGCCGTGGGAGCACCACGACCAGTGGCCCGGCGCCGACACCTACCCCGAGCAGATCCCCTGGCCGGCGTGGACGCTGATCAACGGCGCCCCCGAATCGACGCTGGCCTACATCCAGGTGCGGGCGCTGGCCGGGGGCACCACCGCCATCCAGGGCTGGCCCGGCCAGAGCCGGCCGGCCGCCAACGCGCTCGTCCGCAGCGTCGACAATGACAAGATCGGCCCGCTGGACGACCCGGTGCGCTGCTCGACCCTGACCGACACCCGCGAGCTGGACAAGCGGGTGGTCGACCTGCGGGACGGGCGCATCTTCATCCGCCATTGCGGCGAGGGCCAGAAGATCCAGGCGATGCGGGACGAGTTCGAGGCGCTGCGCCTGGCACCCGACCCGGCGCTGCGGGCGGGGGCGGAGCCGACCGGCTGCATCGACCAGCGGCTGGTGGTGGTGCACGGCTGTGGCCTCGATCGCGAGGACTTCCAGCACTGGCGCTCGATCGTGAGCCCCGCGCCCAGGGACACGACCGGCGCGGTGGTGTGGTCGCCGTTCTCCAATCTGTGGCTCTACGGGATCACGCTCGACGTCCCCATGGTGATGGGCGAGCGCTTCGGCGTGTGCCTGGGCACCGACTGGGGCCCGTCGGGCACCAAGAACCTGCTCGGCGAGCTCAAAGTGGCCCGGCTGCACGCGGACGCCCAGGGCTGGGACCTCGACGACCACGCCCTGGCCCGCATGGTCACCGCCAACCCGGGCGATGCGCTGGCCCGGGCCTGGCAGGTGCCGTCCGGTCGCCTCGTCCCCGGGGCGCTCGGCGACCTCGTGGCCATCAAGCCCCGCCGCGACGATCCGTGGAAGAGCCTGGTGGCCGCCCGCGAGCGCGACGTCGTGCTGGTGGCGGTGGGCGGCCGGCCGAAGTTGGGGACGGCGGAGGCGATGCTGGCCGCGGGAGCCGCGGGCGCGGTGCCGGTGCGCATGGGCAACGCCACCCGCCGGGTCACCCTGGTCCGCCCGGACGACGTGACCAAGGCCTGGCCGTGGGCCGAAGTGCTGGCCGGGCTGGACAAGGTGCGCGAGTCGGCCGCGCAGGTCCCGCCGTCGGGACCGGCCGCCTCCCGCAGCGCCCGCCCCACCGGGCTGATCTCGGGCGACCCGCCCGGGACGCCGCCGATGGCCGTCTCGCTCGACATGCCCGCCGGTCCGGTGGGCCAGGCCGGCCCGCCGCCCAAGGGCCGGACCGTGGACATCGCGCCGATCGGCCCGGTCCACCACGACCCCGCCTGGCTCACGAGCGTGAAGGGCCGCGGCTTCCACGGCGGCGTGCTCGACCCGCTGGGCGAGCTGTTCGCCTGATGGCGGGGCCGAGCCGGCTGGAGCGCGAGCAGGCCGGCTTCCCGATCGCCGCGGTCTACCCGATCCCGGACCCGACCGGCGCCACCGCCCTCGGCCCGGCCGCGGCCCCGCGGCCCCGCGGCGCCCCCCAGCCCCGGCTCACGCCGCTGAGCCCGGTCGAGCGGGCGGCGGTGGTGGACGGGCTGGTGGCCGTGCTCGACGGCCTGTACGCGCACCTGCCGCTGAAGCGGGCCCGCTACGCCACCGATCCGCTCCAGCGGCTGCGGCTGCTGCGCCAGCAGAGCCCCGACCTCGACGACCTCGAGTTCCACCACCAGCTCGCGGCCATCCTCACCGGCCTGCGCGACGGCCACACCCGCTACATCGGGCCGGCCGCGCTGCGGGACTGGGCGGCGCATCTCGGGTTCCTGGTCGAGAGCTGGGGCCCGGCCGAGGCGCCCCGCTACGTGGTCTCCAAGCTGACCCGCCACCTGATCGACGACCAGGACTTCGCCCAGGGCGTCGAGCTGTTGTGGTGGAACGGCGTGCCGATCGACCGGGCAGTGGACCTCTACGCCGACCGCGAGACCGGCGGGCGGCCCGACAGCCGCCGGGCCCGGGCGCTGGAGTCGCTCACCCTGCGGGCGCTGCGCTTCAGCCCCCCGCCTGACGAGCGCTGGGTCGACATCGGCTACCAGGACCTGAACGGCCTGGCCCGCGAGACCCGGGTGCACTGGCGCATCGTCAAGCCCGGCCGGTCCGTGGCCGCCGCCGCGACGCCGGGCCCGGCCGCTGCGTTCCGGGCCGCTCCGGCCCCGGGGGCGCGGGCCATCGACCCGGCGGCGGAGACGACGAGGCGGGTGAAGATGCTGCTCTTCGCCGAGCAGTCCCGCGCCTCGGCCGGCACCGCCCTCCGCCGCCAGATCAAGCTCACCATCCGGCCGACCACCGCGGGCGACGTGGCGGTGCTCCGGCTCTGGAGCTTCGACGTGCTCGACGACGGGCCGTACGTGGCCGAGGTGATCCGGCTGCTGCGCAAGGTTCCGGCGGATGCCCTGGGTGTGGTCGTCGACCTGCGGGCCAACCCCGGCGGGCTGGTGTGGGCGTCCGAGCGGCTGCTCCAGCTGTTCAGCCCCCGCCACATCCTGCCCACCCGCTTCGCCATGCTGGCCACGCCGCTCACCCGCGACATGGCGCGCTCGCCCCAGAACGCGCTCCAGCTGGCGCCCTGGCAGAACAGCCTGGACGCCGCGGTGTCGACGGGCGATGTCTATTCGGCGGCCCTGCCGCTCACCACGGAGGCCGCCTGCAACGACATCGGCCAGATCCATGGCGGCCCGGTCGTCGCGGTGGTGGACGCCAAGACCTATTCGGCGGCCGACCTGTTCGCCGCCGGCTTCGTCGACAACGGCGTGGGGCCGCTGGTGTCGGTGGGCGAGGCCAGCGGCGGGGGAGGGGCCGAGGTGTGGACCGACCCGACGGTGCGCGATGCCCTGCTGGGCACGCGCTTCGAGCAGACCGAGCTGCCCGGGGGCGCGGGGTTCACGATCGCGGTGCGCCGGGCCGTGCGCACCGGCGACGCGGTGGACGCGGCGGGCTCGGGCATCGAGGACGTCGGCGTCCGCAACACCGCCGGGGCCCACGACACGACCCTGCAGGACCTCGACGACAACCAGGACCTGTACGAGGCGTGCGCAAAGATCCTCGCCCGCGAGCCGCGCACCGCTCTCGCTGTCAAGGTCGGCGCCGACGGGGTGCGGGTCACCGCCGAGGGCCTCGACCGCCTGGACGTGGTGGTGGACGACCGGCCGCGGCCCAGCGTCGACCTCACCGCCGGGACGCCGGTCGACGTGGCGCTCCCGGCCGGCTGGGGCCGGGCCGAGCTCCTGGGCTACCAGGGCGCGGTGCTCCGCCAGCGGCGGCTGCTGCCGCCGCCCTGAGCTCCCTCAGGCGTTCCAGTCCCGGAGCTCGTAACTGGCCGCGACGCCCTCGCGCACGAACGGGTCGCCGGCCACGAACGCCTCGGCCGCGGCCCGGTCCGTGAAGATGGCCATGGAGCCGTGGGCCAGGACGTCGGCGAACGTGCCGATCATGAGCAGGGTGCCGTCGGCCACGAACTTGCCGAACCACTCGGAATGGGCGGGGAAGTGCTCCGGCGCCTTGGTCGGCGCGTCCTCGGCGGCGGTGTAGAGCACGACGCACTTCATCTCATGGCCTCCTCGGCAATGTCGGTGGCCTCGGTCACGGTGCGGGCCATGCGCTCCAGGATCATGGTCCAGCCCCGCGAGTAGGCGCCGCTGGTGTAGCCGCCGGGCTCGGCGCAGTCCTCGCCCCGCTGCTCGGGCGTCAGCGTCTCCCAGCCCCGGTGCTCGACCGCCACCCGGGTGAGGGCCGCGCCCTCGGCGTGGAAGGTGAACTCGACCTCGGTGGGCGCCGGGGTGTTCAGCCACGACATGACGAAGCGGTCGGGCGGCTCCCACACACGCAGCTCGCCCCAGTCGCTGGTCGTGCCGTCGTCCCACTCCTCGTACAGGCGGCCGCCGGCGCGGGGCTCCAGCACGATGCGGGCGACCCGTTCCTTGCCCACCGAGTGGGTCACCTTGGGCCACCAGGCGTCGATCGTGCGCACGAACGTCTCGAACGTGGCCGCCAGCGGCGCCCGCACCAGCGTGGACTGGCGCACGGGCGGGACCGAGCCCACGGAACCGGTGATCGTCATGAGCGCCTCGTCTCCTGTCCTGTGTGCTCGGCCTCGACGATGCGGCGGGCCACGTCCAGCGCGTTCGACCAGATGTCGTCGAGGTAGGCGCGCAGCCCCTCCAACCCTTCGGGCCGGGCCCGGTAGATCCGCCGGGTGCCGTCCCGCCGCTCGGAGAGCAGGCCCGCGCCCTTGAGGACCGTCAGATGCTGGCTGACCGTGGTCCGGTTGACGTCGAACGCCGCCGCGATCTCGCCCGCGGCCAGCTCCCGGTGGGCGACGAGGCGGAGGATCGCTCGTCGGCGCGGCTCGACCAGCGCCCGCATGGCGTCGTCGGCCCCGTCCTTCAGGTCACGGTCATCCAGTTCGTACGCCAGGCTGTTCGTCAACGCTCACGAACGTTAGTGAGCACGAACATAGGCGTCAACCGGGTACGGCCTCGGGTGCGGCCTCGTCGGCCAGCGTCTCGGCCGCCACCCGCTGGAGCACCGCCTGGCGGGCCGCGCTCGTGGGGTCGTCCGGCTCCACCAGCGTGGTCAGTCCGGCGAGGGGCCGGTCGTACAGGGCGGCGAACCACAGGTAGGTGAC
>JBKPRS010000069.1:0-16570 GCA_046734695.1 Actinomycetota bacterium | reverse complement strand
CCCTTGGGGTCGAGGTGCTCCTGGAGCCAGTCGGCGACCTGCTTGGTCAGCCGCTCCTGGACCTGGAGGTCGCGGGCGAACAGCTCGACCACCCGGGCCAGCTTCGACAGCCCGAGGATGCGCTCCCCGGGCAGGTAGCCGACGTGGGCCACCCCCTTGAACGGCAGCAGGTGGTGCTGGCACAGCGAGTGGAACGGGATGTCCCGGGCCAGCACCAACTCGTCGTAGCCCTCGTCGTTCGGGAACGTGGTGAGGTCGAAGGAGCGGGGGGTGAGCATCTCCGCGTAGGCGGCGGCGACCCGGCGGGGGGTGGCGGCCAGGTGCTCGTCGTCGGGATCGTGCCCCAGCGCGACCAGCAGGTCGCTGACGGCGAGCTCGGCGGCGACCGGATCGATCGGCGCCCGGCCCCGGACCACCCTCAGGTGGGGCGGCGCATCGAGGGAGAAGTCGGTGTCCTCGTCATTTCTAAAAGTGGACATATCTAACTTTAGAGGCCCGCGAAGCGCTACGTCAACCCCTTACCCCTTTGAGGCCGCGGCGAGAATGGCGGCCACGGAGCGATCGACGTCCTCCTCGGTGGTGCGCCAGCTGGACACCGAGATGCGCATGAGCCGGCGGCCGTGCCAGGTGGTGTCGCCCATCCAGCACTCACCCGATTCCTGCACGGCCCGCACGACGCGGCCGGTGCGTTCGTCGTCCCCGAAGCCGACCAGCACCTGGTTGAGCACGACGTCGTTGGCGATGTCGATGCCGTCGGCCGCGCCGAGCTGGTCCGCAAAGCGCCGGGCGTGGGCGCAGCACCGCTCGACCAGGGCGGCCACCCCGTCCCGGCCCAGCTCGCGCAGCGCCGCCCAGGTGGCGAAGCCCCGGGACCGGCGCGACGACTCGGGCACGAAGTCGGCGGGCGTGCGCTGCCCGGTCCGGCCGTGGCCGGTGAGGTAGGCGGCGGTGAACGACATGGCCGCGGCGTGGGCCTCGGGGTGGGCGCAGAACACGTAGCCGCTGTCGTAGGGGACGTTGAGCCACTTGTGGCCGTCGGTCGCCCACGAGTCGGCGGTCTCGACCCCGGCGGTGAGGTGCCGGGTCGTCGGACTGGCGGCGGCCCACAGCCCGAAGGCCCCGTCCACGTGGACCCACGCCCCGTGCTCGTGCGCGAGGGCCGTGGCGGTCGCCAGGTCGTCCACCGCCCCGGTGTTCACGTTGCCGGCCTGCAGGCAGACGATCGTCGGCCCCTTCGGCTGTGTGGCCAGGACTCTGGCGAGGTCGCTCGGGTCGATCTCCCCCTGCGCCCCCGCCGCCACGGGCTCGACGAGGTCCACCCCGAACCCCAGCAGCCGCAAGGCCCGGTCGACGGTGGCGTGCCGCTCCACGCTCGCCACGACCTGCACCGCCGGCCCCCCGGCCAGGCCCCGCCGCTCGACGTCCCATCCGGCCTGCGCCAGCACCTGGTGCCGGGCCGCGGCCAGCGCCACGGTGTTGGCCCCCTGCCCGCCGGTCACGAACCCGAAGCTCGCCGAGGCCGGCAGCCCCAGCAGCTCCTTCAGCCACTCCCCGGCCACGTCCTCCGCCAGCGCCGAGGCGGGCGAAGTCGTCAGGTTGAACGCCGGCTGGTCCCACCCCGCGGCCAGCATGTCGGCGGCCGTGGCCGCGTCGAGCGCCCCACCGATGACGAACCCGAAGTACCGCGGCCCCGCCGTCCCCACCATCGCCGGCTCGACGGCGTCGACGAGCTGCCGCACGACCTCCGCCGGGTCGGCGCCCTTGTCCTCCAACACGCCGAGCCCGGCCCGCACCTCCCCGAGGTCGGCCCCGACCGGGAACGCCGCCCGGTCTCCCACTTCCTCCCGGTACGCCGCGGCCCGCGCCGCCACATCCGCCAAGAGCTCACGCAGAGAAGTCACACCCCATCTTCGCCTGCGGGGCGTCGCGCTAGCTGAGCAGGCCCAGCTCGCGCATGCGGGTGATGGCCTCGCTGCGGTTGGAGACGCCCAGCTTGCGATAGACCGAGATCGCCTGCGTCTTGACCGTGTGGCGGGAGATGCAGAGGCGCTGGCCGATCTCGGGGTAGGTCAGGTGCGTCGGGAGCAGGGGGAGGAGCCGGAGCTCGGCCGTCGTCAGGGACGACGCACCGGGCGAGCCGCCGCGGACGCTGTCCAGGCGGAGGCGTAGCTCCTCGGCCTGGCGGGGGAGCCGGCCCAGCGCCGGGCGCTGCTGCAGGATGTCCCGGACCTGGCGGAGCACGGCCCGGCCGCCGGCGGCGTCGGCCAGCGTGGCGTAGACCTGCGCCATCTCCAGCAGGGCCTGGACCGAGATCACGGGCAGCGCGTAGGTGAGCAGGTGCCGCAGGCGGGCGGCCCGGGCCACGTGGTCGCGGCCCCGGGGCACGTTGCCCTGGTGCAGCGCCACCCGGGCGAGCCAGGCGTAGACCAGCGCGCTGGTCCAGTAGTCGTCGAACTGACCGCCGGACATGATGGCCGCCGCCTGGTCCGCAAGCGCCGTGGCGTCGTCCCACTCGCCGCGCTCCAGGGCGATGATGCCCCGCTCGGCCAGCAGGCCGGGCATGAAGGCGGTGACGCCCACAGCCGCGGCGGCGTCGGTGGCCCGGGCCAGCAGGGCGTCCGCCCGGTCCAGGTCGCCCTCGATCAGGTAGGACACGCCCTCGGTGTGCAGCATCGTCGCCCGGTAGGGACTGACCGGATCGAAGCCTGCCAGCGCCACCAGGGCGTCGGACCGCATGGCCGCCACGCCGTCGCGGCACAGCAGCGCCCGCAGGTAGGCCACCGTCGCCTCGATGGTGTTGCCGTCGTCGAGCCGGCCCCTGGCCTGCGTGCGCTCCGCCGCCTCGGCCCAACGCTCGGTGACCGCGGGCTGGCCCATGAGCGCGAACATGAGCGCACCGTGCACGGCGATGCCCGGATAGCGCTCGACCAGTCCGTGGTCGTCGAACCAGGCCATCCAGCGCAGGACCGTGTCGGCGCGCCCCCCGGCCCAGACGGAGCTGGCCAGGTTGAGGACGAGGCGGCACACCGTGTCGGCGTCGCCCGCCGCCTGGGCGTGCTCGATGGCGATCTCCGGCAGGCCGTTGGCCTCGCACCAGGCCGCCGCCCGCCAGTGCAGCTCGGGAACCACCTCGGGCTCTCGCCGCCGGAGCTCGCTCGCCAGCAGCTCCCGGAACAGGTGGTGGTAGCGGAACCACTCGCGCCGGTGGTCGAGCGGCAGCACCAGCAGGTTGCGGTCCTCCAGCTTCTCCAGCACCCGGTCCGAGCCCGAGGTGTCCAGCGTGGCGTCGCACAGCGGGCCTGACAGGCCCTCGAGGATCGAGGTCCGGGTCAGGAAGGACGCCTCGTCCGCCGACACCCGGTCGAGGATCTCCGAGCGCAGGTAGTCGCCCACGAAGCGGTCGTCGCCGCCGATGCTCAGGCCGCGGGGCACCTGCGGGCTGCCCGCCGTCAGCGCCATCGCCGCCAGGTACAGGCCAACCGGCCAGCCCTCCGTGCGCTCGACCAGGTCGTCGACTTCCTCCGGGGCAAGGTCGACGCCGGCGCCCCTCAGCAGGCCCGGTGCCTCCCTGCCGTCCATGGCCAGGTCGTCCACGCCCACCTCGGCCAGGCGGCCCTGCGCCCGCAGCCGGGCCGCGGGCAGCGGCAGCGCGTCGCGCGACCCCAGGGCCAGCTGCGAGCCGGCCGGCAGCCCGAGCGCCAGATGCGCCACCGCGTCCAGGCACTCACGCCTGGTCACCGCCTCCAGGTGGTCGATGACGAGCGACACCGACTCGTCCATGGCGGCGATGGAGGACACCAGCAGGGGCGGGACGGTGACGGCGGCGCGGGGCGAGGCCAGCGCCCGGAACACGCCCGGATCGATCGGCTCGATCCGGTCGAGCGCGGTGGCGATGTAGGTGAGCAGGACGACGGGGTCGTTGTCCCGGTCGTCGGCCGAGACCCAGCCGGCCCGGGGCTGGTGGTGCTCGGCCCACTGGGCGAGGACCGTCGACTTCCCGTAGCCGGCCGGTGCGACGACCGCGATGACCGGCGCGCTGCGGTCGGCGACGAGCCAGCGGATCAGCGCGGTGCGCTGGACGATCCCGCGTCGGGCCGGGGGCGGCCGCAGCTTCGCCTCCGACAGCCCGAACGGCAGGGCGGGTGAGCTGTCCGAGCGCGCGAAGCCGTGGGCTTGTCTCTCCGGAGCCCGCGCGGACACGGCCGCATGGTAGTGGCAGGGCGACTACCCCTCGGGCGATCCAGGCTGACCAGCGTCAGCTGATGCGCCGGCGCACCCACCAGAAGCTGAAGCCCATGAGGGCCAGGGCCATGCCCAGGAAGATGGCCGACTCCCAGGCCTGGAGGAGCCAGAAGCGGTCGGCCGGGATGACCCGCACGACGTCGTGGAGCCCGAGCCGGCGGCCGCACTGGTCCAGGTCGACCTTGGTGATGTTGGAGATGTCCCGCTGGCACAGCCGGATGACGACGTCGTCCCGCACGGTGCCGCCCGAGCTGATCACGTGCCCGGCACCGTCGAGGGTGCGCGTCGAGAGCACCCATCCGTGTTCGGCGGACATGCGCCCGGCCGGCTCGTCGGCGGCGAAGCTGAACGTGGGATAGCTCAGCTCCAGCGGGTCGACGAGCCGGGGTCGCAGCCATTGGATGCCGATGCGGACCAGCACGAAGCCGCCCAGTGCCGCGGCCATGGCCGGCAGGGTGCGATGGATCACCGCGCCCACGGCCGCGCCGAGGGCGAAGGCGAAGGCGGCGTAGGCCAGCGGGACCAGCCCTCGCTGGGCGAACTGCTCCGGGCTCATCCGCCCGTTCAAGCGGTCGAACGGGTCGGACCACCACGTGATGGCCAGGCTCAGCAGCGCGGTCAGGCCGACGCCGACCGCCCCGATGACGGCCAGCTTGACGCCCAGCCAGCGCGTGCGGGTCACGCTCTGCACCCATGCCAGCCGCTGGGTCCCGGCCTCCAGCTCCCGGGCGATCAGGGGGGCGCCCCAGAACGCGCCGATCAGGGCGGGCACGACCAGGAGCAGCGGGCCCAGCAGGTGCAGCACCGGGTAATAGCCCAAGAACTTGCGTTCCAGGTCGCCGCAGGACAGCGTGCCGACCTGGGCCTCGTGGCCGGCCGCGCAGCTCGACAGGCCGAGGGCGGTGTAGTCGTGGGCCAGCCGGGACCCGGTCACGGCCATGACCGCGAGCGCCACCACCAGCGCGGACGCGGCCACCAGGGCCGGGGTGCGGAACTGGCGCCACGTGAGCCAGATCATCCTGCGACCACCTGGTCACGCTCAACGGGCTCGGCCGCCATGTAGGCGAGCACGAGGTCTTCCAGCCCGACGGCCGCCTCGGTCCACGCCGGGTCGAAGACGGGCTGGTCGGTGCGCACCAGCAGGGTCGTCTGGCGCTCGGTGTGGCTGGCCTGGACCACCCGCTGGTTCGCGGGCAGCCGGCGCAGGTCGCGGCGGGGCCCGGTGAGCAGGTGGTGGGCGGCCAGCAGATCCTCGACGTCGCCCGCCAGCCGGACCCGACCACGGTCCAGCACGACCAGGTGGTCGCACACCCGCTCGACGTCGCCCAGCAGGTGGGACGAGAGCACGACGGTCAGCTCCTGGTCGGCGACCGCCTCCATCAGGCCCGCCAGGAACTCGCGCCGGGCCAGGGGATCGAGGCTGGAGGCGGGCTCGTCGAGGATCAGCAGCTCGGGCCGCTTGGCCACGGCCACGGTCAGCGCCAGCTGGGCCCGCTGGCCACCGGACAGGCGCCCGGCCGGTTGGTCATGGTCCAGCCCGAGCCGGTCGACCCGGTCGGTGGCGATGGCGTCGTCCCACCCCGGGTTGAGCTCTCGGCCCAGGCGCAGGTGGTCGGCCACGCTCAGCCCGGGGTAGAGCGGCGCGTCCTGGGCCACGAAGGCGACCCTCGCCAGCTGATCGGGCCCGGCGGCGGGCGGGGCGCCGAGCACGTCGATGCGGCCCGCCGTCGGCCGCAGCAGCCCCACGGCCAGGTGCATCAGGGTCGACTTGCCCGCGCCGTTGGCCCCCACCAGGCCGACGACCCGTCCGGCGGGCACGCTGAGCGTGCAGTCGCGCAGCGCCCAGCGGCGCCGTCCGTAGCGCTTGCCGAGGCCGGTGGCCTCGATGGCGGCGGTCACGCTACGCCCTCCCCGGCCGAGCCACGAAAGGTGGTCTGGAACAGGGCGTCGATGCTGTCGTCGTCCAGGCCCGCCCGGCGGGCGTCGGCCAGCCAGCGGACCAGCGCGGTGCGCAGCGTCCGGTGGGCGGCCAGGGATCCGTCGGCCAGGCTGCGGGTGATGAACGTGCCCCGCCCGGGCCGGCCCGCGGCCAGGCCCTCGTGCTCCAGCTCGCGGTAGGCCTTGAGCACGGTGTTGGGGTTGATCGCCACCTGGGCGACGACCTCCTTGACCGTGGGGAGCTGGTCGCCTTCCCGCAGCAGCCCGAGGCGCAGCGCCTGGCGGACCTGCTGGACGATCTGCTGGTAGGGCGCCACCCCCGACTTGCCGTCGATGCGGAAGTCGATCATTGAACATCCCATTTAACTAGGATCATAGATAAACTTTGGCACGACCGGAACGGCTCTGCAAGCGTCATTCGTCCATGGCGGGACCGGGGGAGCCGCGGCTGCGGGTGATCCAGTGGGCGAGCGGATCCGTGGGGCGCGCCGCCATGGCCGCCGTGCTCGACCGGCCGGACCTCGCGCTGGTGGGGTGCTGGGTCCACTCGCAGGACAAGGACGGCGTCGACGCCGGCACGCTCGCCGGGCGCCCGCCGGTCGGTGTGGCCGCCACCAGCGACGTCGACGCGCTGCTGGCGCTCGACGCCGACTGCGTCCTCTACAGCCCGCTGTTCGCCGAGCCCGCGGTCGTGGAGCGCATCCTGGCCTCGGGCAAGAACGTGGTGACGCCGCTCGGCTGGTTCTACCCGCCCGCCGACCAGCGGGACCGGCTCGACCCGGTGTGCCGGGCGGCGGGGGTGACGCTGCACGGGACCGGCATCCATCCCGGTGGCATCACCGAGCGCTTCCCGCTCGTGATCTCGGCCCTGTCCGGGTCGGTCACCCACGTGCGGGCCGAGGAGTTCTCCGACATCCGCACCTACGGCGCCCCGGACGTGATCCGCGACTGGATGCTGTTCGGCACCACCCCCGAGCAGGCCCGGACCAGCGTGATGGCCGACGCGCTCGGCGCCGGGTTCCGCCAGTCGGTGTGGATGCTGGCCGCCGAGCTGGGCTTCGACCTCGCTTCCGAGCTGCGGACCACGCACGAGACCGCGGTGGCCACCGCGCCGATCGACTCGCCCATCGGGCCGATCGCCCCCGGCCGGGTGGCGGCCCAGCGGTTCCGTTGGGAGGGCCTGGTCGACGGCGAGCCGGTGATCACCGCCGCGGTCAACTGGCTGATGGGGGAGGCCGACCTCGACCCACCGTGGGCCTTCGGCCCGGCGGGCGAGCGCTTCGAGATCGAGATCACCGGCGACCCCGGCACGCTGGTCACGTTCAAGGGTCTGCACCCCGCCTCGATCGAGGCCGGCCTGGCCCGAAACCCCGGCATCGTGGCGACCGCCATGCACTGCGTGAACGCCATCCCCTACGTCTGCGCCGCCCCTGCGGGCATCGTCACGTACCTGGACCTCCCGCCGGTGGCGGGCCGGGCCACCAGCGCCCTGCGGCGAGGATTCCGGCCATGACGGCCGAGAGCGTCGGCGAGGTGCCGGGCGGCCTGCGGGCGGTCGACCGGCAGCTGCTGGGCCTCGAGGCGGACCCGGCCGAGCCAGGAGTGCTCTGGTTCGACCTGGTGCCCCACCTGTGCCGCACCGACGGGCGGTTCTACGGAGGCGCGGCCCTCGCCGTGGCGCTGGCGGCGGGCGAGGCCGTGACGGGCCGTCCCGCGCTGTGGTCGTCCACCCAGCTGGTGGCCACGGCCACCCAGGGCGAGCGGGTGCGGGTCGAGACCGTGGTGGTGGCGTCGGGCCGCTCCGTCGACCAGATCCAGGTCCGGGGCAGCGTGGGTGACCGCCTGCTGTTCACCGCCGTGGGCAGCACGGCCACGCCCCGGCCGGACGGCCTGTCCGGCACGGGCCCGGTGATGCCCCGGGCGCCGGAGCCCGAGGCGTGCGCCGACTGGCGCGGGCCGGGCAACGTCGACTGGGGCCTGGTCCCTGACATCGGCCACCACCGGGTGGTCGAGTACCGGGCCGCACCGCTGCACGCGGCGGCGCCGGAGCGGCCCGGCCACCTGGCCCTGTGGACCCGCCTGCGCGGCGACATGGCCGCGGTCCGACCGGGGCTGAGCCCGGCGGTGCTGGGGTTCATGGCCGACCTGGTCCCGCTGGCCATCTGCCGGGCCTGCGGGGTCGACGGCGCCGGCACGAGCCTGGACAACTCGCTGCGCGTCGGCGAGCCGGGCGAAAGTGACTGGGTGCTGCTGGAGCTGGACGGCCACAGCGCGGTGGGCGGCTACGGGCACGGCCACGTCCACTGCTGGTCCCAGGACGGCCGCCTGCTGGCCACCGGGACCCAGTCCGCCCGGCTGGCTAGCGCGGCGGAGATGGTCGCCCGGCGCGCCCGGGCTCGCTGAGCCGCGCCCAGCTCCGGGCCCAACGGTCGAGCGGCTCGATGGCCGACCCCAGCGAGGCCCCCTGGCGGGTGAGCCGGTACCGGTCGGCCTCGTCCCGCTCGACCAGGCCGGCCCCTCCGAGCTCACGCAGTCGCTCGTAGAGGACGCTGGAGGACATGCCGTCGCAGCGCTCGCGCAGGGCGCGGGCGCCGAGGGGACCGTCGCGCAGCTCCCATAAGATGCGCAGGGCCCAGCGCCGCCCCAGCAGGTCCAGCGCGGCCATGAGCGGGCGACCGGTGGTGGACCCACGGACCGGCCGTCCGGGCCGGGGCGCGTCGCTCATCCCGTCCGCGGCTGCGCTTGCTGTTTCGATTTTGGAAACATACTCTGGCTCCACGTTTTGGATTCCGAAACATGGAGGCTACCCGATGGCCCGCATCGCCCCGCTGGATCCCCCGTACGCCGACGACGTCGCCGCCGAGCTGGCGGCGATGATGCCGCCGGGTGTGCCGCCCATCGGGCTGTTCCGCACCTTCGCGCGGAACCTGCCCATGACCCGGGCCATGCGCCCCTGGGGCGCCCACGAGCTGGGCCGCAGCCTGGCGCTATCCCTGCGCGAGCGGGAGATCGTCATCGACCGCACCTGCGCCCGTTGCGGCTGCGAGTACGAGTGGGGCGTCCACGTCGCCTACTTCGCCGAGCGGGCCGGCCTGAGCGGGCCGCAGGTGACCTCGCTCACGCACGGCACGCCCGCCGATGCCTGCTGGTCCAGCGAGCGCGAGCGCCTGCTCATCGAGGCCGTCGACCGCCTGCACGACACAGCCGACATCGACGAAGCGCTCTGGTTCCGGCTCGCCTCCGCCTTCGCCGAGCCGGAACTGCTCGACCTGCTGCTTCTCACCGGCTGGTACCACGCGATCAGCTATGTGGCCCGGGCCGCCCGGGTCGCGCGGGAGCCGGGTGCCCCCGCCTTCGCCGACGTCGCCCGGTAGCTTGAGCGCCCATGCGGGTCTCGGTGGGCGACTGCCGCCTGTACGTGGACGTGGAGGGGCCGGGGTTGGTGCCCGACGGGCCGGCCATGCGCGAGCGGCCCACGCTCGTGGCGCTGCACGGTGGGCCGGGGGCCGACCACACCGGGCTCAAGCCGCGGTTGGGAGAGCTGTCGGACGTCGCCCAGATCGTCTACTACGACCACCGCGGCCAGGGGCGCAGCGACCGCAGCACGCCGGACCGCTGGAACCACGACCAGTGGGCCGACGACCTGGTGGCGCTGTGCGACGCCCTCGGCATCGTCGAGCCGGTCGTGTTCGGCGTCTCGTTCGGCGCCATCGTGGCGCTGCACTACGCGGTCCGGCACCCGGGCCACGCGGGCCGCCTCATCCTCGACTCGGGGGCGGCGGTGGCCGAAAACGACGAGCGGCTGGCCATGTTCGGGCGGTTGGGCGGACCCGAGGCCGTCGCCGCGGCGGTGGCGTTCTTCGACCACGCCGACGCGGAGACGTTGACGGCGTACTTCACCACCTGCATGCCGCTGTACTCCCGCCACACTCCGCCCGACGCGGCGGAACAGCGGGCCCGCGGGATGCCGCACGCCAACTTCGACGTGTTCCGGCACTGGCAGGCGGGGGAGGAGCGCACGTACGACCTGCGCGGCTCGCTCGACCGCATCACCTGTCCGGTGCTGGTGCTGGCGGGGGAGGACGACCCCATCTGCCCCGCCGCCGGCTCGCGGGCGATCGCCGCCGAGATCGGGCCGGAGCGCTGCACGCTGGAGGTGGTGCCCGACTGCGGGCACGCCGTCTGGCGGGACCGGCCCGACGTGGGCCTACCCGCCATCCGGGCCTTCCTGGCGGGCTGAGCGGGACCGCGTGCGGATCCTCGCGGCGTGCTCGCTCGGCGGCGCCGGCCACCTCAACCCGCTGGTGGCGGTGCTCGCGGCCGCCCGGCGCCAGGGCCACGACACGCTGGTGGTCGGGCCGGCGGCGCTGACCGAGATGGCGGCGCGCACCGGCTTCGAGTTCCGGGCCGGGGGCGAGCCGGCCGAGGCCGAGGTCGCGCCGATCCGCGAGCAGCTGCCGGTGGTGCCCGCGGCGGAGGCCTCGATCCTCGGCAACTGCGAGCTGTTCGGGCGGCTGGCGGCCCGCGCCCTGCTCCCGGCCATGGCGGCCACATGCGAGGAGTGGCGGCCCGACCTGATCCTGCGCGACCCCTGCGAGTACGCCTCGGCCGTGGTGGCGCACGACCGGGCGATCCTCGCGGCGCAGGTCGCGATCTCGCTGGCCGAGGCGGAGGCGGGCTCGATCGAGGCCGCCTCCCCGGCGCTGGAGGAGCACCGGGCGGGCCTCACCGCCGAGCTGCGGGCCTCCCCCTACCTCACCCGGTTCCCGGCGTCGCTCGACCCGTCGCCGTTCGCCACCACCCTGCGCTTCCGCGAGCCGGTGACCGGCGTGGCCCGGCTGCCGGACTGGTGGCCGGGTGCCGCCGGGCCGCTCGTCTACGTGTCGTACGGGGGCGTGCTCGGCCACATGACCCGGGCCGTGGACGCCTACCGCACGGCCCTGGCCGCGGTGGCTGACCTGGACGCCCGGGTGCTGCTCACGGTGGGCCACGCCTTCGACCCGGCGGCGCTGGGCCCGGTCCCGCCCCACGTGCACGTCGAGCGCTGGGTGGACCAGGCCGACATCCTCGCCCGTGCCGACCTGGTCGTCTGCCACGGCGGCTCGGGCACGATCTACGGCGCCCTGGCGGCGGGCGTCCCCGTCGTGGCGGTACCGATGTTCGCCGACCAGTTCGAGAACGCCCGCCGGGTGACCGCCTCCGGCGCGGGCGTGACGGCCGCGGACGGCGACGCGTCCGGGATCGCCGCCGCCGCCCGCCGGGTCCTGGCGGAGCCGTTCTACGCCCGGGCCGCCGGCCGCATCGCGGCCGAGATGGGAGCCGCGCCTCTGATCGACGACCTCTTCGACCAGCTGGTCCGGAACCACTCGTAGGTCGCCCGCACCCCTTCGGCCAGCCCGATCTCGTGGTGCCAGCCGAGGGCGTGCAGCCGCGACACGTCCAGCACCTTGCGGGGCATGCCGTCGGGCTTGGACCGGTCGAGGACCAGCTCGGCGCCAGGGTGCACGACGTCGCGGACCAGCTCGGCGATGGCCCGCACCGTCTCGTCCTCACCGGTGCCCACGTTGATCAGGCCGGGACCGTCGTAGTGCCGCATGAGGAACAGGCACGCACCCGCCAGGTCGTCCACGTGCATGAGCTCGCGGCGGGGCTCGCCCGTGCCCCACACGGTCACCTGGGGCTCGCCGGCCAGCCGGGCCTCGTGGAACCGCCGCATGAGCATCGGGACCAGGTGGCCGCCCTCCAGGTCGAAGTTGTCGTTCGGCCCGTAGAGGTTGGTGGGCATGGCGGCGATGAAGTCGTCGCCGTACTGGGTCCGGTAGGCCTCGCACAGCTTGATGCCGGCGATCTTGGCCACCGCGTAGGCCTCGTTGGTGGGCTCCAGCGGCCCGGACAGCAGCTGGTCCTCCGTGATCGGCTGGGTGGAGCCCCGGGGGTAGACGCAGCTCGACCCGAGGTAGAGCAGCTTGCGCACCTGGTACTCGTGGCTGGAGTGCACGACCGTGCCGTGGATCAGCATGTTGTCGTAGAGGAACTCGGCGGGCCGGGTGGCGTTGGCCATGATCCCGCCCACGGTCCCGGCCACGAGGAACACGTAGTCGGGCCGGTTGGCCCGGAACCAGTAGCTGACCGCGGCCTGGTCCCGCAGGTCGAGCTGGTCCCGGGTGGCGGTCAGGATCCGCCGGTACCCCTCGGCCTGCAGCCGGCGGACCAGTGCCGATCCCACCAGGCCCCGGTGCCCGGTCACGAAGATGCGGGCATCGCGGGGCAGCGGGTCCGCCTGGCTGTCCCCGCTCCCGTTCCCCGCCGGCGTCTCGCCCCGGTCGAGCGCATCCCGCGCCTCGGTGTAGGCCTCACCGGTCTCCGCCATGCGGGCGCGCACGAGGCGCTTGAAGTTCTTGTCGTCGGTCACCGCGCTCCTCCTAGGTCATGGTCGACCCGAGGATCCGCTCCCCTTCACCCCCGCCCGGAGGCCCGGCGACGGGTCCGTCGCCACGCCGACGAGCATCCCAACGGCCTGGGGTCCCGTCAAGCATCCGCCTGCCCGCGTCCGCACAGGCCACCTGCTCGGCGACCAGCGAGGCGACAGTGGCGACAGGCGGCTTGGTCAGTCGGGCGAAGACGCTGGTGTCGGCCAGGCACCGAGCGCGGGGAGATCCTCCTCGCCGCCCCAGGCTCGTTCCAGGGCCTCGAAGTCGAAGCGGCCCTCATCGCCCAGCATGGCCACGAGCTCCAACCGCCGACGGGTCTTGCTGACCTCGTCAGGCGCCGTGTTGCCGCTGTCCCCTAGGTTCGTCGTACCCAGGGACGCTATCTCAAGGGGAGGAAGTCGATGACCGAGCCCGTGCTGGTGCGGGAACAGCGGGGAGCGGTGCTGGTGCTGCGCCTCAACCGGCCCGAGGCGCGCAACGCGCTGAGCTACGAGCTGATCAGCGAGCTGGGCCTGGGCCTCGAGGCGGCCGAGACCGAGCCGGGGACCCGCTGCGTGGTGCTGACCGGGACCGGGGACCGGGCCTTCTGCGCGGGGATGGACCTGCGGGCCTTCGCGGCGGGCGAGGCCATGACCGAGGACCAGCAGCGGGGCATGGGCGTGTTCGGCCGGTTCGTGCGGGGCGACGTCGAGGTCCCCGTGGTCGGCGCGGCCAACGCGACCGCGGTGGCGGGCGGGTTCGAGCTGTTGTTGGGCTGCGACGTGGTGGTCGCGTCCGACCAGGCCCGCTTCGGGCTGCCCGAGGTCAAGCGGGGGCTGTTCGCGGCCGGCGGGGGCGTGTTCGTGTCCACCCGCATCCCGCTGGCGCTGGCCCTGGAGCTGACCCTGACCGGCGACTACATCGACGCCCCGCGGGCCCAGGCCATCGGGCTGATCAACCAGGTCGTCCCGGCGGACGAGGTGCTGGACGCGGCCGTCGCGCTGGCCGAGCGCATCGCGGCCAACGGCCCGCTGGCGGTCCAGGCGACCAAGAAGCTGGTGCGCCTGGCCGCCACCGACACGGACAAGGCCTGGGAGCTGCACGCGGAGCTGCAGCCCAAGGTGTTCAACAGCGAGGACGCCAAGGAGGGCGCCACCGCCTTCATCGAGAAGCGGGAGCCGGTCTGGACCGGCCGCTGACCGCTACCTGATCACTTGATGAGCGGGTCCCGGGGCAACCCGAGGATCCGCTCGCCGATCTGGTTGCGCTTGATCTCGGACGTGCCGCCGGCGATGGACATGGCCCGGTGCATGAGCGTCAGCGTGCCGGACATCGCCCCGGCGCCGTCGAGGAACGCGGCGTCGGGGCCGGTCAGCTCGGCCAGGATGGCTGCGGCCTCGTGCCCGTTCTCGGACAGCACCAGCTTGGTGACGTTGCCCTCCGGCCCCGGCCCGCCGCCCGCCACCGCCCGGTGGGCGCTGCGCAGGTTGAGCACGGCCATGGCCTGGGTCAGCGACGCGTAGCGCCCGATGCGGGGGGCGCCGCCGACCAGGCGCTCGGGATGGGCGTCGAACGGGCCGATCAGGGCGTCGGCGGGCATCGCCATGCCGCCCTGGCCGCCGCCGATGCTCACGCTCTCGTTGCCGAGCGTGGCCCGGGCCACCGTCCAGCCGCCGTCGACCGGGCCGACCACGTCGTCGTCGGGCACGAAGACGTCGTTGAAGAACACCTCGTTGAAGTCCGAGTTGCCGGTCGGCATCTTCAGCGGCCGCACCTCGACGCCCTCGGCGTGCATGTCGATCACCATGGTCGTGATGCCGTTGTGCTTGGGGGCCTCGGGATCGGTGCGCACGGTGGCGAAGCCCTGGCCGGCGACGTGCGCGCCCGACGTCCACACCTTCTGGCCGTTGACCAGCCAGCCGCCGTCGGTGCGGGTGCCGCGCGTCTTGATGCCCGCGGCGTCCGAGCCGGCGTCGGGCTCGCTGAACAGCTGGCACCAGATGACGTCCTGGTTGAGCGCGGGGTTGACCCAGCGCGAGACCTGGTCGGGGTTGCCGTGCTGGATCAGCGTGAGGATGACCCAGCCGGTGATGCCGTAGGCCGGCCGGTTGATCCCCGCGGCCCTGAACTCCTGCTCGATGACCAGCTGCTCGATGGCCCCGGCGTCGCGGCCGTACGGCTCGGGCCAGTGCGGCATGACATAGCCGGACTCGATCAGCCGGGCCTTCTGGGCGTCGGCGTCGAGGTCCTTGATCTCGGCCACGAAGGCCCGCACCTCGTCCCGGATGGGCTCGGCCTCGGGCGGCAGGTCCACGGACTTCTCCCGGCGCACGCCCTTGCGGGTCAGGTCGGTGACGTCGGTCGCCGCCTCGCCCACGTCGACGATGGCGCCGAGCGCGGAGGCGCGCCGCAGGTAGAGGTGGGCGTCGTGCTCCCACGTGAAGCCGATGCCGCCGTGCACCTGGATGTTGAGCTGGGCGTCGAGGTCGGCCGCCGGGATCGCCAGCGTGGCCGCGATGGCCGCCGTGTACGACAGCTGGTCGCCGCCGGTGGCCGCGGCCCGGGCCGCGTCCCACACCGCGGCGGTGGCCAGCTCCACGGCCACCAGCATGTTGGCGCAGTGGTGCTTGACCGCCTGGTACATGGCGATGGGCCGGCCGAACTGCTGGCGGACCTTGGCGTACTCGGCCGCCGACTCGGTGGTCTCCCGGGCCACCCCGACGGCCTCGGCCGACAGGATCAGCCGGGACAGGTCCACGAGCGCCTGGCGCGCCCCGGGGAGCACGGTGGCCGGCGCGCCGTCCAGCGTGACCCGGGCGGCCCGGCGGGTGGGGTCGAGGTTGGTGGGCACGTCGACGGACACGCCGCCGCCGTCGGTGTCGATGACGGCCACGTCGTCGCCCACGGGGACGAGCAGCACGCCGGCCAGGCCTCCGCCCAGCACGGCGCCCGCCTTTCCGTGCGCCTTGCCGTCCCGCAGCTCGACGTCGCCGCCGAGCGCGACCGCGCCGATCGTGGTCCCGCCCGCCAGCCCCGGCAGGTAGCGGGCCTGGACTTCGGCGGGCGCGGCGGCCGCGAGGATGGCGCTGGCCATGACGCTGGGCACGAAGGGACCGGGGGTGACGGCCCGTCCCAGCTCCTCGACCACCACGACCAGCTCGGGCAGGCCGTAGCCGGAGCCGCCGTGCTCCTCGGGGATGTGCAGGCCCAGCCAGCCCACCGACCTGATGTCGTCCCAGAACGGCGGCAGGCCCTCTTCGGGCGCCTCCAGCAGCGCCCGGGCCGCGGCCCGCGCCCCATGCTTGGTCAGGAAGTCCGAGGCCGTGCCGGCGAGGGCGCGGTGGTCATCGGTGATGGCGATCGACATGGCGAAATAGTACCCTCTATTATTGGACCGTGAAGCTCGGAATGACGGTCGGGATGCGGGGGGACGATCCCCGCGTGTTCGCACAGTACGCCCGGCGCATGGAGGAGGCCGGGGTCGAGTACCTGTGGTCCGGCGAGGCCTACAACGCCGACGCGGTCTCCACCCTGGGGTTCCTGGCCGCGGTGACCGAGCGGGCGCAGATCGGGTCCAGCATCCTGCCGCTGTACTCGCGCACGCCCGCCCTGCTCGCCATGACCGCCGTCGGCCTGGACAAGCTGTCGGCCGGGCGCTTCATCCTCGGCCTGGGAGCGTCGGGCCCGCAGGTCATCGAGGGGTTCCACGGCGTGGCCTACGACCGGCCGCTGGGCCGCACCCGCGAGATCATCGACATCTGCCACTCGGTCTGGCGGCGCGACCGGCTGGTCCACGACGGCGCCAGCTACCACGTGCCGCTGCCCGAGGACGAGGGCACCGGGCTGGGCAAGGCGCTCAAGATCATGGACCACCCGGTGCGGGAGCGGATCCCGATCTACGTGGCCTCGCTCGGCCCCCGCAACGTCGAGATGACCGCGGAGGTGGCCGAGGGCTGGCTGCCGCTGTACTTCTGGCCCGA
>JBKPRS010000068.1:0-15050 GCA_046734695.1 Actinomycetota bacterium | reverse complement strand
CGCTCTGGAGGTTTCCGGGAATGTATCCCTGGTGGCGAGACGCGCGGCGTAGCGGCGCGCGGTTGCCCGGATAGCCCGCGACCCAGATCGGGATGCCGGGACGCTGCACCGGTCGCGGCAGGAAGCGCATGCCCGCGACCGCGTAGTGCTCGCCGTCGTGGTTGACAGGTTCTCCCGACCAAGCGGCCTGGAGGATCTCGAGGCCGTCGTCGAGCATCCGCGCACGCGTGCGATCGTCGAGTTGTTCACCGGTCATCGAGAACTCGTGGGCGAACCGGTCGCTGCCGAGCCCCACGCCGACGATCAGTCGCCCGCCACTGAGGATGTCGAGGCTCGCGGTCTCTCGTGCCACCTTGACCGGCCGACGCCGGGCCAGTGGCGTGACCAACGCTCCGAGCCGGATTCGTTCAGTGGCGACTGCCACCGACGCGAGCGTGATCTGGGTGTCGGCGACCTCGAGGACGGGCTCGTGCCAGCGCACCTGGTCCCACACGAACACGCCGTCCCAGCCGGCCGCCTCTGCCTCGGCGGCGAGGTGAGCGACGACCCGAGGATCGGCAAGCTCGTCGAACAGCGGCAGGTACAGGCCGCAGCGCACGCTCACCGAGAGGTGTCCACGAGCTCGAACGGCGAGCGCGTACTCGACACGAACACCTGCCGCACCAACGGGTCGAACTCCTCGAGTGGCAACGACTCGAACGACGCATCGAAGCTCGCCGAGTCGTAGAGGTCCACGAACTCGGCCGTGTCTTCGTAGTGAGGATGGCCGAGGTACCTGTCGCGCATGTCGGGGTCGACGCCGATGTGGCGTCCGAAATGGTTGAACTGGAACACCGTATGGTGCTCGACGATCCACGCGACTCGCTCCGACACATACGGGCGGAGGATCGCGGCCGCGACCGCGGCATGGTTCCGCGGCCCGACGAGGTCACCGACGTCATGGAGCAACGCGGCCACCACGTACTCGACAGGGCGTCCGTCGCGTAGCGCCCGCGTGCCTGCCTGCAGCGAGTGCTCGAGACCGTTGACCGTGTAGAAGTCTGCGTTCTCCAGGAACCGAAGCGCATCGAGCAGACGGTCCGGCAGTTCCTCGAAGAGCTTCGTGCCGGGCCTCGTGGCGATGATCGCCCAATCATCGGCGGTCGTGTCCTGTATCCGTTTGAAGGTCAGTGGTCGTACCGTCACGAACAGCTCCTGCGTCGTGTGTGTCGTCGGTCGCGCATCGGCCCGGGCGGCTTGTCGGGTCGCGTGGGCGTCACTCCGGTGCGGGCAGGTAGCGGGTCTGGCTGAAGGTGCCCTTGGCGAAGGCGAGGATCTTGGTGGCTCGCACGGCGAAGACCAGCACGTCGCCGCCGGTTTCGTCATGGGCGAAGCCTTCGTCGATCACGCGGTACTTCCATCGCCCGTCCCAGGTGGCAGCCCAAGCGGCGGCGAGCCGTTCGAGCGTGGCGTGATCGGTGACCCGTTCTGCCTCGCCCTCGACGACGACATCGAGTCCATCGTCCCACCGGTTGCAGCCGGTGGTCACCACGACGGCGGGATTGCCGGCGAGGTTCCGGGCCTTCTGTTCCTCGGGTCCTGTGCAGAAGTGGAGAGTCTCGTCGACCCACACCGCCGGGAGCGGCGTCACGTGCGGGCGCCCGTCGGTGCGTACCGTCGTGATCCAGGAAAGCTGCGCCGCTTCCAACTCCGCCTTGGTGCTCGCCCAGGGTGTCGAGTGCGCGTCGGGCTCGCTGAAGCGCTCGTCGAGCTTGGCGACTGGCTCGTTCATGATCACTCCCGTCGCATGCCGATCTTCGTCCTACCTTCCCATCATGGGTATTGCCTTTTGACGATGACGGCAGACGAGTTTGACGCCCGCGTTCGCACGCTCACGCCCCGCCGTGAACAACGCCTGGGGCGGATACGAGCAGCGAACGCGCGAGCCCGAAGCAGCGTTCTTCGGTCCCTCAGGCGCCGGCTCGGTAGTTCAGGTACAGGACCTCGTTGTCGTAGGACTCGGCCACGGCCAGGGAGAACTTGGTTGGCGCCGCACCGTCCGGGAACAGGCGGGGGCCGTCTCCTCGGGTCAGCGGGTAGACGAAGAGGTGCAGCTCGTCGACCAGGCCGTCGGCCAGCAGGGAATGGACCAGCGTCGCGCTGCCGCTGAGGTACATGTCGCCGACCTCGCCCTTGAGCTTGCGGATGGCCTCGGCGTCGTAGGCCCCGATGACCTGCGAGTTCCGCCACGTGGGGTTCTCCAGGGTGCCGGACACGACGTACTTCGTGGTGTCGTTGAAGAACGGCGCCCCGGGGTCCTCCTCGACCGTGCGCGTCGACCAGCTCGGCTCGAACATCTCGTAGGTCACCCGCCCGAGCAGGATGCCCTTGCTCCGCTCGGTGACGGCGCCGATCCGCTCGCCCATCTTGGGGTCGAAGCCGTACTCGGCCGTCCAGATGGGGGCGTCGATGACGCCATCGAGGCTCATGAACTCGTGTACGTGCAGTGCTCCCAAAGCTGTCTCTCCTTGTCGTGGAAGGGTGTGGGGACCTCGGCGGCGACCGCCGTGTCTATACCGGGACAGGCGTCAACGTCTTGTACGAAAGCGACACCCCCGCCCCGCCGGGCTCAAAACGGGATCTCGCTCGGTGTCTGTCCGACAAACCGCCGCAGCGATCGGGTGAGGTGCGGCTGGTCGGTGTAGCCGGCGCGCTGGGCGACCTCGGGCGCCGGCAGCCCCCGGCTCAGCATCTCGATGGCGCGGTCGGCCCGTCGGATCTGGCGGATCGTGCCCCGGGTCAGGCCCGTGGCGCGGGCCACCCGGCGCTCCACCGACCGGGTCGAGAGAGCCTGGACCGCACGCTCGGCCTCGGGTCGATCCCCGAGGGCGGCCGGCACCACCGGGTCATGGACCAGCAGGCCGTCCCGCACCAGCCGGTCGACGAACACGTCGGCGTTGTCGGGCCCCGGCAGGTCCCAGGCCGACCCGTGGAGCCAGAAGGTGGTGGCTGACGCCATGGGCAGCGTCAGCGATCGGTCCACCAGTCGCCGCAGGTCGAGCGCGGGCATGAAGGTGCCGAGGGTGAAGCTGATGCCGAAGAACGCGGCGTCCGGAGGGATCGGCGCCGCCGTCGCCCGGCTCTCGGGGCCACGGACGGTCACCGACGTGCTCTCCGCCTGGCGGGTCACCACGATCTCCCATTGCGCGACCGCCCCGGACATGAAGGCGTCCTCGGGCTCGGGATCACTGGACGTGCGCCAGGCTCCGCTGACATAGGCCGAGCTCGACCGCACCGCTTCGAACGTGAACAACTCCACGGCCCGCTTCATGGCATCACCGACCGACCGGAGCCGCGGAACTCATCGGTCGACCACGATGCACATGGCGCGTCCAGCAGAGGAGGACCAAGGCGGACGGCCGTGCGGGCATCGGCGTACCTCGTCGTCTCGTGGTCGACCATGCCGCCCAGGATGCTCGCGCGCAACGCCGGCGTCACAGCCGTCGCTCGCCGGTGAAAGGCATCGGAGTCAGATGCCTAGGCGCTGGCCGCGTCCAGCAGGGCGATCTGGTCTCCGCCGAGCCGTAGCGTCAGGAACGGGAGCAGCTCGGCGAGCTGAACCGGGTTGCGGGCGCCGGCCAGTGGGGTGGCCACGGTGGGCTGGGCGGCCAGCCAGGCCAACGCGACTGCGGCCAGAGAGGTGTGATGCGCGGCGGCGACTTCTTCCAGGGCGGCCAGCACGGCCGGGCCGTTGCCGTCCAGGTGAGCCCGGGCCCGATCCGCGCGGGGACTGTCCACCTCGGGCCCTCCCGGGCGGTACTTGCCGGTGAGAAACCCGCGTGCCAGCGCGGCGTAGGGCAGGCAGGCCAGTCCCTCGCCGGCCACGAGGGGCGCCAGTTCCCGTTCGTAGCTCTCGCGCTGCACCAGGTTGTATTCGGCCTGCAGGGCGATGTAGGCCGCCAGGCCCTCCCGTGCCGAGATCTCCAGCGCCTCCAAGAGCCGGCCCGCGGTGTAGTTGGACGCCGCGATGTAGCGCACCTTGCCCGAGCGCACCAGCTCGTCGAACGCGCCGAGGGTCTCGGCCAGCGGGGTGCCTGGATCATCGACATGCGCGTAGTACAGATCGATGTGATCGGTCTGCAACCGCCGCAGCGAGTCCTCGGCACCGCGCCGGATCGTCTCGGGCGCCAGGTTGTCCATGCCGGCCTGTGCGCCGACCTTCGTCGCGATCACCACACGGTCCCGGTTGCCGCGGATCTTCAGCCAGCTGCCGATGATCCTCTCCGACTCGCCGCCGCCACGAGGCCCCGCCGACCCATACCTGTCCGCGGTGTCGATGAAGTTGCCACCCGCCTCGGTGTAGGCGTTCAGGACGGCGAAGGAGGTCTCCTTGTCCGCCGTCCAGCCGAAGGGATTTCCGCCCAGGCACAAGCCCCACACATCCAGATCACTGATCCCGATCGTCACCATCGGTCCCTTTCGAGCTTTCACTCTTCCAGGAGGCAACGTAGGGATCCGTGGGGAACCCACCGGTTCCCCACGCCTCACCGAGGCCGGACGTGCTGCAGAAGTCGGCAAGCTGGAGCTGGATCTCGGAAAGGTTGGAACGTTGGACCGCCGCACATCGCGGGTCAGGTCAACTCTTGTCGCCACTCGGACTTGTCGACGCGTGTCACCATCCGGTCGGACAGCTGGCGGAGCTGAGCCAGCTCGTTGCGGGTGAGCTCGTCGACGACGAGAGCCCTGACCGCGGCGACGTGCGCGGGTGCAGCGGCGACGAGCTTCTCGTAGCCGGCTGCAGTGAGGATGGCGATCGTGTACCTGCCGTCGGTCGGGTCCGGCCGGCGATGCACGTAGCCTCTGGCCTCGAGCCGCTTGATGAGGTGGGACAAGCGCGACAGCGAGGCGTGGGTCAGCACGGCCAGCTCGCTCATCCGCAACCGGCGTTCCGACTCCTCGGATAGCCGGGCCAGGGCGTGGTACTCGATGAAGCTGAGGTCCGAGTCGCGTTGGAGCTGGCAGTCGAGCGCCCAGGGCAGCTTGTGCATCAGCGCCGCCAACGATCTCCAGGCCGCCTCCTGGTCGTGGGTGAGCCATCTCGGTTCGGGTTCCGTCGGCTGCTTCCGTGCCACCGGCCGATCCTACGGGACACTCGGGGTCGGTTGAAGGTTCAAGTGATCGGGAATATGTTGACCTCCGATTTACTTGAAGGTTCAAGTCAATCCGAAGAGGAGCTGTCATGACGCAACGATCGGTCAGCATTCTCCGCACTCACGACGACCGGCCGGTCCCGGTGGCCGGGACCTACCAGATCGACCCCGCCCACACCGCGGTGGAGTTCGTCGGTCGCCACCTGATGATCACCAAGGTGCGGGGGCGCTTCGGCGACGTCCGAGGTCAGATCACCATCGCCGAGGAGCCGGAGGCCTCCCATGCCGAGGTCGAGATCGGCGCGGCCAGCCTGAGCACGGGCGACGACGACCGCGACGCCCACCTGCGGAGCGGCGACTTCTTCGACGTCGAGACCTACCCGACGATCACGTTCCGGTCGACGTCGGTCAGGGCCGTCGGCGACAGCACATGGGAGCTCAACGGCGACCTCACCGTACGGGACGTGACCCGGCCGGTCTCCCTGCAGGTCGACTTCGACGGCGCCAACGTCTCCCCCGTGGGCGACGAGCGCCTCGGGTTCAGCGCTGCCACCGAGGTGAACCGGGAGGACTTCGGGCTCACCTGGAACATGGCGCTGGAGACAGGCGGGCTGCTGGTCGGCAGGACCGCCCGCATCGAGCTGTCGGTCCAGGCCATCGCCCCGGCCGGCCGCCGTCGCCTGACCACCGCATCATTCTCCGAGAGGAGCTGATCGCCATGCCGGCCATCACCGTCGAAGACACCCTCGTGCTACCCCGTCTGTCTTCGCCCGACCCCACCTCGAGGCCCCGACCGGTGGCCAAAGTCGTCACCGCCCGCCATGAGGCAGAGGGCGCGGGCTTCGTCGTCGCCCGGCCCTTCCCCGGCGAGCTCCCGCTCACCGAGGCCGACCCATTCCTGCTCCTGGACCACGTCGGACCGCTCGTCAACGGGCCCGGCGAAGCCAAGGGCGCCCCCTGGCATCCCCACCGGGGCATCGAGACCGTCAGCTACATCCTCGACGGCGAGATCGCCCACCACGACTCCAACGGCGGCGGCGGTGTGATCGCCGAGGGCGACACCCAATGGATGACGGCCGGCGGTGGCATCCTCCATGACGAGCTGCCCAGCGAGCGCGCCTACCGCACCGGGGGGCCGTTCCACGCCGTGCAGCTGTGGGTGAACCTCCCCCCGGCGCTCAAGCTGACGACGCCCCGCTACCAGGCGATCACCGGCGACGGGCTCCGGCTGTTGACGACACCTGACGGTGGCGCCCTTGTCCGGCTCATCGCCGGCACCCTCGGGGGTCTCGACGGGCCCGGCGTCACCCACACCCCGATCACCTACGCCCACGCCACGCTGGCGCCCGGCGCGCAGCTCAGCGTCCCGTGGAGCCCGGACTTCTCCGCCTTCGCCTACGTGCTCACCGGGCGAGGCACGGCAGGCCAGGACCAGCGACCGATCGAGGCAGACCAGCTGGTGGTGTTCGGCCCCGGGGGCCACGCCGTCCTGACCGCCGCCGGCCGGGCAGAGCCCCTGGAGCTGCTCGTGTTCGGCGGACTGCCGATCCGCGCCCCGATCGTCCACTACGGGCCCTTCGTCATGAACACCCGCGCCGAGATCCTCCAGGCCATCGATGACTACCAGGCGGGTCGCCTCGGGACCATCCCCGCCGACCAGCTCGCCCCCCGCAAGTTCGCATGAAGGATGATCGCTAGCCCTGGCGCGCCTTCCAGCGAGGGTTGCGCTTGTTGACGATGAACGTGCGGCCTCGACGGCGGACGACGGTCGATCCGGCCTTCTGCTTCAACGACTTCAACGAACTCCGAACCTTCATGATCACGTTCCTCTCTTCGTATGCGAGAACGGCATTCGACACGCTGAAATTCCGACCGACGCACCGAGAAGCAGTCTGAAGCGAGCGTCTGGGCTCCGGCCACCTGCCATGGCGACGCGGATAGCGTCCACTGACGATGGCTGAGCTCCTGACCGGGCGACTACGACGGTTGGGCGAGGACCTCGAGGAGAGCGGGTTGCGCTCGGAAGGATCCGACGCCTTCCGGGAGATGCTGCTGGAGGAGATCGATCTCGCCCTACGCCCGGCTGTCCACGAGCGGCGCGTCGCGACCAGCGGCACAATTCTCGAACCCAAGTCGAATCCCGCTACATGGGCGCCCGGGACGCTGCTCGACATCACCCGTGCGCCAGTCGGGGAGCAACCCCTCCCCGCCGCTCGCCGCTTTGCCGATGGGATATCGAGCTGGATCGTGCGCCACACCGACCACCGCAACGAGTGGATGGTCTTCGACCGGCCGGCGGGCTCCGAGCGCGACCTCGTCGTACTGGCCGAAGTGCTCGACGCGACGATCGTGCAACGGCATCCCGCCGGGTCGGTGCGGGTTGTCGGAGAGTTCGGCGTACTGCGATGGGAAGGCTACAGCTGGCATCACGAGCCCCCGCTGAGCAGCTGGATCGACGCCGTCACCGGCAGCTCAGCGCACGGCGATCCCGATGTGCTCGAGGCGATGCTCGAGTTCGCCGTCCACGACCTCGGATCGATGGGCATCGGCGCACTGCTCATCTACCGGCCCGACTCCGACCCGGGACCCCCGGTCGAGGAGCGGCTTCCCACACCGCCCGCCCTGCAGATCCGTAGGCCCTTTCATCTCGGCCCGCTGCGACACGCCCTCGCCCAGGTCGACGGCGCCGCCGTCTTCGATGCCGGCGGGGTGCTGCGCCGGCTCGGGGTGCGGCTGGTGCCGAGCACCGCTGCCGAGGAAACCGTCGAGGCGCTCGGCGGCACTCGACACACGTCGGGCCGTCGCTACAGCCGCGACGACCCGCTCGCCACCGTTGTCGTCGTCAGCGAAGACGGCCCGGTATCCGTATTGCGCGATGGCGCCGTGCTCGGCCGGTCACACAACGACGACTGACCTGTGGTTCACGGCCGCCCGGTGGTAGACGGGCTGACCACTGAGGCACGCCGGGGTCAGGAATCAGTCGCCCTCTGCCACCGCCAGCGCCACGTCGTAGAAGCCGCGGGCGTAGAGGTCCGTGGCCAGGCTGCGGCGCTTGGCGCTCACGCCCTCGAGCGCCGGGGGCGGGAGCTTGTCCTCGACGTCCGCCAGCATCGCGTCGACGTCGACCTCCTCCGGCGGTTCGCCGGCCGCCCTCGCCTCGCGCCACTGGCCGAGCACCGGGCGGATCGACGCCGGCTCGCTGTCGGGTCCGAACACCGCCCGCCACCCGGCGGGCGACTGGGTCATGACCTGGAGGATCCGGCGCATGTCGTCCTGGCTCCGCCGGGACATGTCGCTGAGCAGCGCCTGGTCGTAGCCTGCCCGGCTCGGCCCCGACCCGCCGCCCGGCGCGGCCAGGACGGAGCGCCAGTCGTCGAGCTGCCAGTGGTGCCAGCCCTGGAGGTTGGCCGCCGGCACGCTCTCGATGCCCTCCACCAGCTCGGGCGGCTGGTCCATCACCAGCCTGGCCTCGGACGCGGCCAGGCGCAGCGACCGCCGGAGCCCGGCAGGCAGGTCGCGGCGGGCCTTCGCCAGGGCCTCGGTGTCGACCGCGGCGTCGAGCTCGGACCGGATCACCTCCAGCTCGTCCAGCGGGCCGGCCAGGAACGGCGGCGCGGCGGCGTCGAGCTCCGGGGATGCCATCAGGTCGCGGAGCTGGTCGTAGGCCGCGGCGGCGTCCCGGGAGGCGGCGAGGAACTCGGTCGGCCGCTCGTGCCGCGACACGGCGGAGGGCCGTGCGCCGGCCAGCGCCGCCTCCACGACGGTCCGGGAGCCGGCCAGCGACCGCCGCACGGCCTTCAGCCGCCACAGCTTGGCGACCCGGGCGTGGCGGGCGCCGAGGGCACGCCGGATCTTCCGCCGCAGGTCGCGGTAGTACCGCAGCCGCTCGTCGTGCTCGGGCGCCTTGCGCCCCTCGACCGCCTCGTCGAGGCGCGCCAGCGCGTCGGTCGCGTGGGCCACCAGCAGCTCGGAGAAGGCGCGGGCCGCGACCTCGTTGCGCTTGAGCGCCTTGACCATCGCGGCGGGTGGCTCGCCGCGGAGGCCGGCGAGCGCCGGGTAGCCGTCCCCGTAGGTGCGCACCAGGAACCCGACGACCTCGGCCGCGCCCTCGCCCTTCAGCACCCGGCTGGTGATGTTCTCGCCGCTACCGGTCCCGTAGAAGATGTCCATCGCCATGCCCATGGCGTGGTGGGTGCCGTGGGGGTCGGCGCCGCCGCGGCCGTGCGCCTGCTTGCGGCGGGGATCGGGGCCGAGCACCGTCAGCAGGTCGCGGCACTGGGCGAGGCCCTGGGCGTCGTCGTGCGCCACGGGCGGTAGCCCGTAGATCGCCGTCGACCGGTCGTTGACCCAGGTCACGAGGCCGGGCTCGGGATGGCCGACCCGCGCCCGCTCGCTCGGGTTCTGCTGCCGGTAGCCGAGCGACAGCACGCGGAGCAGGCGGAGGACCAGGTTGTCGTAGACGGCCGCCGCGCCTTCCGGGGGGCGCGGCGGCCGCTCCTTCTGCGTCGCCACGCCGAGCTTGTGGATGGCCTCGGCGGCGTCGCCGATGGAGATGATCTCGTCGAACACGGCGCCCGGGGCCACGTAGTGGCCGTCGGACTCGGCGAGGCCCGCCGACTTGTCCGTCCCAACCTGGGCCGCGGCCGCGAAGTAGAGCATGCGGGGGTGGACGTGGAACTTGGCGCCCGCGAACACGATCGTGGAGGTGCGCAGCTCCTTGATGGCGTCGGGCCATGACCCGCCGAGGCTGGCCCGCGTCAGGCGGTCGAGCTCACGGACGTAGTGGAGGATCGACGCGTAGCCCGACCGGCCGCCGACTCCGAGGTCGTCCTTGGTTGCGTTCCAGGCCCCCACGATGTTCGTGGACGAGGTGAAGGTCAGCGGACCGCCGCCGCGGCCCATGGCGATGTAGGAGCGCAGCATGCCGACCAGCCGGCGCGCCTCGCCCTCGCCGAGGGCGCGGATCGCCTCGGGGCTGCCGAGCTGGGCCTCCTTGACGCCGAGGTCGCGTAGGTCGTCGACCACGTCGTCGGCGAAGTCGCGCGGCACCGGGGGATCGGCGCGCTGCACCGAGGCGAGCAAGCCGGCGACGGCGCCGTTGCCCGCCGTGCGCTGGAGGCTCAGCACCCACGCCCCTTCGGGCCCCGCACGGCGGGGCGCGGGCGCGCCGCTGGGCGAGCAGCCGGCCCGGTCGGGGAGACCGATGAGCGCCCGCCCCTCATCGTGTCCCCCGACCGCCTGCCGCTTCCTGCCCACCGCCCTGCCCGCCACGATCCGATCCTCGGCCACATGCCGCCGGCGAGGAAGGGCGCCGCCTGCCCCTTCTCGCAGGTGGGGACGGGTAGGGCTGGCCTCCCCCCGCCGGTAGGGCTGGCCGGGGGCGGGCCCCGGCTCGTGCGTCGTAGCCTCGTGGGCACATGGCGCTGCGGATCGTGTTGGCCGAGGACAACCTGCTGGTGCGGGCGGGCGTCAGCAGCCTGCTGTCCACCTACGCCGACGTCGACCTCGTGGCCGCGTGCGGCGATCCGGACGAGCTGCACGCCGCGGTCGAGGCGGAGCGGCCGGACGTGGTGCTCACCGACATCCGCATGCCTCCCACGCACACCGACGAGGGCATCCGGGTGGCGCGGCGCCTGCGGCGGACCGCTCCGGAGATCGGCGTGGTCGTGCTGTCCCAGTTCGTCGAGCCCGCGTACGCGCTCGACCTGTTCGCCGAGGGCAGCCGGGGCCGCGGCTACCTGCTGAAGGACCACGTCGACGACGTCGACCGGCTCGTGTCGGCGGTGCGCACGGTGGCGTCCGGCGGGTCCTACATCGACGACGACGTGGTGGACGCCCTGGTCCGCGCCCGGCGGCGGTCGCTCGACTCGCCGCTGGCGGCGCTGTCCACCCGGGAGACCGACGTCCTCGCCGAGCTGGCCACCGGGGCCAGCAACGCCGCCATCGCCCGGTCGCTGGGCGTCTCGGAGCACAGCGTCGAGAAGCACACCGGCGTCATCTTCGCCAAGCTCGGGCTCAGCGGCGACGCCGACGTCAACCGCCGGGTCACGGCGGTCCTGCTGTTCCTGGCCGGCCGGGAACCGCACGTCGCGTCGGCCGAGGGCCTCTGACCGGCCGCCCGGCCCCGCCGCGGCCGGCCTCTACGCTGTGGCCCGTGGCGCACGAGACGCCGTTCCCGGACGACGAGCGGGACCGGCTGCGGACCTTCATCCGCTACGACGTGATCACGGCGGGTACCGGAGTGGTCGTCATCGTCGCGGCCTACGTCTTCGTCGATCGCACCGTGTGGCTGCCGGTGCTCGCCGGCCTCGTGGCGGCGACCGCGGCCATCTTCTCCCTCGCCTTCCGGCCTGCCGCCCGCGGCGACCTCGAGCAGGCGGTGCGCCGTCTGGCCGCCGGCAACTGGTTCATCGCCCTGACCGTGCCGATCGTGGCGACGTTCGCCTGGCCCATCCTGACCATGGCCGCCCTGCTGCCGGCCGTGCTCGCCCCGCCGTACGTGCCCCGGCCCCGGTTGGGCCGCTACCTCGCCATCTCGGTGATGGTGGCCGTCGCAGCCGCCGCGCTCGGCGTGCTGCAGGACGTCACCGGCTTCACCGACGAGCTGCCGTCCTGGCTCCCGGACGCGGTGCTGGTGTTCTTCACCCCGTTCATCGCCTGGATGATCGTCGCGATCTCGCTCCAGACCCGCACCCGCCTGGAGGTGGAGCTCGCCCGGTCGCTGGACGTGAACGAGCGGCTCCGGCGCTCCGAGGACGCGCTCGCGGCGCAGGCCGAGTCGCTGCAGGCGTCACGGGTCCGTCTCGTCGAGGCCACCGACCGCATCCGCCGCCAGGTCGAGCGCGACCTGCACGACGGGGCCCAGCAGCGGCTCGTCGCCCTCGGCCTCGGCCTGCGCCTGGCGCAGGACCAGTGCGGGCGCGACCCCGCCGCGGCGGCCACGGCGCTCGCCGGCCTGCGTGAGGAGCTGCACGCCGCCCGGGCCGAGCTGCGCGACCTGGCCCACGGCGTCTACCCGTCTGTGCTGAGCCAGCACGGCCTGGCCGACGCCCTGGCCGCCGCGGCCGACCGCTGCCCGATGCCTGTGCGCCTGCGGGCGCCAAACCTGGGCCGGTTCCCCGCGCCGGTCGAGGCGGCGGTGTACTTCTGCTGCGTCGAGGCACTCCAGAACGCCGCCAAGCACGCCGGCGAGCAGGCCCGCATCGAGCTCACCATCGCCCGGGACACCGACTGGGTCCGCTTCGCGGTGGCGGACGACGGCGTCGGCTTCGATCCGGGCATGGTCCGGGCCGGGGACGGCTTCGACAACATGCGCGACCGCCTGGGGGCGGCCGGCGGGTCGCTGGCCATCGACTCGGCGCTGGGCACCGGCACCACTGTCGCCGGGTCGCTGCCCGTCGCCCCGCAGATCGGCCTCTGACCTCCGGGCGGCCGGGGTCAGCTGGCGGTCAGGCCGTTGTCGAGCGTGTAGATGGACCCAGTGATCGAGCGCGCTTCGCCCGACGCGAGGAACGCGAACAGCGTGGCCACCTCGTCGGGCTCGGCGACGCCCCGCAGTCCGGCCATGCGGGCGACCAGGTCCGGATCGACGTCGGTGGGGAACCGGACGGAGCGCGCCAGGTTGGTGTTGGTCCCGGCCGGCGCGATGGCGTTCACGCGCAGGCCGGTCTTCAGGTACTCGACGGCGAGCGCCCGCGTCAGCTGCACGACGCCACCCTTGCTGATGCAGTAGGCGACCGAGTACGGAACGCCTTGCAGCCCGGCGTTAGATGCGATGTTGACGATGCTCCCGCCGGTCTGGAGCAGGTGCGGTATCGCGGCCTGGGCGAGGAAGAGGCAGGCGTCGATGTTGACGCCCATGATCCGGCGGTACTGATCCACGGTCAGGTCGGTCGCGTGGGACGCGTGGTAGATGCCGGCCACGTTGCCGAGGACGTCGAGCCGCCCGAAGCGGTCGACGCACGCCGCGACGGCATCGGCACAGGCAGCCGGGTCGCTGACGTCGGCCTGCCTCACCGCCACCTGGCCGGGCAGGCTGCCGGCCGTCTCGTCCAACCGCTCCGCGTCGATGTCGACCGCGAGCACGGCCGCTCCCTCCGCCGCCAGCCGGGCGGTCACAGCCCGGCCGATGCCCGAGCCGGCCCCGGTGACGAGCGCGACCTTGCCGTCGAAGCGGCTCACGGCTGCGCCCCGCCCGTCCCCGGCGTGGGGTTGTTCATGGTCCACCTTGCCTCACTCGTAGCGTTCCTACCGGACCGGCTCGCTAGTAGAGGTACACGGTGAACGGTAGGTCCGTCTCCCAGCGGCGCAGCTCTACGTAGCGCTTGAGGTCGTCGATCGGCAGCGCGTCGGGATCGACGACGTCCTCCACCGCGCTGACACCTATGTCCTGGAACAGGAGGAGGCTCAGCAGCTCGTCGGAGTCGAGCAGCTCGTCCGGATCGTCTCGCATCGCCACGAGGCCGGAGATCGTCTTGTCGATCTCGCCCTTCAGCCACGGGACGTGCTTGTAGTACGGCACGGACGCGTCGGCGTCGATCGGGAACCCGCCCGCGGCGTCGATGGCGTCGCGGAGCTCGCGGCGGAGGCGCTCCTTCTCGTCGCGCTCGGCCGGGTCGAGGCCGCCGAACCTGCCGACCACGCGGGCGGTGCGAGGGATGTACAGGTCCTCCCGGGCGAACCTGCCGGTGACGAGGACGAGATGCTGGTCGGCGTTGGTCCCGTCGTAGGCCCGGTAGTTCCCCAGCTGGCGGATCAGCGACTCGTCGTTGACGACGAACGGGATGCCCGCGTCGTGCAGCTCGACGAGCAGTCCGGGCCCGACCGAGGAGCCGGAGGCCTGCTGGGACATGTCGACCAGCACCGTTCCTCGGCCTCTCAGCTCGGGGAGCACCTGCGTGGCGAGGCTGCGGGTCGCCGCCACGCCTCTCGCCTCGTCGGGGCCACCGCTCCGGTTGGCATAGGGGAGGGCGAGCACGGCGACGACGAGCGTGGCCGCCGCGATCGCGGCCGGCGCCACCACGCTCCCCGACGACGGGGCGGGGCGGCGGTGGCGGACCTCGTCGGCTGCGAAGAGCGCGAGCACAACACCGACGAAGGCCGAGAGCACCCAGAGGCCGCGGAGGTAGGCCACGGTGATCGCGACGGGCATCGGCGCGTTGTTGGTGGTGTAGACGGCCAGGGGCAGGATCACCAGGGCCAGGCCGAGCCCGGTGGCGATGGCGGTGCGCTCCCGTCGCCAGGACCGGACGAGGGCGACGACCAGCACGGTCGCCAGGAGCAACAGGCCCACGACCGCCGAGCGCAGCGACACACCCTCGCCCGCCACGTTGACGGCCGGGGACGCGAACGAGGGCGGGAGCCACCACGGCGGGAGCGCGAGCGTCCCGCCGACGACCTCGACCGCCACGTCGAGGGGCATCGAGCCCGGCCGCGGGCTGGTGGCGGCCCCGATCAGCGAGCCCAGGTTGCCGCGGTAGCGCCCGGAGACCTGCTCGAACAGGGGCAGGGCCCAGCACGCGAGGCCGGTGCCGAGAGCGAGCAGGACCAGGCGGCGCCGGCCGCCCGGACGCGTGGCCGCTGCGACCCGCCGCTCGCGCCGCAGGCGCCAGCAGAGCGCTCCGATGCCGAACAGCGCCACGCCGGGGACGAGCACCGCGTACCCGAGGTGGGTCTGGAGGACGAAGCTCCCGCTCAGGACCAGCACCGGCAGGGCCACGAAGTCCATGTCGGCCGTCGACCAGGCGGCGAAGACGAACACCGCGAACGGGAACAGCACGACGTGGGGCGGCCAGGGGTCGTGGAGCATCTCGCTGCCCAGGGACCACGCCAGCGAGGCCATGGCCGCCGTGGCCAGCAAGGAGGCGATGAGGCCTCCGCGCCGGTGGGCCAACCACGCCACGGCGACGATGCACACGATGT
>JBKPRS010000067.1:0-7670 GCA_046734695.1 Actinomycetota bacterium | reverse complement strand
CCGGCCGCCGCCATGGCGGTGAACAGCATCCCGATCAGGCCCATGTCGTGGGACAGGGGCAGCCACGACACCAGCCCGTCGCCCGGCCGGGGGTCGAGGACCCGGAGCAGCGCGGCGATGTTGGCGCCGATGCGGGCATCGTCGAGGACGACGGGCCGCGGCCTCTGCGTCGACCCGGACGTGTACTGCACGAGGCTGAACCCGTCCGGATGGGGGGTCGCGAGCGGGCGATCGGGCAGGGCGGAGTGGGCCCGGGCCGGCACGCCGATCCCCTCCAGCAGGCCGGCGAACTCGTCGGCGACGACCACCTCCGCCAGCCCGTGCTCGGCGCGGATGGCGGCGAGGAAGGCGGCGTACTCGCCCAGGTCGGCCCCGCGGCCGGGCTGCGGCAGTGACACCAGCCGGGCCCCGGCCAGCACGGCTCCGATCACGACCTCCACCGTGGGCCGGTCGTTGGTCATGAGCACGCCCACGCTTTCCGTGCCCGCGGCGCCGTCGAACAGTGCGGCGCCCCCGGCGGCAAGCTCCAGCGCGCCCACCCGCGCACCACCGGCGCCGAAGACGCAACGGCCGTCGGCCAGCCCGTCGCGCACGAGCCGGGAGGCAGGCACCGGGCCGCTCACGACACCGCCCGCATCCGCGCCCGGTCGAGGTTGCGGTCCAGCGCGGGCTTGCCCTCGGCCAGCCAGTGCTCACGCGAGATCGTGAGGATGTAGAGGTCCTCGCGCTTGCCGTTGATCACCACCCGGTTGCGCAGCCGGCCCTCGACCTCGAAGACGGTGCCGATGCCGGACGCGAACTGCTTCAGGTAGCTGTCGGTCGTCTCGGCGTACAGGTTCTCGAGGTTGAACTTGGTGAACAGGTAGTTGGCGAACAGCAGCGCGCCTTCGAGCGGCCACGCCTTCATCCGGTAGGCCGGGTGCATCATCATCGTGAGGTAGACGAACCCGAAGAACAGGTTGGCGTTGTCCGCCCGGATGAAGCCGACGCTGCGCCCGGTGCGCAGGTCCTGGATGGCGTACTGCACCAGCACGCCCCGCCAGAGTGAGTCCTGGAACGCCTCGGGCGTCTCCGGCGCGTGCCACTGCCAGGGGATGAGGTTGGCCGCGGCCAGTTGGTACAGCTCCTCGGAGAACTCGCGGCTGAACGGGGCCAGGCGGGTGTAGCGCCCCTGCATCGGGATGCCCGAGGGCTCGGCGAGGGTCACGGTGCGGTCCTGCCTCTCTCGCGGTGCCCCGGGCCCATGACGGTGGCAAAGTGGTACAGGTCCGCCACGGTCACGTCCTCCAGGTCGATCTGGTCGGGTAGCTCGAAGTCCTCGTTCAGCTCCTGGATGCGGACCAGGAGCAGGGACAGGGACAGCTCGTCGAGGGGTATGTCGACGCCGAGGCGCCGGTGCGGCGCCAGGTCCCCCGCCGTCAGGCCCAACGCCGGCGCCAGCTGGGCCACGAACTCGTCGAAGCTCGGCACGCGGACGATCCAACCGGAGGGTCCGGGACCGCCTCAACGGCACCCCGGGGACCGCGGCCCGGCCCACGGGGGCCACCCGGTGGTCTCTACGCGCTCGCGGCGGGGAAGCTTCCGGACCGCGCCAGTGCGCGCCCGAGCCCGCGACCGCGGGATCGGCCAGGAAGGCCGGAAACCGTGTGCCCGTATGGCGCAACCACGGCGGGTCTGCGCACACTGTGAGCTCTGCGGGTGTAGCTCAATGGTAGAGCTCCAGCCTTCCAAGCTGGCTATGCGGGTTCGATTCCCGTCACCCGCTCTCCCGCCTCCCGGCCCTGGCTTGTGGGCTGGAGTTCGCCTCAGGTGTCATGTTGCTGGCTCGGCGGTGAGGTCCCGCTCGTACCAGGTGCCGCGCTTCCCGCCGAGGTCGGCGGGGTCGGCTGGTCCGACCGGAGTGAAGCCGGCTTTGACCAACACGCGCCGCGAGGCTGGGTTGTCCGTGGCAGTGGCGGCTTTGAGTTTCGTGACCCCGTGCCGCGATGCCGCGACGCGGCACAGGTCGCGCACAGTCGCGGTCGCGACGCCATGACCGGCGACATGCTGCGCAACCCGGTAGCCCAGCTCCGCTACGCCGTTCTCGACGAACACGAGGTTGAACCGACCGAGGACAGCCCCGTCCTCGGCGACGAGCACGTAGTAGGCGCCCTGACCAGCGTCCTGCTCCGCCAGCCGGGCGTGGTGCCGCTCGGCGAACTGCTCGAAGAACTCATCACCACGATCGGTCACCGAAGCGGCGAAGTAGGCGCGATTCGCGAGCTCGAACTCCAGGATTACTGGAGCGTGGTCGGCTCGCAGACGCTGTAGCTCAGGCACGACTCGAGTATTCAACCCAGGGTCAGTCGTAGGTGGCTTCTATCAGGAGCCAGGCGTCCCCGCCGTCCCGGACGAACAGGCGCGCCTGGTAGTCGACCCCGCCGGTCTCGCCGCCGCTGAACTCGATCATCCGGCCAGCCGCGACCTCTCGCGGCGGACGCTCCGACGCGCCGTCCGAGCCCCTGTCGCCCAGCAGCTCGCGGTAGGCGGCATGGACCGCGGCCGGATCGCCGGTGACCTCGAGCACCGCTAACGCACGGGGCGGCCAGCCGCTGCGCGGGACGACGTCGGCCAGCAGGCGGCTTCCGGCGAGCACCGGCAGCGGAGCGACCGGATCGGCGCCGGTGAACATGGTCTGCTCGCCGCCGGACGGCGCGACCCCCTCCGGCCGGGGCGGCGACGTCACGTCGGGGACCGACAGGGGCGTCCGGGCGGGCGGTCGCACCCGTTCGGCGACCTCGCGTGCCGCGTCGCTCACAGGGAAGCTCGTGTAGACCAGCTCGAGATGCGACACGGGCCGGGCGCCGTCGGGTAGGCCCCGCCACGACGACAGCTCGAGGGCGGCGGGGTTGGCGCCACGGTCGATGTAGACGGTCGCGGCGCAGCTCTGCACGCCGTCGGCGTCCTCGCAGCCGATCCCGGGGCTGGTGCCGCCGGTCTGCGCGATGTAGGCCTGCATCACGGTGAGCGGATCGCCATCCACCTCGAGGATGGCGGTGAAGCCGTCGTCGACGACCGTGGGGTCTGCCGTCGGCTGGCCCGCGGGGATGGGCGGCGCGACGAGCCTGCTGCCCTCGACGACGGTGAGGCCGGCGCCGAGGTCGCTGCCGGGATCGAGCCCGGGAGCACCGGCGATGACCGCCCCGTGCGTCCCGCCGCCCGAGCGGCCCCCGACCCCGACCGCGACCCCGGCCGCAGCGACTAGCGCGACCGCCACGCCCGCGGCGACGATGAGCCGGCGCCCTCGGGGCCCCGACGCGCCCGGAACCGCGTCGGGCGGAGGGACGGCAGTCTCCACCCGCCAAGTGAAGCAGTCCGAGTCGGGCTGCGGGCCTCGGCCGGCCTTCAGATGGGCAGGACGGTGGTCCCGTCGAGGTAGCCCAGCTCGACCAGCTCGGTGTCGGGGGCGGTGTCGGCAATGGCCTTGCGCAGCGGGGCGATGTCCGTGTCTACCGAGAACCCGGGCAGCCAGTTGTCGTGGTGGGACAGCACGACCCGGCGGGGCGCGAGCAGCTCGACCTCGCGGGCGACGAACTGGGCGAGCGAGCCCTGGATCGGTTCGCCGTCGATGTTGCCCCGGCCGGCGGCGGCGACGATGGCGACGTCGGGCCGCAGGTCGCGCAGGATGCCCGTCCAGTGACCGGACGTGTCCTGGTAGAGCACGCTCCCCTCGGGCGTCTCGATGACGTAGACGAGCGCACCGCCGTCGCCCCGGTCGCCCTGTTGGGCCGTGAGCAGGTGGTCGAGCGAGGCGCGGGGCAGGCCGGACCCGAAGTGGGTGACCAGCTCGGCGAACCGGGCCTGCTGCTCCTGCCAGGTCACGCCGAGGTCGCCGACGCACACCTCGTCGGACTGGTGCATCTGGGTGTGGCTCCAGACACAGGAGTGCTGGCTCGGGTGCACGGACACCCGCACGTCGTCCGACAGCGCGATGGTCTCGCCGCCGGACACACAGATCATCTGGCCGAGCGGGACGCCGGCCTGCTCCATGATGCGGACCGTCTCGTAGCTGCCGACGATGCGCGCCCCGGTGGCGCGGGCGATGCGCTCGGCCCCGTAGAGGTGGTCGAAGTGCGAGTGGCCGACGAGGATCCAGTCGCAGACGTCGATGTCGTCGGCGACGAGACCGGTGCCCGGCGCGTTGTCCGCCCGGTCGATGTAGGCGTCGAGGAAGATGGTCAGCCCGGCCGTGCGCAGCCGGAACGTGGCACACCCGTACCAGTCCAGTGTCGTCCCCATCCGGCTCAGGCTAAGGGGCCGCCCGCCTCACCGCTCCTCTCGGCTTCGGCACGACTACGAGCCTTCGGCGAACGACAACCCCTGCTCGGCAAGTGCTGCCTCGAGCAGGCGAACGGCCTTGGGGCCTACGCCGTGCCAGGCGAGCAGGTCGTCCGAGCGGTAGTGGGTCAGATCGGCGAGCCGGGTGACGCCTTGCGCGGCAAGCGCCCGCGTGGCCGGAGCACCGATCGGAGGCAGAGATCCGTCGCTGTCATCGTCGTCTAGGACGTTGCGCACCCCGAGGACTCATCGCGCACTCAGCCCCCCGCCACCGTGGCCCGGAGGGTCGAGCCGATGTCCCGCATGGCGTCGAGCACGAGATCGCGCGAGCCGTCTTCGGGGGTGGCGGGCTCGGTCCAGTTGACGAGAACGGCGTAGACCAGCCCGCGGGCGGGACCTTCGACGGTCCCGACGTCGGCTCGCACGCCGCGGTTGGTGCCCGTCTTGCTGATCACCCGGAGGCCCCGGTCCACGAGGACGTGGGCGAGCGGGTCGAGCCCGAACGCGCTCGCCACCATCGACAGGTCGGTGCCCGGTCGCAGCCAGTCCAGGACCAGGCCCGGCCCGTCCGACCTCAGCCGGCGCATGAGGCCGGCCAGCTCCCGGGCGCTGCCCGACGACAGCCGGGGCGGATCGTCGGGCGTGCGCTGGTCGCGCACGCGATCGTGCAGCTGGACGGTCGAGAGGCCGAGGAGCCCAGCGCGGTGCTGCACCGAGCCCAGGCCCAGGTGGCGCAGCAGCACATTGGTGGCCAGGTTGTCGCTCACCGTGCCGATCAGCGTCGCCACGTCGGCGAGCGGTAGCTCGTCGATGGCGAGGTGTTGCCACAGCCCCGAGTCGGCGACGCGGTCCGCCTCCGTCCGGGCGACGACCGTGCGCAGATCCGCCTGGCCACGACCGACGCGCTCGGCCAGCTCGATGAGGGCGAGCAGCTTGCCGACGCTCGCGGTGGACAGGCAGGCGTCCGGGTCGCGCTCGCCCAGAGAGGCGCCCGTGTCCAGGTCCACGACCGAGATCGACCATTGCGCACCGTGCTCACTGAAGGCGGCCCGCTCGATCGCCGACTGGACGTCGCCCATGCCGCCGAAGGTAGCGGCGCCTTCAGGCCACCCGCACCGAGGACGAGACGATCGTGCGGGTCACGGTCGAGAAGCTGACCGTGTCGATCGGGCGGCCTGCCGAGGTCGTCGAGGCGGCGGTGCGGGACGAGCTCGAGCACCGGCGGGCCTCGGCCCGCATCCAGATGTTCGTGCCGATCTTCGTCGAGCGTGCGGCCCGCCGCCGTTTGGCGGAGGACGGGGACGAGCCGGGCTGAGAGCCGGCGTGGCCCGGTACGGTCGGGCGCGTGCGGACCCGGCCGTGTGAGCTGCTCGCGATCGATCACCCGATCCTCAACGCGCCCATGGCGATGGTGGCCGGGGCGCCGCTGGCCGCGGCCGTGTCGGATGCCGGGGGGCTCGGCCTGATCGGCGGGGCGTTCCGGGGGGCGGACGGGCTGCGGGCGGAGATCCGGGCGGCCAGGGCGCTGACCCAACGCCGCATCGGCGTCGGGTTCATCTCGCACCGGGCCGAGGTCCACGAACTGGCGCCGGTGGCGCTGGACGAGGGGATCACCGTCGTCGCCCACTCGTTCGCCGATCCGACGCCGTTCGTGGCGCCCGCGCACGACGCGGGGGCGCTGGTGCTGTGCCAGGTCCGCACCGTGGCCGAGGCCGAGCGGGCCGCCGCAGCCGGGGCCGACGTGATCGTGGCGCAGGGCACCGAAGCCGGCGGGCACACCGGTCGGGTCTCGACGCTGCCGCTCGTGCCCGCGGTCGTCGACGCGGTGGCGCCGTTGCCCGTGGTGGCGGCCGGGGGGATCGGCGACGCGCGGGGCATCGCCGCCGCGCTCGTGCTGGGGGCGGAAGGCGTGTGGCTGGGCACGCGCTTCGAGGCGACGCCGGAGGCGGCCGTGTCCCATTCGTTCCGCGAGCACCTGGTGGCGGCCGGGGCCGACGACACCGTGCTCACCGAGACGTTCGACCTCGCCATCAAGATGGACTGGCCGCGCGGCATCGCCATGCGGGCGCTGCGCAACAGCTTCACCGACGAGTGGCACGGACGCGAGGACGAGGTCAGGGCCTGGAGCGAGCAGCGGTCCGACGAGTACCGGTCCGGCGACTACCTGTTCTCCCGGGAACGGGGCGTCACGCCCGCGGGCGAGTCGGTCGGGGTGGTCCACGCCGTGGAGCCCGCGGGCGACCTGGTCCGGCGCCTGGTCTCCGAGTCCGAGACGATCCTGCGGGAGCGGCCGGCGGGCCTGCTCGGCTGACGCCTCAGTGGGTGCAGAGGCAGAAAGGGTGGCCCGCGGGGTCGAGCATGACCCGGAGCTGGTCCGGCGAGCGGTCCGCGGGTTGGGGCTCGGCCTGGCGGGCGCCGAGGGCGATGGCCTCGGCGACCGCGGCGGCGATGTCGTCCGCCTGGATCTCGAAGTGCATCATCTTGGTCTGGCGCCCCGGCTCCTCGGGCCAGACCGGCGGCTCGTACCAGGGCTCGGCCTGGCAGCTGAGGCCCATGCTGCCCTCCGGGCCCCGGACGGAGACCCAGCCGGCGCCGTCGCCGTCCGCGATCGCCCAGCCCAGCAGCGCGGCGTAGAACCGGGCCAGCTCCCCCGCGTCGGCACAGTCGAGACAGACGCCGAGCCAGCGCGGCGTCGGGAGGCTCATCCGGCCGGGACGATCGTGACCAGGTCGACGCCGGGAGCGTCGCCGGCCAGGTCGAGCACCGCCACCGCGCCGGGCGCGCCCGGCATGGGCAGCGTCGGGCTGCCCGGGTTGAAGAAGAGCACGCCCTCGTGGCTCAGCTCCATCGGGCGGTGGGTCCCGCCGAACGCCACCGCGCCCACCGGGGCCTCGAAGCGCCGCTGCAGCAGCTTGGCCAGCGGCTCCTCGCCGAAGTCGATCTCCTCGCCCACGACGATCTTCTTGTCGGGCTGGGCCAGGTTGAACGTGAGCCCGACGGTGTGCGGACCAGAGGTGATCACCCGCACCGGCGTCTCGGAGCTCTCGGCCCCGCCCTCCTGCCAGGGGACGTAGCCCTTGTCGCCTCCCACGGGGACGAGAACCGGCGCGATGCCGAGCAGCCGGTCGAGGATCCCCTTGCGGCCGATGTCGCCCAGGTGCACCACCAGGTCCACCCCGGCGAACGCCGCCAGGACTTCGTCGGGCAGATCGCTCCCGTCCGCCTTGGCGCTGTGGGTGTCGGCCAGGAAGCCGACCCGGCGCGGACCGCCCGCATGGTCGTCCATCTGATCCCCCTCAGGTGGCGTGCTACCCGCTGTCAGGCTAACCCGGGGCGGTGCGCCGGTAGATGGG
>JBKPRS010000066.1:0-7233 GCA_046734695.1 Actinomycetota bacterium | reverse complement strand
GCCCCGGCGGGGGCGGCTTCGGTGCCGCGCCCGGTGGTGGCGGCCGTCCTGGTGGCGGTCCCCGCGGTGGCGGGCAGCGCCCGCCCCGGCGGCGGGGCCGGAGGCGTCGCAGCCGCGAGGAGCTCCAGCCGATGGAGGCGCCCTCGTACACGCCGGCGACCGCTCCGGTGCCCGAGGGCACGATCGTGGTCGAGCGGGCCTCCACGCCCCAGGACCTCGGTCCCAAGCTCAACCGCACCGCGGCCGACGTCGTCCGCTTCCTCATGCAGCAGGGCGAGATGGTCACCGCCACCCAGTCGCTGACCGACGACATGATCGAGCTGTTCGCGGCCGAGATCGGCGCGGACATCCGCCTGGTCGACCCGGGCGAGGAGCAGGAGGTCGAGCTGCAGCGCCAGCTCGGCTTCGACGAGCTGTTCGAGCACGAGGGCGGCGACGGCTACATCCCGCGGCCACCGGTCATCACCGTGATGGGCCATGTCGACCACGGCAAGACGAAGCTGCTCGACCGCATCCGCAACGCCAACGTGGTCGAGGGCGAGGCCGGCGGCATCACCCAGCACATCGGCGCCTACCAGACCGAGAAGAACGGCCGGCAGATCACCTTCATCGACACCCCGGGCCACGAGGCGTTCACCGCCATGCGGGCCCGTGGTGCCGAGGCCACCGACATCGTGGTCCTGGTGGTGGCGGCCGACGACGGCGTCATGCCGCAGACGGTCGAGGCGCTCAACCACGCCAAGGCGGCCGGTTCGCCCATCGTGGTAGCGATCAACAAGATCGACCGCGAGCAGGCCAACGTCGACCGGGTCAAGCAGCAGCTGTCCGACCAGGGCCTGATCCCCAGCGACTGGGGTGGCGACACCGAGATGGTGCCCGTCTCCGCGCTGCAGGGCCTGGGCATCGACGAGCTGCTGGAGACCCTGCTGCTCGTGGCCGACGTCCAGGACCCGCCCATCGAGGCCGACCCCGACGGCCGCGCCGCCGGCGTGGTGCTCGAGGCCAACCTCGACGTCGGCCGGGGCCCGGTGGCCTCGGTCCTGGTGCAGCGGGGCACGCTGCGGGTCGGCGACCCGCTCGTGGCCGGCGCCGCCTGGGGCCGGGTGCGGGCGCTGATCAACGACCACGGCGTGAACGTGCGGGAGGCTGCGCCCTCCACGCCGGTCCAGGTGTTGGGCCTCAACGAGGTGGCCGACGCCGGCGACCAGTTCGTGATCGCCCCGGACGAGAAGATGGCCCGCAACGCGGCCCAGACCCGTGAGCACTGGCAGCGGGTCGCCAGCCTCGGCCGGGAGGCCGCGGTCACCAGTGGCGGCGCCAAGCTCGAGGACATCTTCGAGCAGATCCAGCAGGGCGAGGTCGCCACGCTGAACCTGGTGCTCAAGGCCGACGTGACCGGCTCGCTCGAGGCGCTGACCGACGCGCTCCGCAAGCTGGAGCGCGAAGACGTCAAGCTGTCCTTCGTCAACCGCGGCGTCGGCGGGATCACCCGCAGCGACGTGCAGCTGGCGGCGGCATCCAACGCCACCATCATCGGCTTCAACGTGCGGCCCGACCGTTCGTCCCGGGAGCTGGCGCTGGCCGAGGACGTCGAGATCCGGACCTACGAGATCATCTACCAGGTCCTCGAGGACATCGAGAACGCCCTGCTCGGCCTGCTGCAGCCCGAGTTCGAGGAGATCGTCACCGGTGAGGCCCAGGTGCGGGAGATCTTCTCCGTGCCCCGGGTCGGCAAGGTGGCCGGCTGCTACGTCACCAACGGCACCATCACGCGTGGCTCCAAGGTGCGGTTCCTGCGGGACGGCACGATCATCTGGAAGGGCACGATCACGTCGCTCAAGCGGTTCAAGGATGACGTGCGCGAGGTCCAGTCGGGCTTCGAGTGCGGTATCGGCCTGTCCGACTTCCAGGACCTCAAGGACGGCGACATCATCGAGACGTTCGAGGATCGCGAGATCCCGCGGACCTGAGCCGAGGACAGGCGCCCGTGGCGCCCGCCCTACGCTGAGAGACGTGCACGCGGCGGCCTTGCGGATCGAGCTGTACCTACGCGAGTCCCGGTCGCTGAAGGCGAAGCGGGCTGCGGTCAAGCCGATGGTGGAAGGGTTGTACAAGCGCCACCGGGTATCGGTGGCGGAGGTCGACCACCATGACTCGTGGCACCGCGCCACCCTAGGGGTGGCCGTGGTGGCCTCGACCCCGTCGCACCTCCGTGAGCTGCTCGACCACGTGGAACGGTTCGTGTGGTCGTTCCCCGAGGTCGAGGTGCTGCGGATCGACCGCCTGTGGATCGAAGAGGAGGACGAGACATGACCAAGCGCCAGGGGACCGCTCGGGACTTCCCGCGCACGGCGCGGCTCAACCACCTGGTCCACGAGATCGTCGCCGAGGAGATCGAGCGGTTCGAGGACGACCGCCTCGGGTTCTTCACCGTGGTGGGCGTCGAGGTCGAGCCCGACCTGCGGCACGCGACCGTGTGGTACACGACGATGGACGAAGGCGACGCGGAGCACGACGCGGGTGAGCTGGCCGAGGCGCTGGAGGAGCACCGGCCCCGGCTGCAGGCGGCGATCGCCCGCCAGGCCCGCCTCAAGCGCACGCCCGAGCTGGTCTTCCGGCCGGACACGGTGATCTCGAAGGCCCAACGGGTCGAGGACCTCCTGCGCGACATCGGGGACGGGGACGGCTGATGCCCACGCGGGGCCCCGGGCCCGACGGGGTCGCCGTGGTCGACAAGCCCGCGGGATGGACGTCGCACGACGTGGTGGCCAAGGCCCGCGGCCTGCTCGGCACCCGCAAGGTCGGGCACTCCGGCACGCTGGATCCCGACGCCACCGGCGTCCTGGTCCTGGGCGTGGGACGGGCCACCCGACTGCTCACGTTCCTGTCCGGGCTCGACAAGCACTACGTGGGCGAGGTCGTGCTGGGGACGGCCACGTCCACCCTCGACGCCGCGGGCGAGGTCACCGGGACGTGGGACATGACCGCGGTCGGCCTGGATGACGTGCGGCGGGCGGCGGTCGGGCTGACCGGCGACATCCTCCAGGTCCCGCCCATGGTGTCGGCCAAGAAGGTCGAGGGACGCCGGCTCCACGAGCTGGCCCGCGCCGGGGTCGAGATCGAGCGGAAGGCTGTGCCCGTCCGGGTGGACCGGTTCACCGTGGGGGAGGCGGTGGCACCGGGCGTCTACCCGGTGGAGGTCGTGTGCTCGTCGGGGACCTACGTCCGCTCGCTGGCGGCCGACCTGGGGGCTGCGCTGGGCGGTGGGGCGCACCTGCGGGCGCTGCGCCGGCTGGCGGTGGGGGCGTTCACGATCGACGAGGCCGTCCCGCTGGCGGGACTCGATCCGGAGCGGCTGTTGCGGCCGGCGGAGGCGCTGCGGGGCAGGCCCCGGCTGGTGGCGGACGAGGCCACCGCCGCGCTGGTCGCCAACGGTCGTGTGCTGGAGCGGGCGGCGCTCGGCGCCGAGGGCGAGGGCCCGTGGGCCGTGGTGGACGGCGACGGCCGCCTGCTCGCGGTCTACGCGCCGCACCGCGACGAGACGGTCAAGCCGGCGGTGGTGCTGGTCTCGCCGTAGATATGTGACGGGTCGTCAGATCGCGCCTAGGGTCGGCCGATCGATCCCTTCGCACCCGCCAGGCTCGGTCCGATCACGCTGCGCAACCGCATCGTCAAGGCGGCGACGTTCGAGGGCCTGACCCGCGAGCACGTCGTCAACGACGCGCTGATCGAGTTCCACCGGAAGGTCGCAGCCGGGGGAGTGGGGTTGACCACGCTGGCCTACTGCGCCGTGTCGCCCGACGGGTGCGGCACGCCCAACGAGCTGATCCTCACCCCCGAGACGGTGCCCGGGCTGGCGAAGCTGGCCGATGCCGTGCACGCCGAGGGGGCGGCGGTATCGGCCCAGCTCGGCCACGCCGGCGCGGTGGCCGCGGGGACCGGGCGGCCGGGCCTGTCGCCGTCGCCAATCTTCAGCCCGCTGGCCATGAAGCGCACGAAGGGGGTCACGACCACCCAGATCCTCCGCATCGTCGACGACTTCGCGGCCGCGGCCCAGGTCATCGAGGCAGCCGGGTTCGACGCCGTCGAGATCCACTTCGGGCATGGCTACCTGCCGAGCGAGTTCCTCAGCCCCCGGCTCAACCGGCGCCGCGACGAATGGGGCGGCTCGCTGGAGAACCGGGCCCGCTTCCCCCGGGCCATCGCCACTGCCGTTCGCCAGGCGGTGGGCGACCGGCTGGCCGTGATCGCCAAGCTCAACATGGCCGACGGCGTGCGGGGCGGGCTGTGGCTCGACGAGAGCGTGACCGTCGCCCGCATGCTGGAGGCGGACGGCAACCTCGACGCCATCGAGCTGACGGCCGGGAGCTCGCTGCAGAACCCTATGTACCTGTTCCGGGGCGAGGCACCGGTGGCGGAGATGGCCAGGGCCATGCCGAAGCCGATCCGGCCCGCGTTCCGCCTGGCGGGCAAGGCCTTCCTCCGGGAGTACCCGTTCGAGGAGGCGTACCTGCTGCCCTACGCCCGCCAGTTCCGGGCCGCGCTGGACATGCCGCTGATCCTGCTCGGCGGGATCAACCGGCTCGAAACCGTGGAGCGAGCGCTGGACGAGGGCTTCGAGCTCGTGGCCATGGGCCGCGCCCTGCTGCGCGAGCCCGATCTCGTGGCCCGCTGGCAGCAGGGCCGGACACACGAGTCCCTATGCGTGCACTGCAACAAGTGCATGGCCACGATCTACCGCGGGACCCGCTGCGTGCTCGTCGACTGACCTGCGCCTGAGGCCCGCGCCGCGTGGGTACCATCACGCCTGGCATGTCCGGCCCGTCCGAGCCCCAGATCGCGGATTCGCTGATCGATCTGATCGGTGACACGCCACTCCTCCGCCTGAATCGCGTGACCGAGGGGCTGAGCTGCACCATTGCCGCCAAGCTGGAGATGCTCAATCCCGGCGGAAGCGTCAAGGACCGGCCCGCGCTGGCGATGATCACCCAGGCCGAGCGGGAGGGCCTGCTGCGTCCCGGTGGCACGATCGTCGAGCCCACGTCGGGCAACACCGGCGTCGGGCTGGCCATCGTGGCGGCCGAACGGGGCTACCGCTGCATCTTCGTGGTGACCGACAAGGTGGCACCGGAGAAGATCCGGCTGCTGGAGGCGTACGGCGCCGAGGTGATCGTGTGCCCGGTCGCGGTCGAGCCGGACGATCCCCAGTCCTACTACTCGGTGTCGGAGCGGCTCGTGCGGGAGACGCCCGGTGCCTTCCGGCCCAACCAGTACGACAACCAGTGGAACCCGTGGGCGCACGAGCAGACCACCGGGCCCGAGATCTGGCGCCAGACGGCCGGGCGGCTCACCCACTTCGTGGCCGGGGTCGGCACCGGCGGCACCATCACCGGCGTGGCCCGCTACCTCAAGTCCCAGAGCTCGGCGGTGCAGATCGTGGGCGCCGATCCGGCCGGGTCCGTCTATTCGGGCGGGTCGGGGCGGCCCTACCTGGTCGAGGGCATCGGCGAGGACTTCTGGCCGACGACCTACGAGCCGGGCCTGGTCGACCGGGTCGTGCCCGTCAGCGACGAGGACAGCTTCCTCATGGCCCGGCGGGTCACCTGCGAGGAGGGCCTGCTCATCGGTGGATCGGGCGGCACGGCCGTGGCCGCTGCCCTGGAGGTGGGCCGGGAGCTGGGGCCCGACGACCTGGTGGTGGTGCTGATCCCGGACTCGGGGCGCGGCTACCTGTCCCGCGTGTTCGACGACGAGTGGATGGCGGGCTACGGCTTCCTGCGCGGCGGCGAGCACACGGTGGCCGACATCCTCGAGGCCCGGGGCCGGGACATCCCGCCCCTGGTGTACGTGCGCCCCGAGGAGACGGTGCAGCGGGCCGTGAACGTGATGCGGGGCTACGGGCTGTCCCAGCTGCCGGTGGCCAAGGGCGAATTGCCGCTGGCCGCGGCCGAGATCCTGGGCGCGGTCGACGAGCTGGCCTTGATGGACCGGGCTTTCCACGACCCCGCGGTGCTGGACGAGCCGGTCGAGAAGGTGATGGGCGCCCGCCTGCCCACCATCGGGATCGGCCAGCCCATCCCCCTGGCGGTCGAGCTGCTGGACCGGGCCTCCGCCGTGGTGGTGCTGGCCGGCGGGCGGCCCCGGGCGGTGCTGTCCCGGACGGACGTGCTGGAGCACCTGTCCCAGGCGGCCACCGGCCGGTGAGCGACGACCGGGGCTTCGAGACCCGCGCCGTGCACGCCGGCCAGGAGCCGGACCCGACCACCGGCGCGGTGGTCCCGCCCATCAGCCTGTCCACGACGTTCGCCCAGCAGGGCGTGGGGCGGCACCGCGGCTGGGAGTACGCCCGCAGCGCCAACCCCACCCGGGCGGCGCTGGAGTCCGCCATCGCCTCGCTGGAGGGCGCCCGCCACGGCCTGGCGTTCGCCTCCGGCCTGGCGGCCGAGGACGCCGTCCTACGCCAACTGGCGGCCGGCGCCGGCGTGGTACTCGGCGGCGACGCCTACGGCGGCACGTTCCGCCTGATCGACAAGGTCTACGGCGCCAGCGGCCATCCGTGGGCAGCGGTCGATCTGACCGATCCTTCCTCTCTTGCCCGTGACTGGCCGGCCGACACCGCCATGGTCTGGGCGGAGACCCCAACCAACCCGGCCATGTCCGTCGTCGACATCGCCGCGGTCGCCGACATCGCCCACGCGCACGACGCGCTGCTCGTCGTCGACAACACGTTCGCCACTCCGTACCTCCAGCAGCCCCTGGCCCTGGGCGCCGACGTGGTGGTCCATTCCTCGACCAAGTACCTGGGCGGCCACTCCGATGTCATAGGCGGCTGCGTGGCCCTGAACGATGACGACCTGGCGGCCCGCATCGCCTTCACCCAGAACGCTGTGGGCGCGGTCCCGTCGCCGGTCGACTGCTACTTGATCCAGCGGGGCCTCAAGACCCTGCCGATACGCATGGACCGCCACTGCGACAACGCCCGCGCCGTGGTAGAGGTCCTCACCGACCACCCCGCGGTCGCCCAGGTCCTGTGGCCCGGCCTACCCGGCCACCCGGGCCACGACGTGGCCAAGCGCCAGATGCGGGACTTCGGCGGCATGGTCTCATTCGTCCTCCGCGGCGGTGAGGAAGCGGCCCTGCGGGTGGCGGAGGCGACCCGCCTGTTCACTCTGGCCGAGTCCTTGGGCGCGGTGGAGTCCCTGATCGAGCACCCCGCCCGCATGACCCACTCCT